>NZCE01000042.1 GCA_002688185.1 Spirochaetales bacterium
ACTTCTATGGTTATTGCATCAGGTAATAACTTGGGAGCAGAAGGCTTTCCAGGAAATCTCCTTTCTTTTTGAAGTTTGTACATCTGCTCTTGTGAAGAAAAGTAAACGACTTCTCTTTTGTACCTTTCCCTTTTCAGTTCGGCGAGTTCCCGATACTGGGGAAAAAACGAGTTTGGATTTACTCCAAGAATCTTTTCAATTTCAGAATTAGATAAGCCTTTCTCGGATGTTCTCACAAAATGGATGATCGTGTTCTTAAGCGTGCCGTGTTTAGAGAAGAAAACACCTCGGTAATGCCACAAACCTCTTTTGGAAAACTCGGGTATGTCCGGCAGCGTATAGTAGCTTCCACTTTTATTGTAGCTCGTGAGTGCTTTCCATTCCCTTAGGCGTCTGCGGGTAGTGGAGAATGAGCACTGCAAAACCCCTGACAATTCTTTGATAGTTATCACCTTTTTCATTCTGAAAGTACTTAGGGCATCGGTTTCGTGTTGAGTTTTCCTAGGTCGCACTTTAGTCCCCTCCCAGTTATGGACATATCTAAGCCAAAGCAAAAATAAGGCTTCAATACTTAGACTTTACCATAATCAAGAGGGAAAACATAGCATTTGGGCGTGCAAACTGACAAATTCGGGGGATTTTTGGGCCACATAATGAAATAGTTTTGACAAAGTATCAGGAATGCGACTTCTTATCTACTTACAACGTAGGCAGTTAGCAAAATCCAACCGGATTTTGTTTTCATAGCTCATCATAGTTAAGCCAGAGGAGATATGAGTTTCCGTTGCCCCAGCTCCTGCCGTCCCAGGCTTTGTCAACAAAAAAGTGGATGCCAAACCCACCCATCATGTCATCAATTCCACCACCCTCATAGCGCACGTCAAACTCATACTGCATCTCACCAGCCTGGGTGGCCATGACGTTTATCTTTGCCAGATGCTCCTCCGTGTCACTCTGATAGAGCCGTCCTCCTTTTACCTCCCAATCGCCGTGGGCGTTTGGAAGGGTAGCCGGACGGGTAAATGTGTGCTGAAATACCACGGTTTGAGCAAACGCCGTTGCTCCGAGCAGCAAAAGGATGGCCAGAAAGCCAAAGGATTTTTTCATACTGATCCTACTCCTTGTGTTATTTTATTCCATGGTATTGTATGCCCGATTCTGAAACGGTGCAAGGGGTTTTTTTTAAGGACGTAACGTTCGGATGAAACGGGTGCATGAAGAGAGGCGGGTAATGAGACTAGAAGGATTTCAGAAAAATTTCCTACGAAAATCTGCGCAGAAGCTAAAACCTCTGGTGATAGTCGGAAAATCAGGGGTAGGGGAGCCGATTCGGGCAGCCCTGGATGAGAATTTGCTTCATCATGAATTGGTGAAGGTGAAATATCTCGATTTCAAAGAAAATAAGGATGTGTCGGCAGGGTTGCTGGCTTCACAGACCGGCTCAGCACTCATCCAGATAATTGGGAATGTCGCGATCTTTTACCGTCAGAATAGTGATCCTGAAAGGCGAATCTACCATTTGCCTAAGCGAGATTATTGATCCTCATATCGTTGGAGCTCGTCGAATTTATATTGGATCTCGATCCCGGCTTCGCTGAATAACTCCTCGGACTCTTTCCCCGCATGGTACTTTCTCTCGCAAACCACGCGGGAAACTCCGCAGTTGATAAGCAACATTGCACACGTGCGGCACGGGGTCATCCGGCAGTAGAGCGTTGCGCCCTCAATGGCAATGCCACGTTTTGCGGCTTGACAAACCGCGTTCTGCTCAGCATGGACCGTGCGAACGCAATGCTCCGAGATAGTTCCGTCCTCATGAACTACCTTTTTCATTTGATGACCGATTTCGTCACAGTGGGGTAATCCCTGGGGCGAGCCTACATAGCCTGTTACCAATAGTTGGCGATCTTTCGCAATTACGCAACCGCTTCTACCCCTCCCGCACGTGGCCCGTTTCGAGATAGCGTCCGCTACCTCCATAAAATAATCGTCCCAACTTGGCCGGACATATTGCTCTTCGCTCATAATCACCTCATCGGCGGTAGAATATCATGGTGCCATTGAATATCCAACGACGTACGAATCCCTTTTGAACCTTTGACACCTAAATAAGCGGCGTCTATACTCACCGCCATGAGTGACGACGATTATAAAAAACTCTCAAGTAGCGCTCAGTGCCCCTTATTGAGATTCTGGGATGCTTTGAGAAAACGGCTTTAAGATGACGTTGGAAGAAGCTTTGACATTTGCCACCGACACCGTCCTACTGGAAACCGGAAATGCGCTAAAAAATGCGGCAATCCTGTACCGGAGGCACTTTGGTGGCGAGAAATGTTTTCTAGTCGCCGATGAAAATACCTATGCCGTTGCCGGTGAGACGGTTGCCGCGTTGCTGAATGACAACGGTGTCGATCTGACTCAACCGCTCGTTTATCCCGGCAACCCGATTTTGCCGGCCGAGTACGCACTGATTCAAGAAATTCGGGGCGAGATCTCCAGCCGTTGCTGTTTTCCGGTTGCCGTAGGGTCGGGTACAATAAATGACCTGGTTAAGGTTGCCGCGTATGAAAATAATCTTGGCTATATGGTCGTTGCCACCGCTGCCTCCGTGGATGGCTACTCGGCCCCGGGCGCCTCGATAGTAAAGAACGGATTTAAGAACAGCATATATTGCAGCGCGCCTCGTGTAATTCTCGCCGATTCAGGGGTTTTGCGAAATGCGCCGCTCAGTATGACGGCCGCCGGATACGCCGACCTCGCGAGTAAATTTCCGGCGGGCGCCGATTGGATAATCGCGGATGAAATTGGTGAGGATCCTATCGATGACGTATGCTGGCGGATGGTGCAGACAGCTCTGGATGATTGGCTTTCGAAGCCCGAGGGCATCCAACACCGGGACGCGGCGGCCATTGCGACGGTTTTCTATGGCCTTATTATGACTGGTATTTCTATGCAGCGGCTGAGAAAATCCAGACCCGCCTCGGGGGCCGAACATCTCATGAGCCATATCTGGGAGATGAGACACCTTTCGGTCGACGGCGTGCCCGTTTCCCACGGATTCAAAGTTGGCATCGCGACCTTGGCCACGACCGCCCTCATGAATAGGCTATTTGCGCGGGACCTGGTAGACCTTGATCTGCACAAGGCGACAAAATACCGAATGAGTTGGGACGACGAGGAAAGACGGATCAGGACGCTGTTTGCGGGGACTCAGATCGTAGAGGACGTAATCGGCGAAAGTAAAGCCAAATACGCTGAAGGCAGCGCGTTTCAGCGAAGGATAGATGCAATTGCCGCAGGCTGGTCACGGATCTGTGAGAGGGCTAAAAGACAGCTGTTGCTCTACGACGACTTAAAGAATCGTTTTTTAAAGGCCGGTGCACCAACGCGCCCTGAAGAAATCGGACTCAAGCGTCAGGATATCGGCGAGGCATTTCGATTGGCGCGGTTGATTAGAAATAGATACACTTGTCTCGATTTGGCATTTGATACGGGCATATTTGACGAATGCATCGATGAAGTTTTAGACTCTGAGACTTTTTTTGCCTAAAACATACACTGAACCAACGCAGCTCATCGCGCTGTTAGGTGTCTTTGCACCTCGACTTTGGGCAAGATCGACCTTAAATGCGCTCTTTCCACATGACCCGTTTTCAGAGAAATGCAATTGGCGGTTCCCATAGCAACTGCAAGTCGAATTGACTGCTCCAAGCAGTCAAGATCCCAGGAAAAGCCACTATCGAGCATAGAAGATATTACTCCTGAAGAGAAAACATCCCCGGAACCGATGGGATTTTTAGCGCTGATTGCTGGTGGAGAGGCAACTATGCCGGCGGCGGCTGAGAATCCCTCAGCCCCGTTCTCCCCCAGGGTGATGATGATCCACCTAATGCCAAAGTCTTCTCGGATTGACGTGCAGGCGTTTTCTCGATCTTGGCGGGAATCTACCGGCATACCTGTGAGATCCGCAAGCTCATCGTTATTGATTTTGAGAATATCTGGACCGGCGGCAAGAGCCACTTTCCCGTGCTCCCTGTATGAATCGAGAAATACCGGGATGTTATGTTCTTTTGCCCTAAGTGCATACTGCAGATAGCAATCGGGTGTATCACCGTCCACGGCTGTACCCGCTATCGCCAAACACTTCGCTTGGGGCAACAGCGCCAGAAACGCCTTTAGAAACTCACCTGCCTCCCTTTCATTAATCTCCGGGGCAGGCTCGACTATCTCGGTGGCAATCCCTGCCTTGCTCAGGACCGTCGTGCACATCCGCGTTTCAGAAGATATTGGTACAATCGTCTTCCGGATGCCGTCCCGGTCGCACGCTACGGTAAATTGACCGCCTATGTGCCCGCCGGCGTACGCCAATAGGTGCGGGGTCTTTCCAAGAAAGTTCAAACCGCGCGAAAGATTTGCTCCTTTCCCCGCCGCAGATCTCGTAACGCCGGTTACACGATTCACTTTTCCAGGCAACATGTCCGGGAGCAGGTATGTATTCTGCCAAGCGCTGTTCTGTCCGACGACAAGGATCATAAAATGCGTCGGTGCGGCTATGAATGTTCAAGAGAAAGGGTTTTGCTCGGAGCGTTACACACTTCGTCCGGTCCGTAGTATTGAATTGCTCCGGGAAATACATACGCACTTTCCCGGGCCCAGACTTCTCTTTCTGAAATAAACGACTGAAATGGTTTCCCGTCAAGTTCAACGAGGGCCTTTTTAATCACAGGCTTTTCCTGACCTTGCCGTCGTTCCATATTCATCATCATCGTGAAGGGGATCCCGCCGGCGAGCCATTGGGAGGCGGGGAGGGCCAAGTTTCTGATTGACGAAATATATCCTGTGAGCTCAAATTGGGCCAGCACAACGGCGTTGTACCCCAGTGAGTAGCAGTAGTCGGCATCAAAGTTGGATGGAAATGCGCATCTGCCCTCATATCCAAAAAAATGATTTTGCGAGCTGAAAATTCCTGAGTATTTGGTTTCTGTCTTCAGCTCGGCGAGTCTGTCGTCAACCATTTCGATTAACATTTTTTCGGTCTCGATTCTCGATACCTGAACATTGCCATGGGGATCTCGATCCATGAGGAGCTGCCTCTGAATGTTATTGGGTAGCGAGGAGAATACGTAGGAGGAGTCACGGGTCAGGTTTTTATTTACCCATTCGGCCTGGTCTTCAAACGTATTTAACGTGGAAAAATATTCAACGTGATCCGCAAGTAGGGCGTTAAGCTCAGAAATGAGCATCTTTACCTCTGGAATAAACTCAATTAATCCCTCCGGAACCAATACGACGCCAAAATTGTCGCCGTTTTTTGCTCGACCTACGACGATATCGGCAATTTGATGGACTATCTGGCCCAGGGTTTGTTTTTTTGCCTCTACCTCCTCAGAGATGATTGCAATGTTTGGCTGGGTCTGCAAAGCACACTCGAGACAGATATGTGACGCCGACCGGCCCATGAGCTTGATAAAATGCCAATATTTTTTTGCGGAGTTTGCGTCCCTCTCGATATTTCCGATGAGCTCCGAATAGGTTTTTGTCGCAGTATCGAATCCAAAGGACACTTCTATCATTTCATTCTTGAGATCGCCGTCGATGGTTTTGGGAACACCAATGACGCATATGTCGGAGTTTTGATCGACAAAATACTCGGCGAGCAACGCCGCATTGGTATTTGAGTCATCTCCGCCGATTACGACCAAAGCATCTAGTTGCCGTTTTTGACACACCTCGAGGGCCGATTTGAATTGGTCTTGTGTTTCTATCTTTGTCCTGCCGGAGCCGATCATGTCAAAACCGCCGGTATTCTTATAGCTATCTATTATCTCAGACGTGAGTAAGATTGCATTGTCTTGCAGGATACCAGACGGTCCCCCAAGAAACCCTATCAGCCTGGAATCAGCACTACCGGCCCGTAGTGCATCCGCGATTCCGGCTATTACATTATGTCCTCCCGGTGCTTGGCCTCCTGAGAGAACAACCCCAACAGTAAGGACTTTGTGGGCATACGGGTTGTTCCCCGCCTCAAAACTCACTATTGGCTTGCCAAATGTTTTTTTGAAGATTTGGCTCAGGGCCGCTTGATCGCCGGCGGACCCTGTTTCAATGCCGGACCGGAGCTCAATTTTCTCTAGGGGCATTGCCAGTACTGACGGAAGCTTTGGTGCGTATTCATACCGGTTCTTCTGCAGACTGGACATTTTCATCTTGAATCCTCCATAATAATCCGCTTGACGGGACGCAACCTTCTCACCGTGGATTTATACGTTTCAACGAGGAGTGAGTCAAGCCGGGAGAGGAACCAAGACGTTCAATGAAATTTCTCGAGTTGCCTGATACCAAAACCCAATGTCCGTATATCTCCGGACGTAAGTTTATAGCAGAGAATTTTCTCTTTTCTGCGCCGGACGCCGATCAACTCGATTATCTTCTCTCCGGCGGATTCAGGCATTTTGGTGCATATTTTTTTAGACCAGTTTGCGAGTCATGCTCGCGCTGTATTCCTCTACGGGTGATCGTAACCGATTATTCACCTAGCCGGTCGGGGAAACGGATTCTTTCCAAGAATTCAATGTTCAGAGTGACTGTGGGAGCACCGGGGATGTCGCGCCGGGGATTCGTTCTTTACAAAAAACATCAGCAAAGATTCGAAAGAAAAGGTTCTGAGTCGTTTGAGCGGTACGTGGAATCTTTTTTTTCTCCTACATTTGGCAATACTCAAATATCGGTTTTTGACGTAAATCATCTCATCTCGGTCCTTCATCTTGATGTAACCGGCACGTCGATGTCTGCCGTCTATTGCTATTTTGACACGGCCTATGAACGTCGGAGCCTGGGGACATTTACGATACTCAAAGGATTAGAATTGGCTCTATATATGAATATTCGCTGGTTTTACCTCGGATACGTGGTGGAAGAGAATAATCATATGTCATACAAGGTTCGCTATCGGCCGAACGAAATACTCGCTCCCTCGGGCTGGGTGCCGTACAGAGTTTTATCCGGCGAAGAGCAAAACCGGCGCTGTTTTGACGAAGGATTTCCAGGAACAGCGTTTAGGGCAAAACACCCGTTCCGCGGCGTGTTTGATTTTAGCCCCAATGTAAAGGATGGCTAAATGGCCGCATAATGCTCATCGGGCAGTTTCCGCAATCTGTCTGCGCTCATCTCGGCGGTAATGTCCCTCTGTGGCATAGCGAGCATTTCGTACCCAACCATAAACTTTTTTACCGTGGCAGAACGCAAAAGGGGAGGAAAAAAATGCACGTGCATGTGCCACTCGTCGTGTGCCGCTCCATCGGTTGGCTTTTGATGTATTCCCATTGAGTAAGGAAAGTTTGTCTCAAACAAGTTGTCATACCTTGTTCCGATGCGTTTTAAGATTTCCGCAAAATCATCGATCTCCGCCGGCGTGAGGTCTGACACGGAAGTGATGTGACGACGTGGTAGAATCATGGTTTCAAAAGGCCAAACGGCCCAGAATGGCACTACCCCGACAAATGATGCATTTTGCAGAACTAGGCGTTCCGATTGCAACAGTTCTAACTCGAGGTACGAACAGAGCATACACCGGCTGCCTGCGGTGTTGTATCGTAGTTGACAGTCGGTCTCCTGGAGCGGCAGTTGGGGCACAGTTTCATTTGACCAAATTTGCCCGTGGGGATGGGGATTAGAGCAGCCCATGATTTCCCCTTTATTCTCAAATATCTGGACGTATTTAATAAAATCCATAGAGCCGAGGTCGGCATATTCTCGTTTCCACGTTTCGATAATTCTTGAGATTGCCGACGCGTCCATCCGAGCCAATGTGAGATTATGCTTGGGGGAAAAACAGATGACTCTGCAGATCCCGCGCTCGCCCCGGGCCTGAAGCAATCCCCCGTTGTCGAAGACCCCCGATGGCGCATCAGGCAGAATGGCGGCAAAATCGTTCGGGAACACATGTGTTTCCGAATAGTCGGGATTCATCTTTCCTCCCGCTCTGGCGTTGCGGGGACAGAGATAGCAGTCAGGATCGTATGAGGGTAAGATATCTCGAGCGGGTTGCTCGGTCTTGCCCTGCCAGGGGCGCTTTGTTCGATGTGGGGATACCAGTATCCAACGGTCGATCAGCGGATTATACCTGGTGTGACTGTGATCCTTTAGATTCATTTGGCCTCCCTCCGATTCATTAGTGCAGTGGAGCTCAACGAGTTCTCGTCCGTATTGGCTTTTTTTTTTATATCTTTATACTGTAATTTCTCTACCAAGGCTAACGCCGGCGAGGATCGATTTGAAAAGTTACTACCAGATGCTCGATGTCGAGCCAACCTGTACGGCTTCAGACATAAGACGAGCATTTAGAAAAAAAGCAAAAGCATTTCATCCTGATTTAAAACCGTCGGGTAAAAACGCTGCTATGATGCGTATGTTGATAACCGCATATAAGGTATTAAGCGATCCCGTGCGCCGCCTTGAGTATGACCGCACAAACAGGGCCGTTATTTATCGTTCGACGTTCGATTATCGGGAGTTCTTGCGGAAGCGTCAGGATGATCCTGAGAGCATGGCTAAGGCTATTTTTTTTGATCTCCTCCACGACAATGACGATGAGGCGATCGAGCTTTATGATCGGCTGGTGAATGAAGATAACTTTGACATTACGCGCTACCTTGACCGGGAAGATTACATGGACTGCGCATTTTTGCTCGCGGAGGAATATGACAGAAGGAGAGATTACCAAAAGGCCTATGGACTTCTCATAAGCGTGGCAATTTATGAACAGGACAAGCCGTACTTCAGACACTTTTTCCGAGAAGTTATCGATAAACTGCGCCACTTGAGCTGCATACGTTTTCCGCGTACTTTGGAGCATGAGGATCTATTGGACGTGCTGGAGGAGCTTGTATCTTTTAATTTTTCAGATCAAGACAGCGCTTTTTTTCTGAAGAAAATGGCGGAAGTATACGCGGATGAAAGAAAGTATGAGCTTGCACGCGATTATCTCGAGAGGGGATTGGCCCGTCATGCAAAGTTGCCAGGAGTTAAAAAACTTAAAGATCGGCTGACTTTTGTACGAGCAGAATAGGGTATTAAGCAATCCGCTTAAGAAGCTTAGGCACGAACGAGCTCTGGGGAATCTTCATGAAAATCACAAAACTAAATAATTCGATTCAATACTACGATTGGGGGTCGATCTCGATGATTCCCAATCTTCTCGGTATCGATAATCTTGAAGAGACCCCGATGGCGGAATTATGGATGGGAGATCATCCCAAGGCGCCTTCAAGCGCTGGTATACCGACCGGCGAGAGGCCCCTCGATGCGCTCATTCGGGAGGATCCACACGGTATCATTGGACCCAAGAATGTGGACAAGTTCGGAGCGTCACTGCCGTTTTTATTCAAGGTGTTGGCGGCAGGGAGACCCTTATCCATACAGTCTCACCCTAATAAAGACCAGGCGACTCGAGGATACGAGCGCGAGAATGCAGAGGGCATAGCCCTCGATTCGGTCCGCCGAAACTACCGAGACAAAAACCATAAGCCCGAGATTATCTGTGCCTTGACGCCGTTTTGGGCAATGTGTGGATTCAGGCCGATTGAGGAAATCATCGGTCACCTGGCCGACCTTAAGATCGGGTTTCTTAGCGGGTTGGCAGATCAGTTGTCCGCCTCGCCGGATCGCGACGGGCTTAGGTCGCTTTTGGATTTGCTGCTGACAGTCGACGCGTCACAAAGGCATAAAATTGCCTCGGAGGTGGCTGCACGGTCAGAGGGCAAAAAGGAAGTTCCTTTCGCGTGGGCGACCAAGCTCCATGCGCTGTTCCCCGGAGATATGGGGGTGCTCTGCCCTTTTCTGCTGAATTTGTACCGTCTAACCCCCGGGCAAGCTCTCTACCTGGGTGCCGGAGAGTTGCACGCCTACCTCGACGGAATGGGCGTGGAGCTCATGGCAAACTCGGACAACGTCCTCCGCGGCGGTTTGACATCAAAGCATATCGACGTGTCTGAGCTCCTTGCCACCCTTACATTTGACGTGAGACCAAAAATCGTTTTGGACGGCGTGAGCGTCTCGGCAACAGAGAAAACCTACCAGTCTGAGGCGGAGGAATTCATTTTGTCCGAAATTTGTGTGTCAAACGGCAACTCATACGTATCGGCACCTAACCATTCGGTTGAGATCTATATTGTGATCGACGGCCGATGTTTCTTGCATCCGGACAGTTCAGATGAGACGTGTTCTTTAAAAAAGGGTGAATCGGTATTGGTACCCGCGTCAGTGCCCGGCTATGCTATCGACGGAAATGCAAAATTGTATAAGGCCGCCGTGCCGTGAAAATATGGGTGGACGCCGACAGTTGCCCGCGAAAAATTAGAGAAATAATCAGCAGGGCGGCAAAAAAGCGGCAGGTATCTACAGTATTTGTTGCCGATCGCATCCTCCCCCTACCGTCCTCACCACACATTGTGCAAATCCAAGTGGAAAAAGGGGAGGGGAGCACCGATCGGTATATTGCTGCGCATATTCAGTCCGGCGATCTGGCAATTACACGGGATGTTCCCCTCGCCTACGAACTGGCCCATCTCGGCGGAATTGTTCTAGATGATTCAGGAAACGTATTCACTAAGGACAACGTCGGCGAGCGTTTATCCGCGCGGAATTTTATGCGGAGCCTTAGGGAAGGCGGCGTACAGCCTGAGGTGACAAAACCTCTTGAAGTCAAGGATCTTGTTCTTTTTGCCAATTCGTTTGATCGGGAGCTGACACGGATGCAAGGCGGGGAGTAGTTTGTCAGAGAAGCTTCCAGAAAAAAGGCTTACGTAAAGCTTGATTATGGATTATTTCCTTGGCATTATAGGGCAGGTCCAGCGAAAATACCTACTCCTGTAATGTTTTCATCGAGAATTATTGAATGACGAACAAAAAAAAAGCTAATTCCGCGGTACCGAATTTCGGTTTCCGGCGTTTTGGCATTGGGATGCTACTGCTCAGCGTAATTCTGTCATCCTGCTCGCTCAAGCAACTGGCCATCAATACGGTCATCGACTCCCTCTCGGGAGAAGGCGCAAGCGTTTTTACCGGCGATGATGATCCGCAGCTGATCGCGGACGCGTTGCCGTTTTCGCTAAAGCTGTATGAAGCGCTGCTCGCCCAATCGCCAAATCATACCGGTTTGCTCATGACAACAGGAAGTGGTTTCGTCATGTATGCAAATGCTTTTGTACAGGCGCCGTCTGACCGGCTTGCCGATGATGAATATGATTTGCGATTGCAGATGCGAGCCCGGGCCAAAAAGCTCTATCTACGTGGAAGGAACTATCTGTTGGATGCCATCGAGGTTGAGCATGCGGGATTTAAAAACTCAGCACTGAGTGGTGGGATTGATGAATATCTCTCAGCAATGGACGCAGACGATGTTCCGCTCCTCTACTGGTGCGCTGCCGGATGGATAGCAGCGGTCTCAATTGACTCATTTGACGTCGAGTTGGGGCTCACCAGGGCAACGGCGGCGCGTATTATGGAGACCGCATATGAGCTGGATGACTCGTGGGGAGACGGCACCATCCACGAGTTTTACATATCATACTATGGATCGCTTCCGGCGATGTTGGGCGGGAGTGAGGAAAAGGCGAGATACCATTTTGACCGGGCCGTTGAGCTATCGGGTGGACGAAAACCGGGTCCATTCGTGGCTCTGGCCACGGCGCTATCGATAAAAAATCAAGATGTGGATGAGTTCAGGAGTTTGCTCGAAACGGCCCTTGAGATTGAAAATGATGATCCTGATAGTCGGCTACTTACAATAATTTCTCAGGACAAGGCCCGTTGGCTTTTGGATAATATCGAAGATTACTTTCTCATCGATTGAAGAAAAGGATTGGGGATGAAAAAAAAGCGAGTAATAGGATTGATGGTTCTATTTTGCATACTATCTGCCGGGTCGTTATCGGCATTGACATTAAAAGTCGGCAGTCTTGCGCCGTCGGATTCGCCGTGGGACACCGCGTTGAAACGCCTTGCTATCCTGTGGAAAGACATTTCCGGCGGCAGAGTTACCATGAAGATATATCCCGGCGGAATCGCGGGAGACGAGGCGGACATGGTACGCAAGGTGCGGATCGGCCAATTGGATGGAGCGGCCCTCACGGGAACCGGTTTGAATCGTATCACCTCAGAGCTGTTGGTTTTGAGCTTGCCCATGTTCTATACCAGCTACGGCGAGCTGAGATATATCTTTGAAAATACCACTGAGGAGTTCTCGGGGATTGTCAGAGAGAAGGGCTTTGAGCTCATCACTTGGACAACCGCGGGTTGGGCCCATTTTTTTGGCAAGCGGCCGGTGCTCACCCCTGATGATTTGCGGGCGCAACGTATTGCGGTAAGCGCCGAAGATGAGGAAATACTCTACACATGGCGCGCCATGGGATTTGACGCGCTTCCCCTCCATACCACTGGGCTTATGGCCGGTCTTCAGAGCGGTATGGCTGAGGCGTTTCATACTCCTCCTCTCATTGCCGCTATTTACCAGTGGTTTGGTCTCGCCCCGTACATGAGCTCCATGGCCATGGCGCCTCTCATCACCGGGATCGTAATCGGAGAACGTTCCTGGCGCCGGATACCAGATCAGTTCAAAGAGGAGTTTCTCGAGGCTGCTCAGACGATTACGCTACCTCTGTACGATGAAGTTGAAAAACTGGAAATTGAAGCCATCCAAATTATGAAAGACAACGGGTTGACCATCAATCATCAGACCGAAGAAGACATTGCGTCATGGCAAGATGTTATCAAACAGGGGCATGATATCCTGGTTGGAACCAGCATCTCTCCCGAGGTATACGAGAAAGTAAAAGCTTTACGCGACGAATACCGAAGGACGCATGAGTAGCACCAAGGCTTCGTCGATTCTGAGAAAAACTGAAAACACTTTCTCATTTATCTCCCTCATCCTTCTCACGCTTTTCCCTCTCATCGAGATCGTGATGCGGAAGTTTTTCAACAACGGTATACCGGGGTCGTCGGCATATATACAGCATATTGTGGTGTGGGTCACGTTTTTGGGAGGATTGATTACTTCGAGGGAGGACGGGCATCTTGCCCTAACGGCCGGATATGAAGCTCTTCATAGTCGGGCCAAGAGGATCGTTTCAGCGACTATCCATTTTGTAGCGGTCGCCGTTGGAACGACCCTCTCAATCAGCGCCCTTGCATTTATCCTACTCGGATTTGATCTGCAATCTCGGATAGGCATTGTGCCGGTGCTGGCGGCCGTATTCATTATACCCATAGGATATTTCGGCATGACCGTCCGATTTATTTTCGCAAAATCGGTTGAGAAAACAGACAGATGGATTCCAGCATTGGGGATTTTGCTTGGCATTTTTATCGCCATTAATCCTATCATAAATATCCTCTTCATGATTTTCCCGGATATTCCCGGATTCTTTTTCTCCATTTCCGACGTCGCTTTCACCCTTTCACACTCTCTCAGGTGGCCTGCATTTTTCGTCCTTATCTTGACGGCAATATTCGGCGGTCCGCTGTTCGTGGTTTTGGGCGGGTTGGGCACTATGCTGTTTGCTCAATCGGGCGGATCGCTCGAGGTGATCCCAAATGAGGCCTACTCGATGCTTATCAGTCCGTCTATTCCGGCCATACCGCTGTTTACCCTTGCAGGTTTTATCCTATCGGAAAGCAAGGCGGGTGAGCGCCTGGTAAAGCTTTTTAGAGCTTTCTTTGGTATGTTGCCGGGGGGATTGTCAATTGCCACGGTAATTGTTTGTGCCTTTTTTACGACGTTTACCGGCGCCTCAGGCGTCACCATCTTGGCTCTAGGCGCGCTGCTCTCTTTCGTGCTGATAAAAAGCGGTGAACGGAAACAGTTCTCCCACGGACTTTTGACTGCCTCCGGCAGCATCGGGCTCCTGTTCCCGCCAAGCCTCCCGATTATTCTTTACGGCGTGGTTGCCCAATATAACATCAAGCATATGTTTATAGGCGGTGTTATTCCCGGCATTATCATGGTGCTGGCCCTTGCCGGAATGGGCGTATATTCGGCGGTAAAAAATAACATCAAAAGGATTCCGTTCAGCATAAAAGAGGCCGCCGGTGCGCTAAAAGCGTCATTAGGTGAGTTGCTCCTGCCAATAATCATTATCCTCGGCTATTTTTTAGGCATTATGACCCTTGTGGAGGCCGGCGCTGTCGCGGTGTTTTACGTCATAATTATCGAGGTGATTATAAATCGGGATATTAAATGGCGTGATCTGCCCAGGGTCGCGCTAAAAAGCGTACCAATCATAGGGGGGGTGCTGATAATACTCACGGTTGCCCGCGGATTATCCTATTTTATTGTTGATGCGGAGGTGCCCGTAACCATGAGCGAATGGGTGGCCGCCCATATCAATTCAAAATACGTATTCCTAATTCTTTTGAACCTGGCGCTGTTGGTTACCGGCTGTCTTATGGATATTTTTTCCGCGATTACCGTAGTCGCGCCGTTGATCATACCCTTGGGAGAGATTTTTGGTATTCATCCGGTGCATCTTGGTATTATTTTTCTGGCAAACCTCGAGCTTGGTTATCTTACCCCGCCGGTGGGCCTCAATCTTTTCCTGGCATCGTACCGGTTTGAAGAGCCGTTGGCAAAGGTGTACAAAAATGTCGTACCATTTTTACTGGTACTTTTAGCGGCGGTGCTTTTGTTGACGTATGTGCCGTGGTTTTCGACGGCCTTGCTTCCTCGTTGATAAACCGGCAGGCTATCCACGTTATGCGCTACTAAAACCGTCAAAGCGGTATGAAGTGAGGTGATAGTATGGACGTTATACTAGAGACACTCGAGTCGTTTAGGCTGATTCCCGTCGTAAAAATTGAACGCGCCGAGGACGTGATACCTTTGGGAAAAGCGCTTTTGGATGCAGGTTTGCCCGTGGTGGAAATAACTTTTAGGACAGCGGCCGCCGAGAAAGCAATCTCGCTCATCTCCAAAACCTATCCTGAGTTACTCGTCGGGGCCGGTACGGTGCTCAAAGTGCTCCAAGTCCAGCGTGCAGTGGACGCAGGTGCCAAGTTTATCGTGTCTCCCGGCTTTAATCCAAAGACTGTGGGATATTGTTTAGAGAACGGCTATACGGTGACACCCGGTATCAACTCTCCGACGCAGATAGAGATGGCGCTCGAATTGGGTTTAGAAGTGCTCAAGTTTTTCCCGGCCCAGGCGTCGGGTGGAACTGCGATGCTAAAAGCCATGTCCGCTCCGTTTGGTGACGTTCGTTTTATCCCAACCGGCGGCATCTCGGCCGACAACGTGATGGAATATCTTTCTCTCGACTGTGTTTTGGCGTGCGGTGGAAGCTGGATGGTAAAATCTGATCTTATAAAGAACGGGAAATTTGCGGAGATCCGGAACATCTGCGCGGCGGCGGTTGAAATTGTTACGGGGTAAACGGCCGGTATGACACCGTTAGGCATCGGGCTGGTCGGAATTGCAGGTTACGGGGAGTCACACCTCGAGGCTATCGAGCGCTGTGAAAGGGAAGGGACTGCCAAGCTTCAGGCGGTTGCCATTAGGCCTGGGGACTCGGAACCCGACCGCGAAACTGTGCTGCGGTGCAACGGTGTTCGGATACACCGAGCGGTCGATGAGATGCTACAGCTTGAAAAAAACAGCGTACAGCTTATATGTTTGCCAACGGGAATACCATCTCACGCCGAGCTTTCTATTGCGGCGCTAAACGCTGGATATCACGTACTCTGCGAAAAACCCGCCGCCGGATGCTATGATGACGCGGTGCTCATGCGCGCGGTTTCCCGCGATACCGGAAAGTTCCTTGCCATAGGGTATCAACATATCTATTCAGATGCAGTACAGAACCTAAAAAAATTTGCGCTGGAGAGAGAGCTCGGACGTCTACTCAAAACCAAAGCTCTGGTGCTCTGGCCGAGAGACTCCGCATACTACTCGCGAAACCACTGGGCCGGACGTCTCGTCGCGGATGAAAAAAAAGTGTTTGATTCACCCGCTCAAAACGCGGCGGCTCACTACCTGAACGTAATGCTCTATATCGCCGGTGCCTCCCCTGCCGCATCGGCAAATCCGGTTGAGATTTACGGTGAAAATTATCGAGGGCAGAGTATCGAGTCCGCGGATACTCAGTTTCTTAGGGTTGCCACCGACACCGGCGTTGATATTTTCTACACGGCGACCCACGCGACGTCAGAGCATTACGGACCTGAGATACATTATGTATTTGAAAATGGCGTGGTCGAGTTCTCTGTGGCATCTCGGGCTGATAAATACCGCGTCCGCACACGCGCCGGAATCAATGAAGATCCCAGATTCCCCCACAGCACCTCTGACCGGCATCGCTTAGGTACATTCCACAGCGTAGTAGGTGCAATACAAGCCGGTCATCAGCCGTTATGCACCATCGAGAACGCGATTCAACATAGTCGCTGCATTCAAACCCTATTTGAAGAATCGTGTCCGACTAGACCGGTTGATTCTAGTTTCCTAAAGCAGATCGCCATTGAAAATGCCATTAATACGGTTATAGAGGGCGTTGAGGTGATCTGCCGAAAGACGTTTGAGAAAAGTTGTGGTTTCGCTGAGGCAGGAGCACCGTGGGCTTCTCAGGGCAACGCTGTTGCCGTGAATTTATGCTGAATATCGGTTTTATCTACGACTTCCCACCAAGTTCATCAACAGCCGGCACGGACGACGTTTCTGCCGAATATGAGGACCAGCAAACCATCGATTGGATTCGCGGCGCCCTTAAGCGCCTGGGCGAAACTACGGATATCCCGTGGGGCCGGAAGGCGTTGCAACGAATCATCGATGTGAATCCACACGTGCTTTTTAATATTACGGAGGCGTCTGGATCACGTAATCGAGAGTCTCTTGTGCCGGCAATCGCCGAGTGCGTGGGTATTGCATGCACCGGTTCGGACTCGGTTTCTCTTGGGATTTCCCTCGACAAGTATCTCACCAAGGTAATTGCCGCCGACGCCGGGGTAAGAACACCGACATTTGCGCTGATTTTACCGGGCGACGGACGTCAGGTAATAAAAGAGAAAACCCGGGCACTGCAATACCCGATTATCATCAAGCCAAACACCGGCGGCTCGAGTATGGGAATCAGAGCTCGATCGCGGGTGGAAAATTATGACGACCTCTTATCAGAAGTAACGTCGAACATTGACGCTTTCCACACTCCGATGCTCATAGAAGAATTCGTGCCGGGCCGAGAGATAACCGCGGGAATTATTAGTGCAGAAGGAATCGTCGCGCTTCCCGTCGCCGAAATCTCATTTGGAGAAAGCGATCCAAACGCTTTTTACTCCATAGAGAGAAAAAGCGTCCATAAGAAAACCGTCGTTTGTCCCGCCGAGTCGATTCCAGCTTCTCTGAGCGAGGAGATCAACATGGCGGCGGAATCAGTTTTTCTTGCACTGGGATGCGCCGGATTCGCACGGGTGGATTTTAGGATTTCCGTTGACGGGACACCGTTTTTTATTGAGATAAACCCGCTACCGGGGCTTTCGCCCTTTTACAGTATTTTCCCCATGCAGGTGAAGGCGTGGGGGGCGGGAGGTGAAGACATGATTCGTATGATAATAAACGATGCGCTGGCGAGAAACGGAGATGCGAGGAGATGTTGATGCGGAACGGCGATAGCTGGCGACAACAGGTAGCGGAAACCATCCGCACGACTGATAAGCTAAAAAACTATATTTCTCTATCCGCGGACGAAGAGGCTGGGATTCATGAGGCCGAGGAGGAATTCCGATGGCATATTACGCTTCCCTTATGAATAAGTCGGACTCAAATTGCCCCATCCGTAGACAGGCGGTGCCCGACAAAGTGGAGCTGGATGCAGCCGGGACTATGGATCCGCTTCTCGAGGAAGAACATAATCCGGCCCCCAATATCATCAAGGTGTATCCCGACCGTGTCGCTTGGACGGTGGCCAATACTTGCCCCGTGCTTTGCAGACACTGTCTCAGAAAACGAATGGTGGGAAGGGAGAAATTCGATTTCTCCAGGGAAGCGCGCGAGGCGGCGTTCAAATTTTTAGAAAAGACAGTGGAGATACGTGACGTCTTGATTACCGGCGGCGATCCTTTGACGTACCAAGACGATTTTGTTGAAGAAATCCTTGCTCGCTTAAGAGCCATCCCGCACGTTGAGATCATCCGTATCGGCACCCGGACTCCATGCACTATGCCGCAGAGAATTACCCATGAGCTCTGCAACATGCTAAAAAAATATCATCCTCTCTATGTCAACACCCAATTTAACCATCCAAAAGAGTTGACAGCGGAGGCCGGAAAGGCCTGCTCACTTTTGGCTGACGCCGGGATCCCGCTGGGTAATCAATCGGTGCTCTTAAAAGGCATCAATGATGATCCTGAAGTGATGAAAAAATTGGTGCGGGGCCTGCTGTCCATGCGCGTTAGGCCGTACTACATCTATCAGGCCCAGACGTTGGTGGGGACGTCCCACTTTATCACACCCATCGAAAAAGGTTTGGAAATTATGGAAAGTTTGCGGGGATTCACCTCGGGTCTCGCCGTACCGGTATACCTCTTGGACACACCATATGGGAAGATCCCAATGCACCCACAGACAATCGTTGAGAGGCAAGATGACGCGGTCTATCTAAGGGCGTGGAACGGCAAAGTTTGGCGAGAGCCAAACTCAAAGGAGATTTGAGGTGCAGATAGGCATTGTTGGAACCGGACGCATGGCGACGGCCCGGACCCAATCGGTGGCAAAGATCGATGGTCTGGAGGTAGGCTGGATCTGCTCGCGCAGCGTTGAAGGCGCCAATGCGTTTATCGAGCAGCAGGATGACGGACTCATTCCGGAAAGTACTCGCGCGTTTGGAGAATTTGCCAATGCCCTTGGAGATTCCGAGGTCTCCGCGGTCATACTCACGGGACCGAACTCCACCCATTATGAGGACGTCCGGTTGGCGTTTGAGGCGGGGAAGAACGTGTTTGTAGAATATCCGCCTGCGATTACCGCAAAGCAGGGGGCCTCCCTCATGGATCTCGCCCGTTCCTACCGTATTTCCTATCATGTGGGCTTAACCTACCTTTACGGCGGGAAACATAAAAAAATAGCCGAACTTTGTATGGGCAACGAGGAATTGGGGAAGCCGATTTCTTATCAACATATTTTCTGCAGCGGCAACCCTATCAGCCGTTGGTATAACATCGATGAGCTGTCAGGGGGTATGTTTATCGGATCACTCTATCACTACATCGACGAAGCGCTGGATTATTTTGGCGACTATGAGGCTTATTTTGCTTCATACCATTGCAAGAAGAACGATCAAGGAATAATTCTATCGGATTCCGGGAGTATCCAGATAGCATTTGCCACTGGATGCACGGCTCAGCTCTGCTATGCCAGGGGAATGGCAAAACCCGGAATCGGCAATAAGCGCACGATCATTTTTGAGAACGGGTATATTTCCGAGATTGGGGATGAGGCAATAGTGATACACCCGGATAGGTCTGAAAAACTCGACGAAGGAGATCGGGACGCCGTGCTCGATGACACAGCCGCGTTCATCGATGAAATCCGTGCAGGCATTATCCTTGACGGCACCGCCGAGCACGCGCAGAGGGCATTGGTACTCGCAGAGGGTGCTCAAGCTATGGTCAACGAGGGCGTTTAGAAATCGGCGCTATTTACAGTTCTTGGGAACGGGATAACGTCCCGGATATTTTGCATTCCCGTGACATATTGAATCAGTCGCTCAAATCCAAGGCCAAATCCTGAGTGGGGGACCGATCCAAATCGTCTGAGATCTAAATACCACCAGTATTCTTTGAGATCAAGTTCCATCTCTAATATCCGGTTTTTGAGCTCCGGCAGCCTGTTTTCACGTTCGCTTCCACCGATAATCTCTCCCAATCTCGGCACTAATATATCCATGGCTCTGACGGTTTTTTGGTCATCGTTGAGCTTCATATAGAACGCCTTAATTTGCTTGGGGTAGTCGGTGACAATTACCGGACCACCGATGATCTCCTCGGTAAGAAATCGCTCATGTTCGGACTGCAGATCGCTCCCCCATGTACATGGGAAATCGAAATTTGCCGAAGCTTTTTGCAGATGGTCGATGGCCTCCGTATATGTCATGCGGGTAAACTGCGCATTGACGACATTCTGAAGCTTCTCGGTGATTCCCTTCTGAATCCACTGGTTGAAAAAATCCATATCCTCGGCACATTTGTCGAGTACCCACCCTAAAATATATTTCAAGAACTCCTCTGCCACGTCCATATTGCAGGAAATGTCACAAAACGCCATCTCAGGTTCTATCATCCAGAACTCCGCCAGATGCCGAGAGGTATTCGAGTTCTCCGCTCGGAACGTTGGCCCAAAAGTGTATACATTGGAAAACGCCAGGGCATAAATTTCGGCCTCCAATTGGCCACTTACCGTCAGAGAGGTCTTTTTGCCAAAAAAGTCGTCTGTGTAATCGAGCTCGACGTCACCGGTGGAGAGCTCTTCCATGGGCAGAGTAGTCACCTGGAACATTTCTCCGGCGCCCTCGGCGTCACTCGTGGAAATGATTGGCGTATGGACAATGATAAAACCGCGTTCCTGAAAAAATGTGTGAATGGCATAGCTCATTGCGTTACGGATTCTCGCAACGGCGCCAAAGGTGTTTGTTCTCGGTCTGAGGTGGGCTATCTCACGCAGGTATTCGAAAGAATGACGCTTTTTCTGCAGCGGATACGAGTCCACAGGGGCGTCTCCGACAATTTTACAGGAGGTTATCCCAACTTCAAGGGCCTGGTTTTTCCCCGGAGATTTTTGTAACGTACCGGTCGCGATCACACTGGCCCCCGTAGCCAGTGAATCGACCACATCTGAGTCAGCAAAGGTTTGCTTGTCGATAACGAGCTGCATGTTTCTTAAACACGAGCCGTCATTTACTTCAAGGAAACAGACGCCTTTTGAATCTCTCTTTGTCCGTACCCAACCCTCAATTTCTATGCTCTGTCCTTCTGGGTCGAGGCTCAGCAATTCCTTAATATTCGTGGTGACCATAGAAGCTCCCTTAGAAACGGCCTGACCGCTGACCCATCTCATGGTAGAATGGGAACGGTCGGCGATCGGTGCCATTGCTCATTTGTTACCTAACACAGTTATCAGGCTTAGTAAATAACTGTCGGAAATCTTGCATTGCTTCGCAGGTGGTTGTTTATGGAAGTGCAAATTATCGGGATAAAAAAATCAAACGAAACAAAAAAGGCAATTCGCTTTTTCAGCGAGAGGCGCATAAAGTATCATTTCAGGGATTTGGCGGAAAAAGGACTTTCCAGGGGCGAGCTCGCAAATATCGCTCGTAGCGTAGATCCTGAAACGCTGATCGATAGACAGAGCGCCCTGTATAAAAAACGAGGCATGGAGTATATGGAGTTTGACATTTTGGAGGAGCTCGAGCAGTATCCGTTGCTGATAAAAATGCCGGTGGTCCGGTGGCAGACACGATCGTCAGCGGGACATAATCCTGACGAATGGTCCGGATGGATCACAGCGTCCGGCCGGTAAAACAGAGCTATCGCCTGGAGGACCGGACCGTATCGACCACTTTGCGGTGAGACGGGTCGTTCAGCACCTCCAAGGCCGCTTCTTGGGTGATGAGCTTATCCGCCGAAGGCCGCCGCAAGAGCTTCACCTCCAAAATCCTTCTCACCGACTCGTCAATGCGAGACTCCCGCAACTTTCCTTTTTGCACGGCGTCCAAGAGCATTTTTTTTACCAGTTCCGGATTCGATGGTCGTAAAAGCATGTCCGAGCCGGCAAGTATCGATTCCACGGCTTTATCGCCGTTCTTTGGCTCTTCTGCCGATCCCATGGTTAGCGAGTCGGTTATGGCAATGTTTCTGAAGCCGAGAGCGTGCCGCAAGATTCCGGTCATGATCTCCCACGACAAGGTGGATGGGGTCAAATCGGTTGTAATCGACGGCACAACAAGGTGGGCTATCATAATACCGTCTGCGCCCGCGTTGATACCATGCACAAAGGGGACAAACTCATCACTCTCGAGCTCTTCTCGAGTGCGATTCAACACCACCGTGCCGGAGTGGGTATCACCCACGGCCGCGCCGTGGCCCGGGAAATGCTTGATGACGGCGCTCACGCCGTAATCCTGCATTCCCAAGACGAGAGAGGCTACCATCTGGGCTACCCCCACCGGGTCAGATCCGTACGAGCGCGAGCCGATTACCGAATGGGCGCTGATGGCAATATCGGCCACCGGCGCAAAGTTCATGTTGATCCCCAAAGCCGAGAGCTCCCGTGCCATGATTGCGCCGATCTGATACGTGAGATCCGGATCTCCAACATTGCCGATCTGGCTCGCCGCCGGGATCTCGGTCAATGAGATATTCCCGCTGTCATCAAATCGGTTAACGATTCCTCCCTCATGGTCCACGGCGATTAAGAGCGGGACACGGGTAGAGTCTTGCAGCCTCGATGTAAGCTCTCTTACTTGAGATAGAGTATCGATGTTACCACCGTACAGGACCACGCCACCCGGTTCGAGGACCGACAGCCAATCCTCCATGGCCGGATTCACGTGACGAATCGCTTCTCCATGTGAATCGTAGAGATCGATTATGAGAAGCTGGCCCACTTTTTGCGTGATGTCCATCGTCTGCAAGATATGTTCCAATTCACCTACCGGTTGCGCTTTCTCCGTCTGATATTGCGGCGTGCTGTTTGAGTCATTGGTTTTATAATCCGCTGTGGGTTTGCCCGCTTGGGGGACGCATGATACGATTACGCAGGGCAGACACGCCAATAACGCAAGCTGTCCTATTGACGGGCATGCCCGTAAAATGGAAATCAGCTTCCGGGCGCCATGTAGGGTTTTCAACACCGTCTCCTAAACATAGAGCCTTGAATATTGCACCGCTATCGCATAGTCTACCGCTGCAATGACCGGCACGGATACAAAGAAAGTTTTCGACTTAAGAATAAAATCGGCCACGCCTTTGGTTGCGCCAGAAGAGCTAAAAAAAGCGCTCCCTCTCAAAGATATTCATTACGCCACGATTGTCGAGAGCAGGCAAGCCATCCGCAACATTATTCATAAAAATGATGATAGGCTGCTCGGCATAGTCGGTCCATGCTCGATTCATGATAGGGCTGCAGCAATCGAATACGCTCATCGTCTTGTGGACTTGCGAGATAGGGTTAGCCGGACTATTTATCTTATCATGAGGGTTTATTTTGAGAAACCGAGAACGGCGTTGGGATGGCGTGGATTGATTACCGATCCCAATTTGGATGGATCGTACGATATCGCGGCCGGCCTGCAAATAGCACGGCGGATTCTGCTTGAGACTATTGGGATGGGTCTCCCGGTGGGATCTGAAATGCTTGATCCTATCGTCCCTCAATATGTCGATGACTTGATATCGTGGGCCGCTATTGGGGCCCGGACCACCGAGAGCCAGACCCACCGAGAGATGGCCAGTGGGCTGTCTATGCCGGTCGGATTTAAAAATGGTACCGACGGCAGCTATGAATCCGCAATAAATGCGTTGAGATCATCGCGAAGTCCCCACAGCTTTATCGGCATCGATCAACACGGAAATACCTGCACCCTCACAACAACCGGTAATCCGGATACTCACGTCATCTCTCGTGGCGCCAATCAAGCTCCAAACTACTCACCGGTTCAGCTATCCAATGTGCAACGACGGATTGCGGATTTGGGAATGCAGCCTGCTATCCTGATAGATTGTAGCCACGGAAATTCAGGCAAGGACCATACCATGCAAGAATGGGTGTTACGTTCCACGGTGGATCAGAGAAGGGTGCCCAATGATTCAATAATTGGTTTTATGATCGAGAGTAATCTCTCGGGCGGGGGGCAGGCAATCCCTGACAATCTCGCTGATCTTCAGTATGGCGTTTCCATAACCGATGGGTGTGTGGGGTGGGAAGACACTGAGAGAATGATTCTCGATGCACATGATAATTTGATGGCGGGCAGGGATGGTTGACGCAGTTACTGGAGTGCTCGAATCTCGGCGAGTTTGGGATTTCCGGCCAGTTCTTCTTGGTACGCTTCCTCCCTTTCAGAATTATGGTAATCTTTCTCCTGAAAACTGTAGAGGAAGTTAGTGTGGATGTCGTAGGTGCCGCGAGTCAGGGCAAATGTGTCTTCAGTCATAACCAATTCTTCATCGGTTGGAATTACGAGAACTCGGACCAAAGAATTGCGCCCGGTTAACTCGGTTTCAACGTTCCTGCTCGCAGAAATTTCATTCTTTCTCTGATCCAACGCAATACCCAGGTTATCCAATTTTGCGAGTGCCTTTTGCCTGATGAGCGGCGCCATTTCTCCAACCCCAGCCGTAAAGACTACAGCGTCAACCCGACCTAGCGCCGCCGTATATGCGCCAATATATTTTTTTATTCGATATGCTTCCATCTCGAGTGCCAGAGACGCTCGATCGTCGCCGGATCCGGCGGCCTTCACAATATCCCGTCTGTCGATAAGGGATCCGGTAATCCCAAGAAGGCCGCTTCCTCGATTCATAATCTCCTCCGCCTCGCCCGCGGATATCCCGATCTGCTTCATGACGTAAAAACCAATCGCCGGATCGCAGTCTCCGCTCCTGGTGCCCATCACGAGTCCTTCGAGGGGTGTCAAGCCCATGGAGGTATCAGCAGATACACCGTTGCGCACGGCGCAGACACTCGAGCCGTTGCCGATGTGACATATGATTAGGTTCGTCTCAAATGGATCTTTTCCAAGAAGGACCGCCGCCCGCTTTGCGCAATAGAGAAAAGAGGTACCGTGAAACCCGTACCTGCGAACGTTGTGATCTTCATACCAAGCGTAGGGAAGAGCGTACATAAACGCGTAGTCTGGCATTGTTTGATGCCAGGCCGTGTCCATAATTGCGCATTGTGGAACATCGGGCAAAACCCGTTTTGCGCCTTCTATTCCCAAGATATTTGCCGGCAGATGAAGGGGCGCCAGATGGGAAAACTCTTTGAAAGCCTTCAGCACCGTGTCGTCGATCTCAATGGATTTTGAAAATTTATCACCCCCGTGGACCACTCGGTGCCCGACGGCGTTTATATCCCGAATATTTTTCAGAGCACCGTATTCCGGGTGGGAAATGGTGTCTAGAATAAGCTCTATGGCCACTTCGTGATTTCTACATTCGTGCTCCTTGATGACCTCGTCCCGACCCATGACGCTGTGACGGATAGAAGATCCACCTACTGTTACCCGCTCCACAACGCCGCGTGCTAGAATTTGCCTGCAAGTCCAATCATAGAGCTGGTATTTTACAGATGAGCTGCCGCAGTTGAGCGTGAGTATAATCACTTGGCAGATAGTGGCATGAAAAAAGTTGCGCATCAAGGAGTGGGAGCCTTTCATCTGAAGCAGATATGAGGTTTGCCTGGTATTGCGACGTAGAGGATCTAAACTACGATGCAACTAGACACACCTTCGGGTGTATTCGGCGCTCGGCTCGGTCGACGGATTCGGCGTGTTCGGTCCATGGGGTTTTTGATTTTTCTATCCTCACTAATGCCGTCGGTTCAGGTATTTTCGCTCTCAGAGAGTAGGCTCACGACTGAGCTCGTGGATTTTTCAAATCTTTCTGTAGGCTATTTATACTCAAATAATGACGTGCGGATTCGTGGTTCGTGGTGTCACGATAATACTCTGTCCGTCGATTCGATGCTCATCCATACGCCCGTGGTCACCCTCGGCATGATAGTGCCCGGAGGGGTGGCGTCTTTGCCGAGCTTTCCGGAGAGGTCCTGGGCTAAAGTGCGCAGGGATCCCCTTTATCAAGCCGGGAAAGCGCAAGACGATTTGCCGCCATTCGGCTTATTATTTCACATGGTGCCCGGTGCGGTGGATCTATTTTTATTCGGCGACGCCGTCTGGGCTGATTTCGGGTTTACGGCACGGTTTCCTGTGCTCGATCCGGTGATAATGACCATGGTTGGCATATACGGCGTTTACCGAGAGAAGAGCTTGGAACGGTCATGGTTTACTGCCCGTCAGGAAGGATTGGCGCACCTTGATCCGTGGGGCGGCTCCTTACATGGCGGGGCAAATTTTAATATGCCGGCACCGTGGGGCTCATTTTCGTTTGGCTTTTTGACCTCCGCTTCAATGCTATACCGACCGGGGATCGCCGCGCAATTTTCGGTCGCTATGGACTTCCCGCGCCTCGGTGTCGAATCAACCGTTATTTGGACAGCGGAATCTTATCGCTCACCCCAATTCCTGGCCCCGGAGTCTATGCTACGGGCTGAAACACAACTTCTCTATCGGATTGCCTCACCCTTGGAGGTCGCCGTAGATCACATAATCTTGTTCAAGCATTTGCCTCTCTATTCTGTTTCATTTAGAGAGACTGAGGAGACGGTCAACGCAAAAATCAAATACGATTCGCAACCCGTGAGCCTGCAGGCAGATTGGGATTTCCAGATTGAACATGATAAGAACGGGAAGTATCTTTTAAGCCACTGGTTAGCTGCCGGAGGCGGTCTCTCTTTTCACAGAGTGAAGTTTGGCGTTTTGTTGAAAGCCGGCTTAGAGTCACCTCTGCTCGGCTCCGGAAGCCGCACATCCATGAAAGTAACGATTCCAATTGAGTTTTCCATAGGGAGTTTCAATGTTTCGCTACGAACTGCGCTGACCTTGGGTACGTTGCTCACCCTGGAGCAAAGGATTCGATTAGAGCTCATAATCGATGATATCCTGTTGTTTTTGTACCTGATGCCGAATCGGGAAATATCTTTAGCCACCTTTAGTTTTAGCGACTTAATAGTAAATCGATCTCACTACTTTGAGGTGCGAATTGGCTGGAAATATTATTTTGATGGTGCCGCAGCTTTGAGCGAGCCCTGATCCCATTCTCCCACAAGAATGACCTCTCGCTCGAGAACATGACCAAAGCCTTGATAAACACGTCCCTCGATGAGCGTTATAAGGCGCAAAATGTCCATGGCCGTTGACCCGCCTGTGTTTACAATAATGTTAGCATGAACCTTTGAAATCATCGCGCCACCAATTCGTTCTCCCCGAAGCCCGAGAGAGTCAATGATTTTGCCTGAAGGCCTCCCAAAGTCACGGTTGTTCTTAAACACCGATCCGGCTGATGGGGCCGCAAAATGGCCTTTTTTCTCCCGGTCATCCCGGTAATCTCTCATTGAGGCGCTTATCCGCGCCGGGTCACCGGGCCTTAGCCGAAAGCTGACCTGCGTTATCACGCAGAATTGCCGTTGGTACGGTGAACGCTTGTAGCCGAACATATCGAGGCTGGGATATTCAAGCTTTGTATCACCCGAACTATCAATGATCTCAACACATTCGAGGATGTCCGAAACGGATCTTCCGTAACACCTGGCATTCATACAGACCGAGCCTCCAACGCTTCCGGGCATGGAATAGATAAACTCCATCCCGGTGAATCCATTATCGGCTGCCGCTTGTGATGCGTCGGTGATGTTGAGCCCGGCGCCGCATACTATGCCTTCTCCAGTGATCCGGCATGCGTCAAAACACCCCATGTCCAGTACGATTCCAGGGATGCCACTATCGGATACAAGGATGTTTGCCCCAGCGCCAAGCACGAAAATCGACGATTCGCTCAAGGCCGCCAGTGAAATGGCACCGATTATATCGCCTTCAGACTGCGGTATCAAATATAACTCTGCGGGACCACCAACTTGGTAGCTCGTGTGATTGGCCATCGGCTCATCGAATAAAACGGCGCCTTCGAAACTCAAATCGGCTGAAGCTTTACGCAGCAAGGACACGTTAGTATACTACTGCAAGTCAGGAACCTATTGCCAGGACTCACGGCGGTTTTCAAACGAGAAAATGAGTATTCGTCTGCATAATACAAAAACAAGAAGCGTCGAGCCTTTTGAGCCCATAGAGGACGGCAAGGTCGGTCTTTATACGTGCGGCCCAACGGTTTGGAATTACGCTCATATCGGAAATCTCAGAACGTATGTGTTTGAGGATGTCCTGCGGCGCACACTGGAGTACCACGGATACGACATCAAACATGTGATGAATGTCACCGATGTTGGGCATCTCACCGGAGACGGCGATGACGGCGAGGACAAGATGATAAAAGGCGCCCGCGAGACAGGGCAAACCGTCTGGGAAATTGCACAGCACTACACCGACTCATTTTTCAACGATACCGACCAGCTGAACATACTTAGGCCCCATGTTATCTGCAAGGCAACCGACCATATTGAAGACATGATCGGCCTTATCCAAAAACTCGATGAGAGGGGCTTTGTCTACGAGTCGGCGGGTAACCTGTTTTTTGACACGACCAAGTTTGAGCGATATGGCGAATTTGCGCGTCTTGATCGTCAGAGCCTCAAACTTGGTGCCCGCATTGCCGTGGATGAAGAAAAAAAAAATCCGGCGGATTTTGCTCTCTGGTTTACCCGCTCAAAATATGAGCATCATATTATGGTGTGGGATTCGCCTTGGGGAAAAGGATATCCGGGTTGGCACATCGAATGCAGCGCGATGAGCATGAAATACCTCGGTGACCGGTTTGATATCCATTGCGGCGGAGTGGATCACATTCCCGTTCACCATACTAACGAGATTGCTCAGTCTGAAGGAGCCACCGGGAAAGCCTGGGTCAATTACTGGCTCCATGGGGAGTTTCTACTCACGGAAAAGAAAAAAATGGCTAAATCCGACGGCAATTTTTTGACTCTGGCGGGGATAATAGATATGGATTATGAACCGCTGGATTACCGGTACTTCTGCCTGGGGGCCCATTACCGTACGCAGCTGCAATTTTCAGCGGATGCTATGAATAGCGCGCGTGCAGCCAGAAAAGGGATCGTGGACAGGATTATTCGTCTTCGCGAAAAGGCGGATCCATCGCCCCATGAGACGGTTACCGGCAAAGCGGAAGTATATCTGTCGAGGTTTAAAGAGGTTCTCTCGACGGATCTCAACGCCCCAAAAGGGCTGGCCGAGCTGTGGAGCTTGATAAAAGATGAAACTGTATCGGACGACGATAAATTGACCGTGGCGTTTGAAATGGATAAAATATTTGGTCTTGGTCTTTACAGTAGCACTACCGTTCCGCGGAGCCTTGATGATCCGTTGTTGCGGTTGATTAGTTTGAGAGAAGAAGCTAGAGAGCGTAGGGACTATTCTCGGGCCGACGATTTACGCGAAGAATTGAAGAAGCGAGGAATAATAGTTGAGGACACCCCCGAGGGCACCCGTTGGCAAAGGGAGAAATGACTGCCGTGTAACGGATGGCACAATTCGTTGTTTATAAAATGAAAAACAAGATGACTGGCCACGGGGATTTTGACAAAGTCTATGATTCCGTCTACCCCCTGCTCTTCAAGATTGCGTACCGGATCACAGGAGATTATACGGCCTCTGACGATCTCTGTCAGGAGGCTTTCATTCGGTATTATCGTAGGATTATACCGCTCCCGTCCGCCGAGCAGGCGAAATATTGGCTCATTAGGGTAGTGAAGAACCTATCCCTCAACTACGAGAAGAGAAAAGGCCGAGAGAAGCGAGCGTATGACCGATATCTGAGGGAACCAAAACGGCATACGCCTTCTGGGGAAACCGAGCTCATGAGAGATGAAAGCGCCAAGCTCGTTCAAGAGGCTCTCCGGCAGTTACCCTTCAAGTTGAGGGCAGTAATCGTCTTAAGGGAATATGGTAATTTGAGCTATAAGGAAATCGGGCGGATAATAGGCATTTCAGAATCAAATGTAAAGGTAAGAGTATTTAGAGCGCGTGAACAGTTGAAAAAGTACCTCGATGAGGAGGAAATATATGTGTCCTGACCACAATCTGCTGTCGGCATATTTTGACGGTGAGTTAGATGATCGGTGGAGCAAATCCATCGAGGAGCACGTGGCGCAGTGTGGCAAGTGCGGCAGCAAGCTATCCCAGTTTTCAGATATACGATCAATCCTGCTCAGCAATGGAGAGCCGGAGATCGAGAAACTAAAAAATAATGCATGGCGGCACATACAGAACCGAAATGCCTACTTGATGCGCCCCCATTTTTGGCAGAGGCGCCTCCAGATGCCGATAACTTTGGCGGTTGGTTTGGCGGTGGTGATGGTGATTCTGACCCTTGGATTGGCCCTCAGTATAGGTCAGAATGAAAAGTATGATCCTTTTGACAACGTTACTCAGATGCAATTAAGCGGTTATGAGTTGAGCTCTTTGGAAGACATAGTAAAGTACCTCGACTCAAGAGAAATTGGCTTTTCTTCAACTTTTACCCTCCCCCAAGAGCCTGAATTGCGAGTGATTAGTGAGCCTACATTGATCCGAGCAGCGGATTACAAAAGAGGAAGGTAGTGAAAAAAGGGTCGATCATGCTGCTATTGATCATCCTTCTAACCTCCGAGCTCTATGCGGATGACCTCGATGAAATTCTTAAATACCTGAGCGATAAAGTTCTTTCAGTCCATATTACCGCAAGACTACTCGATGAGGACCAGATTATCGTCTGGGACGCTGAGAGCTCCCATATAACAAATATGGGAAAGGCCATAAATATCAGGCTTGTGGGTAGCGGTGTGATTATTGACTCCTACATTACCCCTTTTGGAAATCTTGATGAAACATTAGTCCTCGTGGCAAACGGTGAAATGTGGTTTTCAGACCAACGGCAGGAGGGACTGAGATATGAGAGCTTTATTAAGAGCATGCCCGTCAAAGCCGGAGAGAAGGTCATTTTTTTCCCCCTAGGTGTCGCCGTTGACTCTCAGACAAATATCTATACGGTCCAGCTGGAAATAGAGATTCTCCCATATAGTGAAGTTCTCAAAATGGTAAAATAGGTTCGGTCTGCATGAACATCCTCGTGAGGTCTATCCGCCACAGAGCTACTATTCCGACCATACTATTTGCCGGTTTGGTGTGCCTTCTTGTGTTGAGCTTGAACCGATCCGACAAACCTCCAAGACTCGAGAGCATCGCTCCGGAGATCGGTTCTCCCGGTGGCGTAATGGTGCTGCGTGGTAGGTACTTTGGTCGAGATAAGCGAAGCAGCTCGGTTATCATTGCGGGCAAAAGACCCACCACCTCGTCATATCTCGAATGGGGCGATACGCAGATCAGCGTGCAAATACCCGCCGACGTGGGATCGGGTATGGTCAATGTAACGACCAGACTCGGAATCAGCGGGGGCATTCTGTTTACCAACGCCAACAGAATCCCCGTGGTTCTTTCAGAAACCACCAACCCGGGTGAGCCCCATATTGAGAAGTTGGCGCCAAAGACCGGAGTCATAGGGACCCCGGTGACACTCACTGGTTTGAATTTTGGATTGTCAAGGGGCGGTAGCCGAGTTTTATTCGCACCTTTGGCAGTTGCGGGAGAAATCTCCGCGGAAGACGATTCAACTGAGTATGTGCCGGCATCTGAGATCGACTCCGATTATGAAAGCTGGACGGACCAGAGCATTCGAGTACGGGTGCCCGATGGCGCAACATCCGGCAATATCCGCGTGGAGACCGATCGGGGAATTAGCAACTCCGTGTATTTTGAGATTGCTGGTCTTCCCGGGACCAAAGTGCTTAGCCAAAAGCGAGGCTATCAAATTTTGTTCTCTATCGAGATATCGAACGTGCGGGCTGAGCCAAACGCTCTTCTCGATATCTGGGTGCCCGGGGTGCTCAGTGCTCCTGAGCAGCGCAACATAGAACACGTAAAAATACCTGAGCCCCTTTGGACCGATTATTTTGGGCTGTCAAGATACCAGTTTCAAAATATTCAGTCTGGGCTTTTATACCGGATCAATCAGACGTATTGGCTTGACAGATATGCAATTGAGACAAATATCAGTGCCGGCAAAGTTGCGCGGGCGTATGACACCGAGAGAAAGCTCTATAAATCTTTCACGGTACCTACGCCTCTCATGCCTTCGGATGACGAAAGTATATCAAGCGCCGCATGGTCGGCCATCGGGCGTGAAAGAAGCCCGTTTTTGAGGGCGCGAGCAATCTATCTTTTTCTTATTAAAAAGCTCGTTTACGACGAGAAGCCAAAAGGTGAGGCAATTCTCGAGAACTTTATCGCTGCTTCGGCTGACTCATACGGCTATTCGTTGCTTTTCTGCACAATGGTTCGCGCAATCGGTATTCCGGCAAGGCCGGTCGCCGGTTTTATTATTTACGGCGACCGCAAAGCTAAGATCCATTATTGGGCCGAGTTTTACATAGAGGGTTTTGGGTGGGTTCCGGTTGATCCAACCCTTGGTGATTCACCGGATATTGGTGCGTATCCCAATATTGAAGATCCTGCGGAATACTTCTTTGGTGGTCTTGGCACCCAGCATCTCGCGTTTACCAAGGGCGTCATCGACGTAAAGCCACTTTCATCCGATTCAAAGATAGTACAGCATAAGAAAACTTATTCTCTGCAAACCATTCACGAAGAGGGATCAAGCGGTTTACGTTCTTATTCTTCTGAATGGGGAGATCTTCAAGTGATAGACCTTTGGTAGCCTAAAGGCTGGGCGCCCCCGGCTGGGCGCCCCCGGCCACCATTAGAGCGGAAAGTATCGGTAGTTAAAAAACACCGCCACGACCTCTTCCTCGGTCAAAAGGTCTTCTCTCACGTCTTGAATGTTTGCCGCCTCATTCACCTGAACAAGATTATCGCGGCCGACATGACCGGAAACCAACGTGACACCTTTGGCGGTCAATACGTCCGCCGCATGCCCCAAGGCTTTTGCCGAAACTGTGTTTTCATTGTGAAGCCTGACTATCAGGTGTCTCTCATCGATTTTTCCAACGGGCACCGACTGAAGTCTGAGTTCCGGATTGCCGGTCTTGGAGCTGATAGGTAGCAGCACTTCTTCTCTTATAACATTGTACGCACCAAAGGCATGGAGTGCGTGCAACAGACCGTGTCCGAAATCTCGATCTTTGCCTTGGGGCCCGAGATCCATTGAGGACCGTTCGAAAATCTCGAGTGCGGCGGCCAAATCCATGCGGTTGTCGACCGTGCAGAGAAGCGCAAGCACCCCTGCTACATGCGGCGTAGCAATGGAAGTTCCCACTATTCCGGCGTACACGTAGTCGTCGCTGATGAGTGGATGGGTTTTCTCAAACTTGGGCGAGGCCGCAATAACCCAGTCGCGCCACGTATTGGTGTATTCAAGATGGGAAGGAAAAAAATCTCCAATTCCGCCAGGCGCAGCGACATCGACCAGATCCCCCGGGTTGGAATATGGCGCAATGCTGTCAAAGTACGTGGTTGCTGCAACCGCAACGACGTGGTCGGACAGAGCTGGGTACGCCACTTCCGACTTGCCATCCTCTCGTTCATTGCCCGCGGCCGCTACCACGATAATTCCCATGCCCGCAACGGCCTCAAGCGCCTCATCTACGTACGGGTCCGATGAGACGTATGCGCCGATGCTCAAGTTTATGATCTTGGCCACAACGTCGGGAACCTTCCCTGAATCATTTGGTAATCCCGCGGCGTACCTTATGCTTTGGGCGATGTCATAGGTTGTCCCGCCGTTTTTCCCCAGCGCTCGGATTGGGATCACCTTAACGCTATTCAGGCCGATGCCCGCAACGCCATTTCCGCCGTTATCCGATAGGGCGGCTATTACGCTGGCAACTCCGCTTCCATGCCACGAGTTGTCCACAGATATGTTGCCGTCGCCTTCGTCCGTTGCGTCTGGATCAACTCCGTCACCGTCCTCTGCGTCGATGGGGCTTGCGATAAGATCGTACCCCTGATCAATAAGCAAGTTGGTGGGTGGCCCAATGAGGTCGGGGTGATTGGTGTATCCGGTGTCAATCACGGCCACGATGACTTCCGATCGCTGCAAACCCGCATCTTCCAGAACTTTAAGATAACCCCAGAGCTCGGGCAGATGGATTTTTTCAAGAGACCATTGACCAATGTTGTCCGTAGCTACCGTGCCGGTGAATAGCAAATCCGTCGGGGTGTACGGTGAGAGTATTCGGACAATGACGCTTTCCGATGCGCTTCGAGACCAAACACCCGATGCTGATTGAGACTGCACGTGGAGTGTATAGGTACCGACGTCAAGGGGAGCGGCCGGCTGGAACGACCGGACTGATGCGTCCACCTCCTTCCAGTCATCTTCAACGTTAAATGAGTATCGGAAACCCGCTACCAGATCCGGGCCGTACACCTCCCAGAACCACGTCGGTCGTACCTCATAGTCGCTTAATCCAGTGCTCTTGATGAATAATCCGGGCATTTGCGATACTATTATATTGCAGTCCGATAGCGCTGATACAATGATTACAGCCCGAAATATACCTTTTATGAATTTCACAATAGAAATGTACTACACATGCCCCGCTTCGTCCGCTTGGCAAATACTCTTTTCAATTATTGTCCTTCACCGGCCGAAAATATAGAGAAGAATAGCGTCCGGCAACGTTGACAAAGGCAGAATACGCTCAATATACTAAGGCTATACGAATTGGCGCCAGGAGCAATATGAATAATTCCCTGCAACTCTCCCTCGTAAATTTTAAAAAGGGCTCATACATTATAGTTGAAGGCAAACAGAAGGCTGATCGCTTTTACATCATGAGGCAGGGAAATGTACGCATCAGTAAAGAAGCCGAGGTTGTAGAGGAAGAGGGCGGAAACTTATTGGCTCCCGGTGATTTTTTTGGCGTTATTTCTACCATGTCATCCCATAGCCACATAGAAACCGCCCAGGCGACCGCAGACGTGGGTCTTATCGCCGTGCAGAGGGAACAATACGGGCTACTTATAGAACGTAATGCGCCGGTCGCCATGAAAATCATACAGCAATTTTCTAAAAAGGTGCGCTATTTGGATTCAGCCCTCGCGCGTCTCACCTTGAAGGGGGAGGAATCCGGTGAGAATGTTGCCCATCTTTTTCAGGTGGCTGAGTATTATGCGCGGCAGGGCCAATACAATCAGGCCTATTATGCATATTATCGATATATTCAAAACTGTCCGCGGGGGCCGAATGTGACGGTCGCAAAGGAGCGTATGGCCAAGATAAAACCATACGCGCAGGCTGTTTATCTGGGTGAATCGGCTGACGAATTTACCCGTTCCTATCCGCAGGACTCCATGATTTTTAGTGAAGCTGAGCCGGGTCACGAGTTGTATATCATCCAAAAGGGCAGCGTAAAAATCACGAAAATTATCAACGACAATGAGGTCCTCCTGGCGCTTCTCAAAGCCGGCGACATTTTTGGTGAGATGGCGCTCCTGGAAGATAAACCACGGACGGCCTCTGCCATAGCTCATGAAGACGCCGTTCTTCTCGCGGTTAATAAGGCAAACTTTAAGCGGATGGTCAGCACTCAGCCCCAAATGATTACTAGGCTGACCCAGATTCTTTCGGAGCGGCTCTGGTTTATTTACAAACAGCTGAGCAACACCCAGATTAGCGATCCGCTGGGCAGAATGTTCGATCGGCTCTATATCGAGCTCGAGAGGCTCCGAGTCCCGCTGAATACTGACTCATATACTTTTGATTTTGGGCCGAAGGAGCTCATCAATCTTGTGGGGCTCCCTCTGAGTGAGGGAAACGCCTACATTCGCAAGCTGTTTGAAAACAGCAAGTTACGCGTGGTTGAAAACAAGATCCACATCGCCGAGGTCGCTGAAATAGAAAAGCAGACAAAATACTATCGCAAGATGGAAAAAATAGAAAAATCCCGCCGAGAATCTTCGCTGAGACGCCTGTAGCTCTACATACCTTTTATAAGATTTCAATCCTGCATTCTTGACAATCTGGCTGGGCAGGGAGTAAGTTTGCCTGGTAAGATGGACGAACGAGATAACATAGCGATTTTTCATTTATATAGAAAAGACGGAACGGCATTATTTCTTCACCCTTTTGAAAGCTTGGACAAGCTGGTATCTATTTTGAGAAAGGGTGAGGTCGTTGGGAAATATGGCAAGGAGCCAAGGGTAGAATCCCTGACGCTTTTTAGAAATGATCTGTACCGGATGATTGAAGACGCCGTAAAGAGTTGGGTGATGGAGGTTAAATTTATTCCACGCTTCATCATGTCGGCGGCGGTATTTCTTCTCTCTTATCTTTTTTTATCATTTGTAATACGAGATCCCTTACCCGTCGTTGATGAAATCCTCATCGGGGCAGGATTGTCCATAGTTACCTACTATTTTCTCAGCCGTAGAGATCAGCGCAGCAACCTTGCGTTAAAAACAAGGGTGGAGCTGAGAACGGCGGTTGATCGCATAGTGTTCCATGAGGATCCGTTTATGAGAGACGTAGAAAACGCCCTACAGAGAAATGAGGCAGAAAGCAGGGAGAAAATTCTCGCCCAAATGCTGGCGGATGCGGATGCCAGGTTTAGTATTGCGGATGCCGGAGACGCCAGCCAACTCCTTGGATATCTAGAAAAGCGATTCAGCACAAAGGAATATCGCAAACAGGAGAGGCTTCTCTCCAAGATTCAGGGCAAATCTCGAGCAAATTCGGATGTTGAGGTGTTGAGCCGTTGGAGTGAATCAAAAAAAATCGACCTTTCTTTATTTGAAATCTACAGACGGGTTAAAAAAAGCTATAAGCAGGTGAAGTAGCAGTTTTTGTCTATTGTAGCGATTTTAGCCGATCTCTGTTTTCCTGCTGTCGCTTCACTTCCGCAAGATAGTCTATTGCAGGGACAAAACCAGGATCAAGCTCTATGGCTCGCTCAAATGCGGCAATAGCCTTATCTAAATTTCCATCGGCAAACTCTTCCACGCCTATGAGATAGTACTCATCGACCCTATTGCGCAGCGCAAGCCGCCCTTCATCCCCAAGGTTAATCTTAGCCTCTATGCTAAATCGGTCGAACGCTTCAAATTGGGTTGATAAATCAAGAGTGTAATTGGCCACGAAGCTAACATTTTTAAGGTCAACTGAGCCGCCGAGAGTGAACCTTGGATTTGCTCCTCTGTAGTTGAATCCACTCTGAATTGAGAAAAAATCCGTGACCGATACGTCCAGTCCACCGGCCATGTTAATCTGCTCAGCCCCTTGGCCGTACCCCACTGGTATATTCAAGTCATACGCAATGATGATCGGCCTAAATGGTGAATACGCCAACCCAAGGGTGACCGCGGTAGGCAGGGGCTCGTTTTTGACCATAGGCCCGAGATTCTTCAAAACAACGCCGATTGAAAAGTTTTTGCTTCTGGAAGAATAAAATTTTAAAAAATTCAGCCGAGTGAGTGCACCTACGTCCAAAAGACCGGCCAACGCCGATTGATCGGAAACCGTAGTTGCCGGCACTGATCTATATGCAACTTTTACGTTGGCGCCAAGCGCAACACCATAAAAATGGTAGCTCGAAAAAAAGTTGTATGAAACATTCGCGGTTGCAACGGTCTCCGAATAATATCCGCTTCCTATCCGTTCCCCAAAATCGTTGTACGAGGAAAAAGGCACATAGAGAAATTTTCCGCCAAAGCCGATCCCCAAGTCGTTGAGCCTCATCGTGTAGACAACACCCTCGAGATTGGAATCGGCGATCCAATTATTGTGGAGAAACGACAGTTCAGTGTTATCCAGCACGGAGCTCGCGGATGGATTAGCCTCCATATAGCCGCTATCTAATGCGACCGCCGAGTAAGCGGTGCCCATTCCCTCGTATTTGCCACCCGTGGGCACCATGAGGGTTGGAAAAACCGTGAGACCGGTGTTAGGATCGCTAAAAATATCTGAAAACTCTTCAGCTTTGTCGTAAATCTCGGCCATGTCTAGTCCGCCGGCCGAAAAGGAAATAGCGATGAGCAGAACGCTGACCCATATATGCTTCATTCAATAAGAAATATACTGCATGGCTGGCGAATATTCTATGTTCAGCGGCTTTATATTTGTTACTCTGTGCTGGCGGTTACACGTCAAGGCAATGCAGTTGCTTCTCACATCACGGGCCATATTTGCCGATAATGTGATAGATTAAGGGAGGGGTAGAGAAAATTTGCCCTTGTCTCCATATAAACTCAAGAGCTGGCTCTTTCTCATAGCGGCATGTTGTGTCACCGTGGGTGTGGTGTGCGCTGGGGGCAAAAATGAGCAAATTGAGCGTATCCAACAATTATTTGAAGAAAAAGAATTCCAGGAGGCTATGGCAGTCCTCCAAGAGGTTCTTGTTGAGGATCCTGACCGCTTTGATGAGCTGCAGAAATTTCATGAAGCTTATTTGGCAATTCAAAAGGCAATTTCGGAACTTGAAGAGGGGATAATTGAAGACATCAAGAAAGAAAATCCCGCGGGAATCTACGAAAAAATTGGACTCATAAGTCTGCTGGATCCTAAACCGAATGAGTACCGCTCCGCCGTACTCGAAGATTTCCGATACGAGGCCGGCAGTATAATAAGCAATAATCAAATAGCGAGTCTCATGGATCAAGCCTTTCTACTGGTTTCTCAACAGAAATATTGGGAGGCAATCGATCTCTATCTCACTGGGGTTGGGATTGGCTACGAGCTGTTTGAAACCCTAGAGTTTGGGAATATTGCAAAGAATCAGGTGAAATCATCGCGAGAGCAGTTGGCCGTATCATCCAGTGACTTTCTGGCGGCTGAAGAGAGCCTATCGAGCCTCGTGGAGATTAATAATGAGGAGTTTGCTCAGAAGAATCTGCAGGTTTTGGATCAGGCAGTAGGGGACCTCTCGGATCAGCTCATCAATATTGTGGGCTTTCAGGGACAGGTCGCCTTCCAGGAATCTGCTTTGCAGGCCGTAAGGAGCTCCCTACGTGACCTCAGGGAAGATCGCAGGGACATTTATTACCTGAGATATCTTGATAATCTACTTAACGGCCGCTCTGAATACGAAGGCGAGGAGGGAATTCGTTGGTCCATGCATTCGATTTGGCGGGGCACTCTCGAAAATCTGGATGCGCAGACCAGAGCGCTGCTGGAAGATCTTAGCGTACTCGCAAATCAGGCGTTTATCGCAGGTGATTGGGTTGCGGCCGAAAAGTTCTACGGTGATTTGCTCCTCTATGCGCCCACAGCCGCGACCGTCTTTGCTCTTTGGCCTTCAGTAATTTCGGTTTCGCCAGGGTTTGTCTTTTCTGAAGAAGAGAAGAATCTGCTGACAGATACCGGAGACTCCATGGTCGATGCGAGAGCCGCCGAAATTTTAGCGCAATTGCACATAGATCTTATTCCGGCGTACGAGCGTGTAGAAGCATTATTGGGTGTTGCCGTCGGGGACGATGCCGATGTGCTTTCGGCGCATAGGATAGACATCAGCTCAGTGTTGGATGTCCTCGACACCATGACAGGGCGTGCAGCCGAGGATGGCCGTTACTTTTCCGAGCTTGCCGGGAGCGGTCTTCAGACTGCCTCGGAAATCTCACAATTTTCCGATCTCCTTGCCTCAATAGGAAATAATATTTCCCTCACGAGCGCTTTGGACGTGGAGTTTGCCAGGAAAATCGTGGACATAGAAGTCTCCGCTTTAACGGCACGACTTGCGACGATATCTGAAGACGCAAAAAAAGCAGACGACCTAGTGCTGGAGGTGGCCCGGATTCTCGAGAAAGGCGAGGCGCCGGATGAAGGGACGGTAACCACGCTATACAGCAACCCAAATCTGAGCCTTGAAATTGCGGCTAAGACTGGGAACGAGATAGCGAGTTTGGATGATGACGCCGGGGTTACGATTAGCCGGCTGCGGAACGACAAGAGTGAAGTCCTAAATGATCCAGGAATGATAGCAGGTCTCCAAAAGGGAACGGCGCTGTCAGAGCAGATACGCAAAACCATGTTGGACATTGATCGCATTGGCTCCGCGTCATCTATCTATCGGGATTTCATCCCGGGATATCTGCGATCTCATGCGGTCAGGACCTCATCATCGATATTTGATATAGATCAACTATCGCTTGCGCGGAATGACATAAATGTGGTCCTTGATATATTTGAAGAAGCAGAACTAGATATAGCTGCAGAGCAAGAGAAATTGGCGGCTTTGGAATCCGAAGGTATTGACGTTCAATTGGCCGGGGATCAGTTGTCGGACATGAATGACCTCCTAGCAAAGATACTATCTGAAATGCTGTTTTTTGATCTTCAGTTTGCCACGAGAATTTCTGATCTACGCATCGGGGTTCTCTCGGAGATATATACGCCGATTGGAGAAAACATTCTAGCCGCCGAGGAATTTATGAGCGAAACGGTGTCTATGCTTAGGCGCCGGGATCCCGGCGATAAAGATACCGTCGAGCCACTTGAATCTTATCCCCGTGAAAGTGAGATTCTTGCGATTACCGCTGCCGATGACCTTCTCGAACTGAGAAATGATGCTGAACTTACAATGGAAGATCTGCGGACCGATAAAAATGAGATCTTAGAGAACTCGAGCATGGTTTTGAGCCTCTCAAACGGAGACCTCCTGATCGATTACATCGATGAATCGTTGCACGATTCCAATCGAATACAGAGGGTAGTTGAGCTCTACCAAGATTTTGTCCCGGTGTACCTTCGCAGTGACGCCATTAGAGTGCTATCCCCGGGATTGGCGGTCGTTGAGCTTGTGGAAAGGCGCGGGAAGATCGATAACCTAGTTGGTTCATTCAAGCTGGTTGGCGAAAAAACCGACCGTGAAATGTCACTGCTCATGAGACGCGGAGAGGACGGCGAAAACATAACAATTGAAAAGTCCCAATATGATGAGATTTTGAGTTTTGTTCAGACGAATGTCTCGGATCTCTTGGAATTGGACGTACAAATGGCAAGACGTATCGCGGAAATGCGAATCGAAGCGCTGGCTGAGCAGTATGTGGCAGCGGCGGATCAGGTGCGTAGAGCCGACGAGTTTGTTTTAGACACTGCGTTCACCCTTGGTGATAGGCAACCGGGAGATGAAGCGGCCGCGGCGGCTCTCCGGTCATATCCTGCGGCAGGACGTGACATTGCCGAAAGCGCACAGCAGGACTTAGCAAGCCTTCTTGCCGCAACAAAAACAGTGATGGATGTTTTGCAGAATGATAAGCTTGAAATTCTCAAGGATCCGGGTCTTATGCAAAGAATGGCGCGGGGGGAAGAGTTGATCGGTGAGATCGAAAGCTCCTTGTCTGCGATAGATCGAATTTTCACAATGACCGGTCTGCACCGAGATGTAGTGCCGACATATCTCCGCACCGACGGTATACGAAATGTTCAACCGGGAACCGACATCGCAGAGTTGATGATTAAAAGACATCAGATCGATGAGATTAGCGGATCGCTTTACAAAATGCTTGAAAGCGTCTCAGAAAACCTTGACGAGTACACAATTCTCGCCCGAGGCGGCCTAGATACACGAGAGGCAAACAGCCAGCTCACGGAGCTCGGGGATTTTTTGACGGCTAACCTTGCCGGCATGACGCTTTTTGATATTCAATTCGCCGATCGCATAGCAAATGCAAAAATCGGGGCCCTCGCTAAACAGTATGTGGCGGCGGCGGACCGGGTGCAAAAAGCCGACGAGTTTGTTCTAAACACTGCGTTCACCCTTGGTGATAGACAGCCCGGAGACGAAGCGGCCGCTGCGGCTCTCCAATCATATCCGATGGAAGGACGGGACTTAGCTGAAGGCGTACAGCGGGACTTGACTGTTCTCCTCGCTGACACAAATACGGTGATGGGAGAATTGCAGAATGATAAGCCTGAAGTTCTTAAAAGTCCGGGCGTCACGCAGCGACTGGCGGTGGGTGAAGAGCTAATTGATAAAATCGACGGCTCGTTGGTCGAAGTTGATCGAATATTCTCGATGACAGGTCTTCACCGAGACGTCGTGCCTGTGTACCTCCGTACCGATGAGATTAGGACCGTTCAACCGGAAGCCGACGCGCCTGAGTTGATGATTAAAAGGCGTCAACTCGATGAAATCAGTCGTTCGTTCGTCATAATACGTGAGAAAGTTTCCACGACGCTTGACCAGTACGGGATCTTGGCCGAAGGCGGCGTAGATACACAAGAGGCAAGCAAGCAGCTTTCGGAGCTCGACGATTTTTTGGCGGCCAACCTCACCGATATGAGCCTATATGACATCCAATTCGCCGGCCGAATTGCCGAAGCGAAAATCGGCGACCTCGCTGACAGATTTGAGCCCATAGACGGACAGGTCGAAGAGGCAAAAACGCTGGTGGAGGGAATAGCGGTAACGTTGGAAGGCGAAGAGCTTTCAGAGGCCGAAACCGTGGCGGTCCTCAACAAATTTCCAGACGAAAGCCGGCGGCTTGCAGTCGATGCCCGTGGAAAACTGACCGTCCTCGATGATGAGGCTCGGGGCACCATGGGAGCACTCAGAACTGACAAAGATACCGTACTGCGAGATCCGGGCGTGACGGGCAGACTTTCACTCGGGGACGCTCTGCTCACCTGCATGGATGAGTCTGCTCAGGAAATCGCCCGAATCCTGGCGCTCGCGGCAGAGGAAATTGCCCTGGCCGAGCAATACCGGGAGGAAACCTTCGCCTTTCTTGATGACGCCGCCGATTCCCTAGATGCGGAGAAAGTGGGAGATGCTCGCGCATTAATCACGGCCGCTGTGCGCTCAATGGCGATCTCACTTTCACACCAGAAAAAAGACGATTTTCAGGCAGAAGTCGATCGGAGAACCGGATGTTGAATAGGAGGATAAATGACGCCGAGATATTTATCGTAATAGCGGAGGTCCGAACCCTCATAAACAGTGCTCGAACGTTGTACTCCCGTCAAGAATATCAGTTTGCTCAGCGGGACTTGCTTGACGCTCAGGCGCAGTGGGCTACCGTGAAAACCGAGCCCCAACAGGAGGTCGAGTATTGGCTCGACATCGTGCGAACGGCTTTATTGGCAAAAATCGGAAGAGATATCTCGGATAGAGATCCTCTCTTCCAGGTGATGAGGCAGCACCTAAACTACGCACAGGAGAACTATCTCGGCGCCCTCAATCTGTTGGAATCCCGGGCAAGGATCGATGCTCTCAGAAAATTGGACGACGTTGAAAAAAACCTACTCAACGTTTTGGCAAGGTATCCGTACAACGATGAGGCGAATATTCTCAACTGGAAAGTACTTGAGATTCGAGACCCGGATAAATACGCGAGGGATTTTAGTGAACTTATCGCATCTGCTAGGCGCAACTTGAGCGAAAATGTCTCCCAGGCTTACAACGATCTTCAGACAGTAAAGCTAATCAGTCCCGGCTTTGCAGACTTGGATGAGTTAATACTCAACGCTGAATACGCGCTTGGGATAAAGACGCGGCCGCCGGACCCCGTAAAGACGAGGCAATCCGTCGATTTTTACGCGCAAGCCGCAGAATTAGTTGAGTCCGGAGATGATGAAGATCTGTCGGCCGCCTTAGAGCTGTTGGACAGGGCGTTGCGCGAAGATCCGGACAATGCTCAGGCGCAGGATCTGAAAGATACGATCAGTGCGCAGCTAGGAGGGAATGTGGCCACATCATTGGCCAGCGAAGATATGCGATTTTACCTCCAGGCGGTGCAGCTGTTTCTTGATAATAAGGCAGGAGAGGCCCTACTTATTACAAATAAGCTTATGCAGAATCCGAACAACCGCAATTACCCGGATTTGGTGAATTTGCAGGAACGGATAAAGGCCAGTTTGCAGTTATGATGCGCTCTAGGAAGCTTATCGTCATATTGCTGATCTGCGCAGTTGCCCCTATCGGTTTCAGCCAGTTTGGCGATACGGGAATATATTGGGAGTATCCCGATATTCTGGTTCCCTCACCGGCAAAGTATCTTAAGGTCGCGGACAACAATAACAACGTAGCTCTAGTCTGGCAGGAGAGCCGGATTTCCGAGGCTAACCGTGGTGAAATATACCTGTCCCTCAGATATAAATCTGGTGTGGAAGATTGGTTCGGCCTGCATCGCTTCGCCGGACCGTATCCCTTCGTTGGACGAGAAGTTCCTATTTATTCGGCAGTAATCGACGAGCATGGGACTGTATATGTCGCCATACTGGCCGGAAGCCGGAGCGTGGAGATCTACCGGATGCTGAGCGGCGAAACCGAGATCCGGGAAATTTCCACCATAGAAATGGCGGCAACTACTGTCGCGCCTCACCTTTTTATTGGCTCAAATGGAGGACTACTGCTCTTTCTCACCCAAGATATACTCGAGGAAACCGTAGAGATCTCGGAATTGGAGGGTAGGGGAACCACGGCGATTTTTTATTCGAAATCTGATGACGGGCAGGAATGGGGTAATTTTGTGCCGTTTGTTGAAGATGATGCCCTTAAAGTAACTCTTCATTTTCTTCCGAGGCACGCGGCGCTAGGCCAGAGAGATTACGTGGTCTTTCAGTCGTATATGAGTGAAGAGGCAAATCCGGGGCGCTCCAGCAACCAGCTGTTTGTCAAGCAAAGTGCAGACTATGGGGCCTCTTGGTCGGTTGCTAAAAGACTAACCAATTACTCTGAAGTGATTGGCGGATCGGTGCGCTCTCCCGGCGAATTTGACAATCAGAACGCCCACCTGTACCCCGTCGACGGTAAAATCGTGATGACGTGGGAGCGCAGCGCCAACCTCGCAAACCCGCAGATATATTACGCTGAGCTCAATGCATCATCAGACATTGTTGGTATACCTGAACGGGTGAGTCAGGGAGGCAGAGCCACACACGCGCCTCAGGGATTTTGGTTCCGCGACCGGCTGTATCTTCACTGGTTTGACGATCGAGAGGGTACCGAGCACATTATTCTTGCCTATAAGAGGGGAGGTCTGCTATGGGCCGAGAGCGTCATAAGCCGAGGACTTGAGGGCGCGTCTCTTTTTGCGGCACCGTTCGTCCTAAACTCCGAGTTACACTTCGCCTGGGAAAATCGAAATGGTTTCTTATCCTCAATTGCCTATCTTGGACCCGATCACACGGTTGTGGCCCCCATTCTCCGGCCGGGGGATTTCCGTGAAGGAGAACGGTACGGCCGCGATAGCTTTGCTGTAAACTGGAATTTGCCCGCTGATAGCACGGGTATCGAGGGCTTTTCGGTAGTATGGGACCGTGATCCTGAGGGCGTTCCAATGCAAGAGGTGACTTTATCGGCGGACAACCGAAGTATGGAGACGAGACTCCCGGAAGACGGCTACTGGTACGCTCACATTTCCGCGAAGGACCACGCGGGGAATTGGTCCAAGCCGTCTACAGTATCGGTGATTCGTGACACCACTCCTCCTGAACAGGTAGAGTTTATAGAGCCGGAGATGGACGAAAATGGCTATCTCGTCTCAAATACCTTTGGCTTCTCGTGGAAGCCGCCTAAAGATGAAGATCTAGCCGGGTATAGCTACAGATTGCAGTATCTGGACACGTATCGGAAGACGCTGGAATATACGGCAGCGGCGCTCAAGCGACCCGCAGTTGGAATTAATCTACGGACGCCGGAAATATCGATTCGCAATCGCGATAACGGGCTGTGGGCACTGAGCGTTACATCCATCGACAGCGTAGGAAATGCGGGATTTCCCACTTTTCTTTTTTTTCGGTTGGATAAATATGTCCCGGAGACTTACATCACATCGGTAGGTACCGCCGAGGATGACCTTGGGCGAATTTCTATCGAGATAATAGGTCGAGGGTTTAACGTAGGCGGAAATGTAAACAGAATAGTACTCGATACCGATAGGAAGGCACCGTGGGACTACGTATACTCATTCGATCTGGGGTCATATCGCGTGGATACCGATCGCAAGATTTCGGGATTGATCCTAGAGGGGTTGGGTGAGGGCGACTACTGGCTGGGAGTCGAGCATCCTCTCCGAGGACTGCATTTTGCGCCTAGGTCCCTTGCTGTTGAGCCTATGGGGAAAATAAAATTTGGGGATTTTGCCGCCACACGCCCCGTTAGATTCTTTTTTTCGCCGTCAGGCAAATTTCCACTACCGTTTAACACCATCGTAGTACTGATGATTCTATCCCTTCTGGGATTCCTCTTGGTTTTCTCCTTTCAACGTATGGCAGTCGTCGCGCGAGAGGGGAAAATGCTCCGCGTCGAGGTGACAAAATTACTGAGCGAGGAGATGCCGGAAACGCAACGCAGAGAAAGGATTCGAGAGATGAAAAGAAAAGGAATGGGCCTCAGGGTCAAGTTTTCATTTATAACCATTCTATTGGTGATAAGCACGGTGCTCCTTGTTGCCTTTCCGCTGCTTGTGATAATGACAAACACCCAGGAGCGGATCTTGGCCGAAGGTTTGGAAGACAAGGCGGCGGTAATGCTCGACAGCGCGGCATCCGGTGCAAGATCGTATCTCCCGGAGAAGGAGGCGTTTCAGCTCGGCTTACTTACCCGGCAATCTGAGGGAGTGGATGAAGCCCTTTATATCACCATTACCGGTGAGGGCAGCACGGACGTCGAGAACACGGGCTATATCTGGGCCACCAACGATTCCAACATTGAGGACAAAATCAACACCGACGACTTCAATCTTGGGCTTTCGAGATTAGACGACGGCGTTACGCCCCTAACTGACGGACTTTCGCAACGTCTGGAGGAACTGGCAAACCAGGAGGTATCCGAGCTGCGGAAAAGGTCCGACGAGCTTCGCGATCAGCAGGCGGCGATATTCAGAGAGAGTGTGGACGGGGTGATATCGGAGGAAGACCAGCAAACAATTCGTGCGTTGTCCGATGAAGCCGCGGAGGTCGATGGTCAGATTCTCAGCATACTTACCGAATTAGGGAATGTTATAAGCAGCGTTCCCGAATATAACTCCGAGAAACTCTCGCGGGAGCTAACCGAATATACGTTCTATAGGCCTATTGTATATTATCAGAATGATGACAACCGCTACTTTCACGGTATGGTTCGGTTGGGAATCTCAACGGAAGGTATTCTAAGGCTCATAACCACAGAAAGAAGGAATATCTTATTCACTACGGGAATTGTTGCTCTGCTGGCCGTGGGGATTGGTATTGTAAGTGCTCTCGTGTTGTCGTCGATTATTATCCGTCCTATTCGGCGACTTCTGAGAGGCGTGGAGGTAATTCGGGACACGGAGGACAAAGAAGAGCTCAAACAACACGTAATTGCAATTCGCACAAAGGACGAAATTGCAGATCTCGCCGAGGCCGTTAACCAAATGACCGTTGGACTTGCGGAGGCCGCGGCGGCCAACAAGGATCTGATTGTTGGTAAAGACACGCAAAAGATGTTTACACCCCTCGAGCAAGATCCCAACACGGGGAGAAAATTGACCACCGCCGTGGAAAGTAATGATAATATAGAGTTTTTTGGTTACTACGAGGGCGCAAGAGGCGTTTCAGGAGACTATTTTGACTATGCGAAATTGGATGACCAACATTATGCCGTGATAAAATGCGATGTAGCAGGAAAGGGAGTACCGGCCTCCCTTATCATGGTGGAGGTGGCCACGATTTTTCTGGACTATTTTCGTAGCTGGAAATTGCAGTCCCATGGCATACATCTTGATCAACTCGTCTACAGGATCAACGATCTTGTAGAGCAGCGCGGGTTTCAGGGCCGTTTTGCAGCGCTACTAGTTGCCATTATCAACGTAAAATCAGGCGCAACATACTTCTGCCATGCAGGCGATAATATTCTTCATATTTTTAATAATGAGCAGCAAAAAATGACACAGCGAGTTCTTCCGGAGGCCCCGGCTTCAGGTGTTTTCTCCTCGGATCTGATAGAGATGGGGAGCGGCTTTCAGCAGATACCTCATGTTATGAAAAGCGGTGACATACTGCTTCTCTTTACTGACGGCGTGGAGGAAGATAAACGCCACTTTTTGGATGAGAATTTCAAGCCAATGACATGCGCTGAAGACCCATCCGGGGACAACGGTAATCACGGCAACCACTCGATTGGAGAGGACAATGAAGAGGTGGGGATTTCTCGGATCTATGATGTGATAAACGCCGTTATGAGCAGAGGAACGTATGAGTTGGTGAAATATCATAGTCCGACACCCGGTGAGAGCCTTGTATTCGATTTTTCGACCTGTGAAGGGACCGTAACAGAGGCGGTCCTCGCCATGACGGCTATGGATAAGATTTTCAGGCTGATCCCCGATCCGTCCGCCGGCGCGAGCGATAGGGTTCGTATCGACGTGAAGATTGATGAGTTTCTCAGGAAGCATTTCACTTCCTACAGCAGGTATTTTAGGAGCCCGGAAATAGATGAGCTGTTTCCCGAGTATGTCCACTTTCCGCATCTGAAAGAAGATTACCAGTATGACGACCTCACGATACTTGGTGTAAGAAAGGTATAACGGTGGAGCCGCGGATTCGGGTTGTTGGTCTGGGAATCCGCCCCGTTCTCGGCAATTGGGCCGTCCATGAGAGCGTAGATTACAGGACTATTGACAGCTCTACGGAATTGATTGACGTGGACTCCCAAAGACAGGTAATAATTGACGCCTGCGAGGCGGCGCCGGCCACTGAGGCGACGGCAAATAAAATCTGCCGGGCCGTGGAAAAAGGTTGTTACGTGGCGGTGCAGCCAACTGATCACGGCCTGTTGGCAGCGTTTGACAAGGTCAATCTTTATGCGACTAATAGGGTGTTTTTTTTTATTCCGATGCTCTACCGGCCCGTTTGTCTCGAGCTTATGCGCCTATTGGCCGAAAAGCACCTCGGGCCGCCGGCAGGCATCGAGAGCAGCTTTGCCCTGGGCGCGGATGAAACTCTTTATGGACCCTTGGCGCTTCTCTACTTATTGGTGACCGACCCGAGGGGAAAAACCATTGTTTGGCGTCAAGGGGAGAACAATGCGGTGACGGGTTTGATCTGGAGCGATTCCCGCGCGGCAACATTTTGCTGCTATTACGATGAAAAAGGCGCAAATAGTAGAGTTTCGGTGGCCTGCAAAAGAGGAACAATCATCGGCACATTAGGGCGGGCTGATTGTCTTTTTGCGGCTCCCGCCGGTGAAACGCCCTACCATCTTCCTCTACCTGAAGGTAATGGGCTATATTATTTCCAGATCGATATGATTCAAGGAGCACAAGCCGGGAGTCCGTCGGTCGTCCTTCCCTCGGTAGTGGGCCGCCGAGCACTGCGGTGGATACAGGAGATTATTAATGAAGGAACGTAGTTTCTATTGTGAAGATTGCGGCAAACCAGTGTCGCTACGTAGCGAGAAATGTCCGTCGTGCGGCAAGCAGTTTGACGCGGTGAAGTGCCCCGTATGCGAGTTCCTCGGCAGTGCCACCGTGTTTTCCGATGGTTGCCCTTCATGCGGGTATCTTAGCTCATCAAACAAAATAAAAGGCGGTGGGCTCGTTGAGGTAAGCTTAGAAGAGGGGACAAAAGGAGCTCAATTGCCTGATGAATTACCACCAAAGCCTGCGCCAAAAAAGCGGTCCCTCCCAGGGTGGGCGTATACGCTGATATCGGTGGTGTTGCTTGGGTTCCTTGTGATTTTGCTTGTACTTTATTTGCAGCTCGATTAGCGGAGGCCGTGACATTTGTAAATTTTGTGCAATTATGGAAATAGGCAGAATATTCATATATGCTTAAGTCGAACCGGGTGCACGCGGAGCGAAAATTGTGATGGTGAAATCGAATGATTGCTAAGCGAGACGTGCTTACTCTCCTCAGGCTTTTTGCCATCAGGAAAAAAAGCCAGACTTTGAGTTTTCCGGAGTTTGTTACTTTCTCACAGAAATACGCGGAAAAAAAAGGTCCGGAAAATCCCTCTCTCGCGAGCCTGGCGAGTGACACCGAGATACAGCTGATTACGCAGTTGGAAGATCTATCGGGAGACAACCGATGTACTATCAACTACGAGCAGGGAAAAATCGGCACGGTTGTCTACCCTGAGTTTTTCCCGCAACTTGTCAAAAAAAAATATAAGGCCCTTAACGACGATCCGGAAATTCCCTTCCCCACCGTCGGCGGGATGGAGCTTACTTTGCCGTCCGGTGTGATTACCGATGTGAATGTAAGGGGAGAGTTTGTCAGCATTATAGAAAAGTCAAAAGAAGGAGAATCGAAGCTACTCAGACTCATTTTCCCGGAGGGAATCAACAGCTTCCTTGTACCATCGGACTTGGTAAAGAGTCAGTTGCTCAGAATGTGCATCGCTAAGCTCAGGCTTTATCTAAACACACAGAAAAACGCATCTTACATGGCAAGCAAGTTAAAAAGCGTATTCCCGGCCAGGGAGCAGCAAGTCAGCGACATGATAAGCCGTATAATTACCCAAAGTGGCCAAATAATAGAGTCCATCACAAAACCAACGGACTTTACCTTTAGCTTTTGGACCAATCTCGCCAATTCAATTATCAGAGAATACAGGGAGAAGGTCACCAAGCTCGAGAAAGAGCATAGCTTTTGCCAAGCCGCATATCTGCTCGGGTATTTCAACGTTTATAACAAGAGTCTCGTGCGCAAACAGAAAGATGTCAAGGCTGCGTTTGGAGTTCTCGACAGAAAGCTCCGGCAGGCTCCGTTCGTTTTTACTGTCTCCGATATTTCAAATTTCAAGGACAAAAATGGTCTGCCTCTTACAAAAAAGTATTCATCAACCCAGATGCATGAGTTTCTCGAAAAAAAGACCACGCCGGGGGATGACAAATCCCTTCCGGATATCTTAAGAATTAAGACCGCTGATACTAAAGAGTATTTTATTACGAAGGACGTTGTTATCCCTCTTACGGCAAAAAAAATCCAGGATGCGTCGGCTGAGTATAGAAAGCAATATATTGAAGAGTGGATGAGCTATATTGAGCAAGTAAAAAAAGTAAAAGAGATGAAAAGCGATGAAGCGTTTATCTCCCAACTGGATTCCCGGGTCAGAAAGGCCGAGCCGTTACTTGGCGCGCTACTAAGCTACGAATTGCTCTATCTGCTGCTCCAAGAGACGAAATCAGGCACCGAGGTGTCTAATAGGGTGAGCAGAATCCTCGATACCCCCCATAGCAGACTGATACCTATGGATGAAATTCTCAGGCTTAATAGGCGCGAGCTTTTTACGCAGGCAAAGGTAAACCTCCCTTTTTGGAAATCCATGCCGTTCTTGAACCGGATGCTCTCATTTATGGGGACAATGTTTACGGGGTCCAAAAAGACCAAAAGGAAAAAAGGCAGAGCCGCGGCATCGGTGGACACTTCGGGGGCAAAGCTTCTCGGCGCGCATACGGTAGTTGGCGATTCATCCGAGGATATTCCGTCTCCAAAACCGGCAGACGGACGCAGTCGGTCGTCCCAAACACAGGCGCTGAAAAATGCAATGGCCAGGCTAAAAATCGAGTTTGTCGGGAGCTCTTCACTTGATGAGAGTATGGGTGGCTTAATTGATCGCTGGAATATGATGTTTGATCCCCAGGCAAAGGCCAATTTAGTTGAGGACGTAAACTCACTTGTGAGAGATTTTTTGCGCAAGCTAAGGCGCGGCTTTCTCGTTAAACCCCCGGATTCGCGTCGGATCAGGACAATGGCCGCGAGCTTGGCAGACAACCATGCCTTTGATCAGATCAAACGGCGGGACGCGTTTCAGCGATATATCGAGCTCTATATGATTAAAACCCTCAGCGGCAAGTAGGTCGCAGCTTTCTGGCATGTCGCTTAATAGCCCAAGGCACGTTTGTGCCTAAAATAGAGGAGAGTTTCCACAAAGGCTCTATTTTCTAGAGGATCTCCCTCGGAAAAGAATAAATGTGAGTCACAGTTGCAATCGCTGCACCCAAAACCTAAAACCCGGTGAGGTATAACCCGGCTAATTGCCAGGGCCAGCTCACATTCGAGACCGGACCGGGTGTAAATGGGAAATCCCTTCACCGAATCGGCCCTGGTGGTCAGATAGTCGATGTGCCAACGAAGGGGCTTTTTCTTTCTCATGTGGCGTCGAATCCGATGGGTTAAGCCCTGCAAAGCGGAACCTACATAAATGTAAAAGCCTTGGTTATAGCGAATGTTTCCCTTTGCGCCGGTGGAGATTATTTGAGGAGTTTCTAATCTTACCGTCAATAGATAAATACCTGAGTTTTTCTCGAGCAGCTTAACCGGCGACAGATCCACAGGGACGCACAAGTTTTCAACCGCGGCAAATCCCTTTGCATCGGTTTCCACATTTACCGCATAAATAGTTGCATCGGTGTTTGAAAGGGCTGTTGAGAAGTCGGGATCGGTGTGAATATTCGGAACAAAAACCTTGGCACGTGGCCGCCCTATGACAAATAACACGGCGGCTTGATCGATTTGATTCCCGGATCGATGGATCTGCGTGAGATGACGGATATGCCTGGTTCCACGCGCAGAAGGCGCGTCCGGAAACATTGCCACGCCGTGTTGGCACAGGGTACACGCCTTGACCTCCATGGCTATAGTTCGATTTCCGCTTTTAACCTCAAAATCAAAACGGGAATAACCGCGGCTCCGGAATCCGGTTTCTGGGCGTCCTGGATCGGCTCCCGGCCAAAATGTTACTTCTCGCCGCACTATGGCGTCTTTTCCGTATAGCTGTTGAATAATCAACTCCTCTACCAGTGAGTTGGTGCGTTGCGAATCCAGCGGAACCACTTCTCCGCAGTGTAGTGCTGCAACCAACGTGTATGCGGTTTTTCGGTCTCTATTGGAGCGGTTCCGCTCGAATATGAGAGGAGTTCCAGGGAGCAGTATTTCCAACAATCTCCCGGGGTTTGGGCAATGAGCTCTAATAATGCCGGTGTTTGTTCTCGCCTCAACAATGAATCTGTTCGGTCTGGCGAGAAATTGCCCACGGATATCCGGAATAAAAACTCGGATCTGCTTTTTCAACTGACTATGCCGTTTCAAAATCATTTTTATGGCGCTGGAAGCAAAAAAAGACCCGTCATTTACGACGGGCTCTTGAAGCGACACCGATAATTATCAGATACTATCTGAGACTAGGCGCCGTCACCACTCGTGTCCACCAGACACATCCATTCTGCTTCCGCCGCCACGTCTTCCCCGACATAGGCCTTGCCGCTCTGCCTAATCATCCGTTTAGAAATCCGATCGTTCTGGATGTGCAGTTTCACCGTATCTCCCGGCACCACCTGCTTTCTAAATTTCACCTTGTCGACAGTAGCCAGAAAAAACAGCGCATTTCCCAGGGCGCCGGATTCTCGAACGCCCGCCCCGCCGCATTGAGCCATAGTTTCAACCAAAATAACACCAGGAACGACCGGATGCCCGGGAAAGTGCCCTTTAAAAAAAAACTCCGCATCAGAAAAGGTCTTGTAACCAATTATCTCTTGATCGTTCACCTTCTCGAGTCTGTCCACGAACAAAAACGGATCTCTGTGGGGGAGCAACTCCTTCATATCTTCAGTCATGACACACTCCTGTCAGGATGATTGTGCCATTATACCGATTTAAACCGGGCGTCTCAATTGCTGGCGGCTTTTATGCTCAGCTGGTTCTTAAAGGTCTCGTAAACACCATCTTCATCCCACCGCCTACTCCCTATGAGGAATCCGATGGCATATCCTTCTGTATTGATAAGATAGGTTGTAGGAATGCTGCGGGCGCCGTAATCTGCACCCACTCTTCCGTTTCTGTCCAAAACGACAGGGAACGTAAACTCCGCGTCTTGAATAAATTTTTTGACCGTCCGCTCAGACTCCTGCAGGTCCACTGCGAGAATCTCGAAATCATAGCCTTTAAGCGTGTCATACATAGTCTGCATTGACGGCATCTCTACACGGCACGGTCCGCACCACGTTGCCCAGAAATTCAGGAACACAAATTTGCCCTTAAATGAGCTCAGCGACACATCATCTCCATTGAGGTCTTTGAGCGTAAAATCGGGCGCCTCCACCGGCTCGCGAAACACCTGAAATCCAAGCTCCATGAGCTGTTCTTGAGTTTTTGTGGGCGGTTCTCCCGCTTCTTCATCCGCCACCAAAGGCGTAGTTACTACAAAGAGAATAACGATGATGGTATATATAAAATTTCTCATACTATGTTCCTCTCCAATTAAAGATACTACCTTGACTACATGAAAACAAAAAAAATTCCTCAACAGATCTCACTACTTGAAAAAAGAAATGCCGATAATGATCCCGAAATTATACAGTGCGTGGGCTATCGCTAAGAGATGGATATTGCGAGTCTTTGTAAAACACCACGCAAGGAATCCACCGATAACTAAGGTCCCCAAAAAAGATGCAATTCCTTCATAGATATGGCCGATACTGAAAAAGAGAGCTGAAATTGCAGCTGCGGTGTACTCCTTCTGTCCTACCGCCACCAAATCCACAAACATGTAGGACCGGAAAAAAAGCTCTTCTTTATAACCGGTGGTGAGGCAAACGAGAGCCAGAAGGATAATATTCGGCAAATCTCTCAAATCGAGCTCGATAGTGCCGATAAATCCTAGGGATTCTGTTCCCAGGGCACGAGACAACAGCGAGGCTATGGCGGAGAGAAGAACTATCCCGCCCAAAATGGCAAAAATCCGGGGTATTCCTCGTAGTTTAAGACCGGATAGGCCATAGGCGGCGGCTTGAGAATTTGCCAGCATCACGAAAAGCAGAAGGAATACTTGAGGTATTCCAATCACCAGATTGAGCAGCAGGGACGATGGAGTTGAGAGCGATTGCGCCGCCGATTCAGCACTTTGGTACAGATAACCAGGAAGGAAAATGACTAGGAAGAGGATTAAGGGTCCTGATATTTGACCAAATCGATCAACTTTGTGTAGCATGCAATTCCTCTTATTCTGCTATAATGATTGTGGCAGCCATGCGCCCGGATATGCAATAGCGAACACGTAGGGAGGCGTTGGATTTTGAGAATAGTGTACTTAGTTGCGGCGATTGTTGCCTTCTCTTCTGCCGGTGCCTTTTTGGTGCTGAGACGGGCGGGGGGAGGGAGGTTTCCTTGGATCCAGTTTTATACAAAGGGAAAGGAATCGGGATTCAATTTCAAACAGCTCAATCTTCTCAGAAAAGTCGCAGTTGAGAATCACCTTGAAAATCCGACTTCTCTCTTCTGGTCAATACGGCAGCTTGACCGTTCGATAAAGGGCGTAATTGTCAGGCTACGGTCGGAAGGCGCTGAATTCACCGACGGCAATGCGGAGTTCGTTGGCAAACTGTACGAGTTCCGCAAAAAGGTAGAATTTGCGCTGCCAAAATACAACCTTGGTCTAAAGTCAACGCGGAAACTGGCAAACCATCAACGCATCAAGATCACTCTTGCCGGAATCGGTACATATGATTCTCAGATAGTCGAGAATCTCAGGCGCTATATGGCGATATCGTATCCGAAAGGGCCTCCTTTGCCGCAGGACTTCAGCTGGCGATCAAGGAAAATAAGCGTGTATTTTTGGAGGCTTGATGACGCCGGATATGTATTTGAAACAAGGATTATTGATGACTTTAAGGAGCGGGACTACCCGATACTGCACGCATCACATACGGACGGCCTCGTAAGAAGCCAGAAGCGTCGATCAAAGCGCGTCGATGTAAATATATCCGCCAGAATATATTCGTTGCGGAATAAATCGGCGGCGAATAACCTGCTTGAGCACGGCCCCGGGCTCAGAAGCCGGTTAGTAGATATTTCTGAAGATGGTGCGGCGATACGCGTTGGCGGTCGGGCAAAAATCGGAATGGTGGTGAAAGTCCAATTTTCGCTCACTGATGAGCCTCTTGTTATGTGCGGTATGGTGAAAGGAATAACCTACAATAGAAAAAAGAACCAATCTCTCCTGCACATCCAGGCTATAGGCGTTACGGAAACCAACAGAAACAAGATACTTTCATTTGTGTACAATCTTTTTGGCGAGCAAAGCGCCCTCGCGAGCGGCGCAAGTAAGTAAAATTACCTCAATAGCAAAAACCACGTTGAATTCCCGCCCATGTTCGATGTACACTTAGTAAAAGTACGTGGGGGGAAGGCAATGAGCCGATCTGCCAAAGCTTTTTTTCTCATCTTTTTGCTCTGCTCCATACATATTTGGGCACAGGATAGCGACGCTGTGCTCCAAGCTTTTCAGAAAAATTTCGTTCGTGGGAACCTGACTACTAAGATCCAAGTGCTTCAAGACGCTATACTGCAGTCTGAAATTGACATGGGGCCACTCTATCTGCAATCCTTGGATTTTGTTATTGACAATGCCGACATTTTTGAAAACGATCTCGTTGCAAGGGAACTCGCCGTATTGTCTATACGCCTGATTGGCTTGGCCGGCCATAGAAATGCGCTTTTTCCACTTTGGGAGCTATTTGTACTCGACAGCACCAGAACGGTGAGGATAGAAATTCTCAACGCTATTGGCGGTTTGATTCCGATAGATAATGAGCTGGTGCTCAATATCAACGGATGGCTACAAACGCAGAATGAAAAGCTTCGCCGGGGTGAGGACGTGGACGCTGAAGTATTGGAGGAGGCGGTAGTTACCCTTGGCAAGATAGGTGATGATTCGTCTTTTCCAGTCCTTTTTACCGTAAGTATCCTCGGTGGATCAAATGAGATTGATGAAAAGGCAAGGGAAGCACTCTACTCCATTGAGGGTGATTTTAAGGAGCTGATCCTCCGGGTGATTGAGAAGAATAGCCTTCAAGAAAAGCTCGAGGCGCTACGGATCGGGCTGGCAAATGATGATCTCTTTGATAGGCACAAGGGACAAATAGCTGAGGTGGCCCTTAAAAAGGGACTTTATGAGCAGACCACTCAGGCCGCGGATAGAGAGTTTCTTAGACAATTGCGTTATGAGTCTATTCGTGTGCTGACCGAATTGTCTTGGTCCCAGGCTACCACGGATGCCGTCGCTCATTTTGAGAAGACGCTAGAAGAGCAGGCTATCGGCATCGGAAGAACATTTCACGTAATTGAGGCCGTTGAATGCCTTGGTTCCATGGCTAGTCATGAAGCAGCGGTCCGTCTTGCCTTGTATTTAGATATATTAAACTCGGACGTGGAGAACGGGAAAGACGTTGAGGACGACATTGTCCTTTCGGTAATACGCAGTTTGGGCGCGCTCGGCGACATTGTAGCCTTTGACTATCTCTTATATGCGGGATATCTCGATTATTCGGACAGTATTAAAAAGGCGGCTCGGGAATCTCTCAACAGGCTATGATTTCGTTCGCCAACACCTTTTTGGGGCGATGCGGGATGTCAGGTACCCCGTACTGTGCTCCCTGCCGGTAATCATTGTAGCGTATTTTTTACCTCCGCATATCCGGCCGCAGCAAGTATCTCCCGTTGCCATTTCCGCGGCAATTCTTTTATTTGCCGCCGGCACAGTATTATTTCACTTTGAACTCCTCGTTTTACGTCGATTTGGCCTCTTGGCGGTTTTTTTCGCTACCGGGTGTCTGATCGGATTTCTTTTTTTGCTTTCACAGGGGCAAATCGCCGCCGTTTCAGGGATGCCTTCGGAACGAGTAGTGGAGGTGGCAGGGGTGTTACGTGAGGATTCGACCGCGGCCCGCGGGGGCCTTAGCATCTGTAAACTTTCCCTGCGGCAAGTTTTTGATGGAAACGGGTCGGCGGCAACGGCACGTGGAGAATTGACCATCGTGCTCAATGAAGCCGGGCGCCGATTTTGGGGAGAAGAGGTGAAAATTCCTGTAAGCAGTTTCCCTTCCCGAGGGGAGCCGGTCCGGCCGGCCTATCAGTCGGGTCAATTGGAGTTGATTGGCCACGCCAATGCCCCAGTCCGGTGGCGACGGATGCTTCTTCTGTCAATTATGGATGGGCTTGTTGAAGAAATGGGGCCTGCCGGGAATTTTTTTTCGGCGATATTTTGGGGGCGGAAAAATGATCCCGCCGATCCTCTCTACATCGCATTCCGCCAAACCGGGAGCTCGCATATTTTGGCACTTTCTGGAATGCACCTCGGGATCATTTCCGCTTTTTTTTTCTTGGTGCTGCGGCCAATTTTTGGAAAAAGGGCCGCATTTATAGCAACTATACCGTTTATCGCTGTCTATATTACTGTCGTAGGTTTCAAACCATCGCTTCTCAGGGCCGCAATAATGTACGTTATGTGGGGAGCACAGAGCTTCAGAGGAAAAAAGACAGATCCTCTTTCAAGCCTATCGGTGGTTTTTTTGATTATTACCTTGATAGATCCCTCGGCTGTTTCCAGCCTGTCATTTAAGCTGTCGTTTCTGGCGCTGCTGGGAATCCTCACATTCGGTAAAATCGTTATCGGCTGGTCGCGAGCCCGGGTGCCAAAGGTGGCAGCGGTATCCTTGGGGCTTTCAGTCGGGGCACAAATCGCCACTATACCCGTCGTAGGTCTGGAGTTCGGGATGTTTTATCCGATAGGGATTATAGTCGCAATTTTAGTTTCGCCCGTAGTTACCGGATATCTCTGGACAGGGTGCATTTTCCTTCTCGTTTCTTTACTCAGGGGCAAAATCTTGCCCTTAGATGCCCTGCATGAGGTGTTGCTTTTTGCACTCCTAAAAATCCAAGAGCTGATCTACTGGATAATTCGGCTTTTCACGGGCGTTCCGGGAGTGAGTCTGAGCGGACCCGTGGTGCTGATGACGGGGATCATGTTACCATCAGTTTTCCTCATAATGCGCTTTAGAAAAGCGGTGCGGTGCAATGCAGCCGATTGATCACGATTCACCACGGGCAATCAAGAGGCTTCTCAATGAAAGGAATCTGACAGTAAAAAAACGATTTGGGCAGAATTTTCTCATCAATAGAGGTGCGCGGCATAAAATCATTGATGCCCTTGAGTGTGAAAACGGAGATTTGGTTTGGGAAGTGGGACCGGGAATCGGTTCTCTTACGGATCTCCTCCTCACAAAAGAAATTCGTCTTATCACGTTCGAAATTGATTACGGTTTTGCCGGGGTGCTTGGGGAACATTTCCAAAACAGAGGAAATTTTGAGTTGGTCACCGGGGACTTTATTAACACGTGGCAAAACGTCGCGCAACGGGTGGGGTATCCCGACAAAATTGTTGGTAATTTGCCGTACCGCTGTGCAGCGGCGATTATCCTGAGCTTGTTTAGGCACGGGAATAACGCATTGAGAGCGGTGTTTACCGTCCAAAAAGAGGTGGCGCTACGGATGACCGCACTGCCCGGTACTCATCTCTACTCGTCATTTTCTGCGCTCTGCAGGCTAAAGTGGTCGATCACGAATATAGGTGATTTGCACGCAGGATCTTTTTTTCCCCCACCTCGCGTGATCTCCACTATTTTGGTTCTCGAGGCTAAAACGCCGCCTCCCTCCAATCCGCGTTTGGTGATGCTCATAACCCGTGGGATATTTGCCAACCGGCGGAAAACGGTGAAAAACAATCTAATCAGATTTCTCGAGGAGCAAGGGGTCTCCCCACATCTATGCGGAGAGATATTGGACCTTACTGGAGTGCGTGGCGACTCAAGACCTGAAACTTTGACAGAAGAGCATATACTATCTCTTGTAGGGGTTTTATCTGGCATATTGCCATCAAGCTGACGGCTGCATATGATGCGAGATAGTGAAATGGACTGCAAAAGGAGCAAATGGTGAAAGTTGCCGTCTTTCCCGCGTTATTTATCTTAATCGCGATCGTCGCTTGTGCGACCGTTGAGTCTGGCGAATCGGAAGTCACGGTATCGGCTACGGAAGTCAAAGAGCCGCCACAGGAGGAAGGTGCCGACGCCGCATCTGCCTCAGAAGTTTCGGAACCGGCTATCGTTCGGACATTTAGAATTGCCAAAACGAGGCTCTTTTTGGCGAACGGTGTATTCGATTCATTTATTGTCATTAAGTACCAAGAGGGGTTGCTCATGGCAGAGAATGAGTTTTATGCCGACGGAACCCCCTCAGGCGCTGTGGTATACATATATGATGGAAGCAATATAGTTGAAACGCAAAAACGCGCTGCAGACGGTTCGTACCTTTCAGGCCATGCGTTTAAGTATGGCGAGGCCGGCAGTCTAGAACGGGACATTTTGCTGGACTCTCAGAAGGAGCCGATCCTTACCTCAACTTATGAGTATGATGTGGAGGGCCGTAAAATACGGTGGGCGATTTCAGACAGAAATAGCGTAGTCCTCGGCTATGCGGAGTATTTGTATGATTCAGGGAGAAATGTTCGTGTGGAAAATTATAGCGCCTCCGGCGTATTGCAGGAGTTTATGGACCGAACTTTCGACCCTCAAGGCTATCCGACCAAAGAACTCATTACTGCTTCAGACGGAAAGGAGATTGAGCGTGTGGAGTTGGACTATGATGGGGGCCATTTAAGCACAAAAACGTTGTATCTACAGACGAGAAAAATCGGCTCAACAGAATATCGCTACGATGATGACGATAACCTCATTAAAGAGATACGTTATGGAAGGACAGGCGATGCCGTTGAGTCATTTGAATATGAGTATGAAGAGGTGCAATGATATGCAATCTAGATATAGATCTTTTCAGATTTTCTCCCTTTTATTCTTGTTGATAGCTGTCGGCTCTACCGTGGTTTTGGGTGACGAAGTTTCATCCATGTGGTCTAGGATTTATAGTCGTGCGCGCGGCTATGAGGACAAAATCATGATAATGACGGGGATCATAGAGGTGGACAATCCGTCGATTGTATACTTTCTTGGTACCGCGCTAGCGGATCTAAACGAGCAGCAGAATAATATTTCATCGACCACCGAGCTCTTGCAACATCAAGAACTTACCAAAATGGTTGTAAGAAAGCTCGGCGAGTTGAAGGCCGGCGAGTTCTCCGATCTTCTCTATGATGTGATTAAAACTACCAATGATCCATATCTCAAGGGCGAGGCCATAATTGCTCTCGGAAGAACTGCTAATCCGGAGTATTCTGATGATATCGCTATATTCTTGAGAAACCTGAACCTGAATATCGAGACGGGAAGAGAGGACAAGGAGGCAGAGGTGCTTGCCCTTGCTGCAGTGTTAGCTCTTGAACGGTTTAGCCAGCCGGTAGGGTATACGCCGTTATTCTTCGCCTCAATTGGTTGGTATTCAAAGTTGAGCAGTGTCAGAGAGCAGGCATCAAGGGTGCTTGATACTCTCGTGGCGGATCCTACTGAAACTCTAAAGGATCTTGTGCGACTCGAGACCCAGTTTGATATTAAAATCGAAGCGCTGATGGCCGAATACCGGTCAAATGCTCCGCCGGAGGGCAAGACAGCGGTTGCCGTGGAGGCGCTTCAACAGGGGTTGGTGAACCAGGCGGGAAATGCTACGGAAAGGAGTCTTTTGAGTCGCATGCGGCAGAATGCTATGGGTATTATTAGGGAACACGGGCCCGGAGACGACGATTCTCTCGACATTCTTGAAAAGCTTTTGTACGGTCGATTTGACGTCACTGAAAAACTAACGGCACTCGAAACAATAGGTACCTACACCGGTGATAATGCGGCCCTCGTTCTCGTGAAATATCTCAAGCTTCAGAATGATCGGCAGATGAGCGGTCTTGCGCCTGAGGATTATCGTGTTATCAAGACCACCATAAGAACCCTCGGCATCCTCGCTAATCCGATCGCATTTGAGGAGCTTTCTGTCGTCAAGATTTCAAACTGGCCACCAGCGGTCGTTCGGGACGCAGATGAAGCCATCAAACGCATCCAATAGCTGATAGGATACGTTCCATGGAACATTATAGCTTCTAAAGCAGCTGTAAATCTTTAAGCACTTTTTTTAGGATCTTTTTGTTTTCATCGGCCATGGCGCACATCGGAAGTCGATAAACTTCTCCTATTTTGTCTTGCAATGCCAGCGACGCTTTTATCGGAATAGGATTGGTTTCGATAAAAAGCCCCTGAAAAAGCGGCAGCAGCTGATAGTGGATGGCGCGGGCTTTTTCAATTTCATTGTCGAGCGCGGTGGATACCATTTCCGACATCTGCTCGGGTACTATGTTGCTTGCAACAGACACAATTCCGTCGCCGCCCATGGCCATCATCGCAAGCCCTATATTATCATCACCGGATAAAACAACAAATCCATCAGGCCTTCTCAGGATTAAATCCATCACCTGGATCATGTCCCCGCTGGATTCTTTCACACCTTTTATCGACGGAATTTCCGCCAGCCGCAACATTGTTTCGTTTTCAATGTTCTTGGCGGTCCGTGAAGGTATATTATAAATAATCAGGGGGATATCTACAGCTTCCGCGATGGCGGCAAAGTGCTTGAAGAATCCATCCTGAGTCGGCTTGTTATAATAAGGTGCAACCTGCAAACTCGCTGCCACCCCAATTTCTGCCGCATATTTTGTCATTTCGATGGCTTCTTGCGTGCTGTTGGAACCGGTTCCCGCAATTATCGGCAACTTACCATTTGCCTGATCAACCACGACTTCAATTACGCGAATGTGCTCTTCATGGTCAAGAGTGGGACTCTCGCCCGTAGTACCCATGGGCACCAACCCCGATACACCGCCTTTGACCTGTAGATCCACAAGGTTCCTGAGAGCAGCTTCATCTACACTCCGATCTTTGTTGAAAGGTGTTACCAAAGCCGTAAACACACCACGTAAACTCATTTTTCCCCCCTATCGTGGAAAATATCCTGAATAAAGTCTTCAACCGTAAAAAATCCGGTTTTGCCCAGCAGCCACTCCGCGGCAAGTACGGCGCCCAGGGCAAAGCCGCCCCTATTGCGTGCCGTATGTCGTAGCTCCAACGTATCGAATTCTGAGTCAATATACACCGAATGTATGCCGGGCATACTACCGCCGCGTAGGGATGACACATGCACCTCATGTTGATGTGGCCTCCGGTCCAGCCGTTCGGTCACAGTGGCGGTTTTTCCTGAGTGGTTTTTCAAAATGTTTTGAGCAGTGGTCAGTGCCGTTCCCGACGGCGAGTCTTTTTTATTTTTATGGTGTATCTCCTGGATCATTATGTCGTATTGAGGCAGAGAAGATATCAGATTCGATGCGCTGGCAACGAGGCGAAAAAAAACATGAGCGCCTATGCTGAAGTTTGATCCGCTCAGAAAGGAGCCCGAATCTCTGTATAACTCCGCAATCGCATCTCTGTCTTGCTGCCAGCCGGTTGTGCCGACCACGGCCGGAACTCCCGCGGATGAATAGTGCCTGGAGTTAGACAGGACCGCATCGGGGAGGGAAAACTCAATTACCATGTCTAGTCCAGCGATCGAATCAGCCCCGAAATCGGTAGCGTCGGCGTCTTTGCTCACCGGGTCTATTCTAAGGCCTATATTGTGTCCCCTTGAAACAAGGACCGACTCGATTACATGTCCCATCTTTCCATAGCCGATTATCGCCACATCCATAGCCGAATAATAGGATGAGATGACAATAGGATCAAGCATCGGTACGCCTGATAGGTTGGCATTACGGCCCGCGCCGGCGTTGCCTCGGCGATAGAAGGTCGCGTTACCCTAAAAAAACTTGTATGGAGCGTGTGCCTGGTATATGATCTGCCCATGCTTGTAGGTGTTTACGGCCTAGGCCGATTTGGCGCTTTCTGGGCCGATTGCCTCTCAGCCAGACATACAGTATTAGGATATTCGCGCAATCCTAAGAGGAAGACCGGTCCCAGCGTAACCCGGGTGGATGAAGCTACGGTACTCGAGTGCGACGTATTATTTCTCTGTGTCGCTATATCCGCCTTGGAGGATGTCCTTCTGCGGATACGGCGGCGCATCAGTGCAGATTCCGTGGTAATTGATACGTGTTCGGTGAAGGTATATCCAATCAGGCTTATGGATAGCATTCTTCCGCCATCGGTTTCCTTGATAGGCACTCATCCGATGTTTGGCCCCGATTCAGGCAAAAGCGGCATAGACGGACTGCCGCTTGTGTTCTGCCCCGTCCGGACGCCGGAAGAAACCGCGGCATTTTGGCGTAGCGAGTTTGGAAACATGGGACTTGATGTGAGAGATATCGGACCCCATGATCACGATCGGGAGGCCGCATACACTCAAGGCATAACTCATTTTATGGGAAGGGTGCTTGACGATCTGCGTCTTGAGCCAAGCGCCATCGGTACCCTTGGCTACCACAAGCTTCTTGAAATCATCGAGCAGACATGCAACGATCCGTTCCAACTTTTTTTGGATTTGCAGAGATACAACCCCTACACCGGAGAAATGAGAGAGAAGCTCGAACAATCAATAAAAAAAATGCAGGAGCAGCTCGGCGCCGGCAGCGAACAGAGTTGGCTTGACAGGCCCATATCCGGCAGTTAGAGTTGTGAAAAAATAGACAGGAGCGCACATGCCTGATCTACGGATAAAACCTGTGGATGAGACTGAGATTGATACAATTCTGGCGGATGATATAGATTTCACCGGAGAGCTGTCGTTCGACAAACCCCTTATGATCAAGGGGAAATTCAGCGGTGAGATCAAGGCTTCAGGTGATCTGTATATCGGTGATGAAGCCTACGTTGCCGCGCGTGTTGACGCCAACGTTGTTTCCCTCAAAGGCAAGCTAAAGGGCGACATTTACGCCAAATCAAGGGTGGAGCTTTTCTCCACGGCAACGGTAGAAGGAGACATTACTTCTCCGGATATAATTATGGAGAGCGGGTGCAGATTTAATGGGATGTGCAAGATGAGCAGCCCTCGAGTTGACCAAAGCGGGGAACAGCCGTCATGATCAACCCTCTCGGGCATAAAACCTGCAGATGCAACGGCAAAGCATTCAAATATAGCCTAGTCGTGTTGATGCTAATGTTCATTGACTCAGGCGTAGGTTCTCAAGAGCGTCCTGATGCTCTCGCAAGCTATCGGGAGGGTAGCTATGAGGACGCAGTGGAAATCACATTGCGGGAGATTGAAGTTAGTCCTAGAAGTCGTGACTCGTACTCCGTACTCTGCTGGAGCTTAATTGAATTACGGAGATACGATGACGCTCTCGCGCGCGCCAGGGAGGCGTACGGCTTCGCGCCTAATGATCCCAGAATAGTAGAGGCTGTTGGTGAGGCGCATTACTATCTTGGCAATAACCTTGACGCCCTTTCTTTTTTTGAGCGCTACTCAGTCATAGCGGATGACGGTGATAGGATAGATCGGATTTATTATTTTATGGGTGAGATATTTATCCGTCTTGGTGAGTACAACCATGCCGACATCGCGTTTTCGACTGCCCTCTACCATTCTCCGAATGTCTCGATGTGGTGGGGCCGCCTTGGTTACGCCCGCGAACTGGCGCAAGATTACCCATTTGCGCTCGTCGCTTATGAGCGTGCCTTGTCTCTTAACCCAAATCTCACCGATGCAAATCGCGGTAGGCAGCGCGTTCAGCAGCTCATCGAGGAGCTATCGCGACAGAGTAGCGTAGAAGGCTGAGAACGGTCGCCCGCCATACTATTTATGCTAAAAACTCCAATTTAATTGTTTGGGGGCTCTTTTTTTTTTTGAGATCGCTGCTATATATTCCACCTCAGAGAGTCTGAAACGGCATTTCGCCTGTGGCGGGTCATCAGATTATCAAAGGGCCACGTGATCGGATGCGGTAGTTTACTTCCCGTTGCCCTTACGAGTACTATTGGAGTTGGGCAAAAGTATGTGCAAAAAGATGTGTCTTCTATGACGTCCTTGAATATTCGCATGATATGCCGATTATATTATGGAAGGAAAGGATGAAACGGATAAACCTGTTCTATAGCCTTTTGGGATTGCCGGCAACCCTCATACTATTGGGATCGTGTCAGGCGGTTTTCACTTATAGTCCCCTTGAGTTTCTCCAGAGAGATGTGACTAGCCTCCCACCGGAGCAACAGGTCGGTAGAGCGGAAGACGCCTTGTCTTCCGGTGATACTGTGGAGATGAAGGAAGCCTACGACGCCGTATCATCACTTCTCGAGGCAAGCCCTGAAGACACTGAATTGCAGCTCTTAGCCGCAGATCTGGCGTTTGGGGCATCTGGTGTTACCGAGGTTTTTACCAGTATTCTCCAAGACCCAGAAGCCCTTGCTGAAAGCACACCTGAAGATTTGGTGGAGATTTTGGATACTCTTGATTTAGATCTAATTGCCGAAGGGACAACCCTCATTGAGTCGGCCGTAGCCGCGGAAGCCGAGGTCGCGGCCCCTCAGCTCATCCTCGCAAGCGCATCTATAATCGCCAGCGCCGCTGATGAAGCCGGCGGCTTTGAGGAGTTGGCTACGCTCGATGAGAATGATCCGGCCGACGCAGAGGTTATCGATAAGCTTGAGAGCGCACAGCAGCTTTTAGGGGCGGTAGAGGATGAGGGTACAGCTGACCTATTGGAAATGCTTGGAATAGACTTTTCTTTTGGAGGCTAATTCGCCATGAGACGCGTGGCTGCCATAGCTTTTCTTCTAACGATCTCTGTTAGCGCATTTGCGCAGGACGGTGGTATGACTATAGCTATACCGTCAGCGCGCACAGCCGCGGTGGGGGGCATTCACGTGGGCTCCACGGCAGACCTTTCCTCACTCTTTAGCAATCCGGCCGGTTTTATGGCCGCCGAGGCTCACCTTAGCCTAGCTGAAATTTCAGTCGCCGCAAGTGGTCCGATATTTGATATTGCGACAGTAGTGATCCAGGGACTGAGTCAAGGAGACGTTACTTCCATGCTCGGTTCGGAGCGAGTACAGAGTATGTTGTCCAGCATCTATGCAGCCGCCGACGTTCTCGGACCCATTAATTTTGGCTATCTTGGCAAAGGACTAGGATTTGGAATTTTCAATACATCGGATGTTACATTCGCGAGTAACGCGCCACTCACGTTGACAGCGACTATCGCGGAACAGGTAACACTTTCGGGCGGATATGCATTTCGGATTCCATTTCCAGAAGGGTCCTTGAGTACTTTGGATTTCGGCATTCTGCTAAAAGGATCGATGCGAGGGGAGATAGAGCTTACAAAATCGGTTGTACAGCTTATAAGCCTGTTCGACGGCATCAGCCTTGAAACCGTGACCGGCGAACCCTTCCGATTTATTTCGGGCATAGGGCTGGATGTCGGGATACGGTATGGCTATTCAGATATATTCGCTATCGGCATAGTCGGCAAAGACCTATTCACTCCAACATTGACTCAGAGTTTCAGCACATTTGATGCCTTTTTAGACAACAGCGCAACACCCACGGCTACCGATGGCCTCATCCCGGTAGATCTTACGGCAGGTATACTGTTTGCGCCAAGACTTGGAATTTTTGAGCGATTTATAAATGATTTGCGATTCATGGTCGATTACGTAGACATATTGGATTTCATTACACACCCAACAACAGCGAGAAACCCGATCTTGCACGCGAGCATGGGGATGGAGGTGCGGCTCTTAGAAATTCTCACATTGCGCGGGGGTTTTAACCAGGGCCTGTTGGCCGCTGGGTTGGGAATAGAGCTTAGCATTTTTAATGTCCACGTAGCCATGTTTGGGACCGAGTTGTCCGCCGAGCCCGGGATTCAACCAATCTATAATGCACAGGTTAGCATAGAGTTCCGGATTTAGATGGCTCGGTCGGTCACGCAAAGAACGCAAAGTATTTTAACGAAGGTGGGCGAAGTGCAGGAAATCTCGTCGCTTTTGCCAATCAATTGGCAGACAAGTTCTCGCATATCTTAGGCCCTCCCAATTGGGTCCTTGCGATCTCGGCGTGCGCTCCACCCGGGCTTTTCTATTGTCGGATAAGTTCGCACCTACTTGCAGAAAGCGCTCCCCCTTTTTTTGCTCTCGTTGACATTCTCACTCAATGTTGATACATTCCGTTCTGCATCTCGGGCCGCTAGCTCAGTTGGTAGAGCAACAGCCTTTTAAGCTGTGGGTCGGCAGTTCAATCCTGCCGCGGCTCAGTCTGTAAGTATTTATGTGATAATAAGTTATAAACTTATGAAACATACAAAAAGGCAAAAAAAGCAAAGGAGTCTCACGTTTAGTATCACATTGCACAAATTGTGAGGTGATACTATGAGAAGTCCGTACGCATTACAAAAAAGAAAAAAGAAAAACCGCACTGTTTATTACATTCGGTTTGGCTGGAGTGAAGAATCCGGCCGCTACGCACAAACAAAAGCCACAAACTACACGACAAAAACGGAAGCAAGGCGGGAAGCCGAGCGAATGTTAAGCGAGGGTGTGGTATCTACGGAGAACGATCCGCACTTGACTGATTATCTCCGCGACTTTTGGCAATCTGATTCACAATACGGAAAATCAAAGGCCGCTCGAGGCAAGCCACTGTCGCACGGATATCTTGAGCTGAATAAATGGGCCGTCGAGTCTTTGGTAGCCTCATATAGGCCGTTCCAGAAAACAAGGATCTCGGCAATAAATCCTGGCATCATTGAAAACTGGCTTCTCGAGGCTCTCGATGCCGGGCGCGGCGAGCGAGTTGTAAATATCGCCCTGCAGAGCATGAAAGTAGCGTGTAAATGGTGGGCAAAGCAGAACCGAGCTGCGGATCCGCTCTCGGCAGTGGAAAAAGTGCACGAAAAGAAAGAGCATGCTCGTGGGGCGCTCACAGTCGCCGAATTGCGTCTACTACTCGATGTGGAAGCCCCGGAGATCCCGCGTTGTGCGGTGATGCTTGCGGCGCTCGCCGGCCTACGGGTGTCGGAGGTGCGGGGACTCCGCTGGGAAGACGTTGACGGCGAGAATGGCATCTTGCATATAAGGAATCAGGTCACCACGAACTTTGAGATAGAAAAAGAGCCAAAGCACGGATCTGTTGGGGACGTTCCGGTGCCGGACATTCTGCTTGATGAGATGGAAAACCTTGTCGTGAATAGTCCGTACGGAAAAGCCGGATATGTTCTATATTCCATCAAACCCGAAAAACCCTATGGCTATAAGGCAATTAGCCGGCAATTTCGAGCGATGCTCCGGAAAATCGGAATAGATGACGAAGCGCAGAGAGGCAGGAACCTATCATTTCATTCTTTGCGGCATACCTTTGTATCCCTGGCTCGTTTAAGCGGAGTACCAGATTTTGTAGTCCGGGGCTTTGCCCGGCACAAAAGTGCAGCAATGACAGAAAACTACTCACACCATGAAATTATTGACTTTGATGAATACAGACGAAAGATGAGCGAAACGATAGGTTCGCATGGAGCTATCAGTGACTAAAGAATACATAGCGGAATTGATAAAAGCGGAGGTCCATCAGGCCCGGACTGTGGTTAGTTATCTGAGGTCAAGTGGTGAACTTAAAAAAATAGCAAAGTCCGGTTTCTCAAGCATTAGTGGCACTTGGGACGATGAAACCTCAGATAGTTTTACCATAACGGCAAAAAAAACCATCACACTGAATAAAGATTTTGTTGTGAATTATGATCGAGAAGAGAAATTCCTCACTCTCCTCTCCCAGAAAGAATATCTGGGAAATAAAATAATGACAAAAAAAGGCAGCACATATCGATTCAATAAAAAACCGCACGGCGGCAAAGGTGATGTTTTCTCCAATCCAATGAAACGCTATCTTTTTGAGAAAGTGACTGAAAGAAACCTATATGCCTTGCCTGGTGGCACGGTCATTGGATATTTGCGGACCAAGTTTGCCGTACGACGATCGGTACGGAATCAAAACGAGAAATTTATAAAGGATCAAGAAACGTTTATAAATTGGCTCGTAGATCAATTGGCCACTGAATTAGGTCATTCGCACTAAAGCACCGTGCGCACCGTGCGCACGGAATGCACGTTTTTTAAAGTCCAAATGCCATTGTATATCATCCAATCTCACCCTTATTATGCGCGCATCAAATAACAAGGAAGGCATTTTATGGTTGTGGATAATTGGAAACGTCGGATTACACTTTCAATACCGGAAACCGCCGAGATCTCGGGGCTATCAATTCCAACTGTCAATAGACGGATCCTCGATGGCACATTACCAAGCTTGAAAATCGGAGGACGGCGCCTTATCCCAGTCGCTGAACTCGAAAAATATATTACGAAACACACAACAGCCGAGATTCTCTGATGACGACAGCCGAATATCTTGAGGTACATAGTCGCCTTATAGAACGACTGCGCATCATTGCTAAATCTTGGTACCGTTCTAATAAGCGCTTATGCATTGCACTCGCTATTGGTTCTGACGACTTGCTACAGATTGTGTCAATGCAAATTTTGGCGGCTCCACCTGGAAAGGCAAACCAATATTATTTTCAAGTTGCTAAGAACATTATCAACAACAAGCTTCGCGAAGCTAGAGCGATGCGACGACAAAGCAACGATCCGATTCGTCGGGCAAAAATTGAAAATTTGAATGCAATAGCAATGGATCTCTTGGGTCGCCAAGTTGAAAGAAATGAATTTTGTAAAACTTTTTGAATATTCTGGGAAAAATGGGTTGTAATAAGCAGGGGGAAAAATGAAGGACTTTCTTAAAAATCCGATTTTCGGAGCAATCGGCGAGATGGCAAAGGCGGCGACAAAAGAAAAAGGTGAGATCGCTGAGCGAATCCTGATGCTTGGCTGTGCCGGGCTATCGGCCGAAGCCGCTGAGAGAAAACTATACGGGGCACCGATTAGATTTCATCCTGAATTTGATCCACGAATTAAGGTGGACGCAAAGGGGTTTGCGACGTTGCGTGGTTATGAAGCACACCGTCGCAAATGGGAATCCCTTGGCGCGATGATATACGCCGCGGCCGCGGAAAATGAAGATGATAATATCGCGGGGTTCCTCGCCGAGGTGAAACGTATTGGCGAAGCGTGGGAAGAAGAAGACGAGGGCGGCGCTATCCTCCAGGCTATGCGCCAGGCGCGCACACCTGAAGAGATCCGGGCGGAAAAGGCTCAGCTCACAAAGGCCATCGAAAATATCGAAGCCATCCGGTTTTATCTGGAGAATGCGAAAGGCCTTGCTGCTTTCATATCACGGAACTCCGAAAAAAAAGGGGAGTTGATGGAGGCTATGGAGCAGCTTGATACAGGGCCGGCACTGGATCTCCTGAAGCAACTGCAGAAATAGCAACGTGGATATTGCGATTGAGCCGGACAAGATCGAAATCCCCAGCCATCTCAAAATAACGCAAGGCAAAATATACGATACTATTGATTCGATTGGTGGCACCGGCGTGTTCGATTTCCTTAGCCGTCTTACTGACGCGGGAAACGCAGAACGATTCGCCTATTTTACGAGAAATACGTGTAGATATTGCGACGACTATTCGAAATGGCTGATTAACGATGGACAACGGTGGGTAATCGATAATCGAAATGAGATTCTGAGATTAGCAAAGGAAGTAAACCGAAGTCTCTACTCTCTTGCCGGCCAAATAAGAGACGACAGCAAACGTACAGAGGTCGCTTCGCACCTGATAAAAAGCGAAAGCGATTCACGGATGCGGGCAATGCTGCATTTAGCTCAATCAGAATTACCGATAGTCCCCGATGAACTTGACTCAGACCGGGATCTTTTCAATGTGGCGAATGGAACAATCGACTTAATAACAGGGACACTACAGGCGCACGACCCGAATGATCTTATAACAAAGGTCGCGAACGTCGAATTTGATGCTTCGGCGACCTGTCCGGCTTGGAAGCGATTTCTTGCCGAGATAACAGATAATCACACGTCGTTGCAGGAATTCCTTCAAAGCTCCGTCGGATACTCGTTAACTGGCGACACCTCGGAGCAATGCATATTCATTCAATACGGGACCGGGAGCAACGGGAAAAGTACGTTCAACGGTGTTTTGACTTCACTTTTTGGCGATTATTGGCAACAAACACCGGTCGAAAGCCTATTGGTGAAGAATAGAGAAACGATACCCGCGGATCTGGCGCGCCTTAAAGGTGCTCGTCTAGTCACAGCTGCAGAAGTTGAAAGCGGACGCCGGATAGCTGAAAGCTTGATTAAGCAGATGTCCGGAGGCGATGAAATTACGGCGCGATATCTTTACGGCGAGTGGTTTTCATATAAGCCGCAATTCAAGATTTTCATTCAAACAAATCATAAGCCTGTAATTAGGGGCTCTGACTACGCGATTTGGCGTCGTATCCGCTTGATACCTTTTTCGGTCACGTTCTCGCCGGAAAAACAAGACAGGCATCTATTACATAAATTGGAAGCGGAGTTGGCAGGCATTCTTAATTGGGCTTTGGAAGGATTGGAGCGATGGCGAGAGAAAGGACTCGAAATGCCGGATGAAGTGAGAACAGCTACAAACGAATACAGATCGGAGATGGACGTCTTGTCCGCGTTTCTGGGCGACTGCTGTAATACCGGCAATGGATCAATGGCTAGCGCAAAGAGTCTTTATTCGGCGTATGCAGAATGGTGTGAATCCACAGGTGAGTACAAAATGAGTCAGCGAGCAATGGGCACAAAGCTACGAGAGAGGGGCTTTGATAGCATACGACAAAGGAACGGTGTGAAATGGCTACATATTGGACTTGTGGATTAAGTGTGAAGGATGTGAAGGATGTGAACCTTTTTCCGGAAACTCCCCTTACGTAAGCTCTTAATTATAGTTTCCGTATTTTGGTTCACAAGGTTCACAGCAATGAATAGGGAAGTACGAAAACAGGTGCAGGAGAAAGTTGAGAACGTGCGTGATGACTGGAAAGAAAAGCTCCGTGTTGCGGCGAAGACGGAAGATAAGCAACTCCTTGACGAAGCAATCAAAGGGTGGTTATCGGCGACGTCGAACGCGGATGCACAAAAGGTTCAAGATTGATGCCGAGCAATATGGATTGCGGCCAATCGTCCGACTGTCACCGCGGCGATACACCGCACGGGTTTTGCGAAAGGCGAAGCTGGCTCGACAGGCGGAGGCTCTCCGCGCCGACGTGGCGTGATAGCGACGAGGGGTAGGGGGGCAAATCTCTATCTTGGGGAAGGTACGACCAACGAAGGGGGGCCTTTCCGCACTTTGTCAAAAAATGAGAGGGAAAAATGTCAGGCAATTTTTCGAGTGGTAGACATCGGAAATCCGACGAAGAAAAGCACTTAATCGGGACGTATCGCGCCGATCGCGCGGCGCCGGCGCTTGCGATCCCGGAGAATCCAATCACGCCGAGAAAGCCCCCCGAAATCCAGGGACACGCGGCCAAATTCTGGCGGCGACACGCCCGAGACTTTGCGGAAAGCGGATTACTTACGCCGAAAAACGTCGAAGTTTTCGCTACTCTCTGCCGGCTGTGGGGCGTAGGTGAAGAAATGAGGGAAGATGTCGAGGCTTTCGGGTGGATAGAGACGGCTCCACCGTCCGGCGTTCGAAAGATTCGCGCGGAGGGCCGGCTCTGGCTTGATCTCCATACACGGTTTTTAAATATGGCGCGCGAGTTTGGATTAACGCCACTAAGCGCGCAACGTCTCCGACTAAAAAAGCCGGAAAAGAAGAAAGACACCCTATCAGACTTCATGGGAGGGCGAAATTAATGATCGCGGAAAAACAAGCCGATATCAAAGGCTTTCTAAATATCCGATTCGGGCACCTCGAGGGCGATGAAAGGCAAGACGCGACACGGGATTATTTTCTCGAGCGGCTCTGTGATTTTGACGACCTGCTCAACGCTGGCGCCGACCGGATACTCACCGTTGATGAGCTCGCCGAATTCGAGGAACTTTCCGAGCTCGCTGATTACGCCGAAGACACCGGCCGCATAAAAGCGGGCCATAAAGTTATACGCACTCAACACCGTTTTCGCACTGAGAGGGTGCGGAGACGAAGGCGGCCGCAAACGCGCCGCGATTTCGAGAGTCTTCTGAGGGATTCAGGATTCTCAAAAAAAGAAGCTGTGAAAATAACAAATCACGGCTTCACCGAGCAATAGCGGGACGCTAAAGCTACAAGTCCGCCTACAGCCCGGTGTTACCGGACCGGCGGCCCTTCGATCGGCGGGATGCCAGATCGACGTGAAAACACGATCGAAGGATCACATATGAATTTTTCAAAAAAATATCGTTCAAGCGGCATCCGCGAGCTCGAAGGGGCTAGCGCACAAATTGACCATGAGCTCAAAGGCCTGAAAGGCGGCGGACAGTTGAGCGACACGGAAATGGACCGGGCCTCGAGGCTAATCGATGAAAGAAACTATCTCGACACGGCCATATCTATGGCATCGCCGGGTCAAGCCATGGCCTTTCCCACAGGCGTGCAGGGACCGCACGCCGACGGCGGGCAAATGAGCAATAGGTTCGACACAAAAGGTGAAATGTTCCAGGCGATGGCCGCGAGCGTAATGCCGGCCGAAGACTATCATGCTGTCGGCAATTTCTCTACGGGTGTAGTCGATCCGAGACTTTCAGACATGCGAACGCGCATGAACTACTCGGCCGCGGCAACGGGAGCCAATGAGACGATCCCGGCCGAAGGCGGGTACCTCACCGGGACCGAGCTATCAAATGACTTGCTCGCCGGAGCATTTGAAACTGGTTTTCTCGGCTCGAGAGTCCGACGGCGAAAACTCACAGGGCCGAATAACTCAATCAAGTTTAATGCGTATGATGAAACGAGCAGAGCTGATGGCTCGCGCTATGGGGGGGTGCAATCCTTCTGGACGAATGAAGCGGGCGCTCTCACGGGGAGCAAGCCCACGTATCGTCAGGTAGCGCTCGAGCTCTCTAAGCTTACTGGCTTGTATTACGCGACTGACGAATTGGTCCAAGACGCGGGAGCTCTTGAGGCTGAGATCGACGCGGCTTTTTCGAGTGAATTCGGATTCAAAATTGATGACGCGATCTTGAATGGGTCCGGCGCCGGGCAACCTCTCGGCATTCTTAATTCCGGGGCGCTGGTCACGCAGGCGGCGGAAGGCGGACAGGCCGCTGATACCATCCTCACCGAAAACGTAATCAAAGCGTATGCTCGCTGGCTGGGACAGCGGCGCAACGGCGTATGGGTCACAAATCGGGACACCTATCCTGAATTGTTTAGCCTTACGCTGGCGGTAGGCACCGGCGGTGCTCCTGTCGGGCTTATGGGCACGAATATCGCGAACGAGCCCTTTGACAGGCTACTCAGAATGCCGGTTCTCGAAATGGAACAAGCGGCAACGCTGGGCGATGCCGGAGACCTGATTCTCTTTGACCCGAGCCAATATGTGCTCGCCGACAAAGGCTCCATTCAAGGGGCGGTGAGTATCCACGTGCGTTTCACCAACGATGAAATAGTTTTTCGGTTTGTTTACCGGGTTGACGGGCAACCTATACCGTCTAGCGCCATCACTCCGTTCAAAGGCGCGGACACCAGATCACCCATGGTGACACTGGCGGCCAGGACCTAGAAGAGAGCCGGAGCCGATGAGCTCCGGCCTTCCGGGTCTCTCATTCATTCGAGGTGAGATCCGGAAGGGGCTTATGAACTTGCCATTAACGGAATTTTACTGGCAGCTCGGCCAAAAGCCGGGCAACCTTAACCGCCCGAGCGGCGACCTTCGCTGTGGGCCAGGCGTCACCCGGGTGGTTTTTTATTCACGCCGTGCGATCCGGGCGCTTTAATATGCCCTGGCAAAATCCTTGTTTAGCAGATATCCTTGAAGTAATGAAAAAGTCCATAATTGCTCTTTTCATCGTTTTTTTATTTGTATCTGCGCTGTCGGCATATTCAGCCGACGAGGGCAACGCTGAAACCTCGACGTCAGAAGAAAATGCCTTGGATTATCAAGAATCCTATGAGCAAGGTTTTTTTGATGCGAGATCCACATATGATGGTGGCAACTGGGGGTGGTATGGGTTCGGCGGGGGTTTGCTGCTCAATCTTGTTGGCGCTGGCATAATAGTAGCTGTTGCGTCTATGGAGACCATAAATCCAAAGCATATCCCTGATTGGACTAAACCGCTGCGCGGTATTCATCACGATGCTCGATCACAACAAGCCGAATCCGGCACTCTATCTTCCTTGCTGTTTCTCTCAGATCTTATCT
>NZCE01000043.1 GCA_002688185.1 Spirochaetales bacterium
CCCCTCCCAGGAACTATGCAATAGCGTTGGTTTTAGCATAGCATATTATCGGGGTTATGAGTATTCGTTACCTTTTTGCAGGGGAGTCTATACTAGTTTCTACATTAATGTTTACCTTGAATGGCATGCCCTCGGCATCAAAAAGGAACTCGCTGTGTCCATCCAAATTGGCTATTTCCTTTTCATCAAACAGCATTGACGGCAGCGACATAATGTGCGTCTGGTTGCTGCCACAATAATCCGTCAGAAATCTGCCGGCGACGACATTTAGAATTTCCAAGAGGCAATCGTCAATCCTGTCGTCATGCAATGCCCGCCAATCATCACCATAGATGTTTTCGACCAGAGATCGTTTGCATTCCGAAGGCAGAACCAATGCTATATCCCCCCGTATCGGCTCCAAAAACGATATGTGCATGATCTGATTGTGTTGAAATCCCACTTTCGCTCCTTCAAGACGCGTCACATCCATAAAAGCCATATCAGCGAAAGTTTCTTCAATCGAGGTATCCAGAGAATGCTTTAGTGACTTGCTTTCAAGTGCTATCATGGTTCCCCCAATGCGTGCGCGACTTTTTTTGGTGAGATTGGTTTGCGTATTATGGCTTTCACGCCTTCTTGGTAGAGCTCCTCATCATTCCGGTCGTTTCCGACACTGGATATGACGACAACCGGTATGCCTTTGGTGGTTTCGCGCATTTTGAGTTTCTTGATAAGCGTATTACCGTCCATCCTCGGCATCCTCAAATCGCTGAGGATCAAGTCCACCGGTTGTTCTTGAAGAATGCTCACAGCCCTCAAGCCGTCTTCAGCCTCCAAATAAGTAGAATTATCATATCCGGCGATCTCAAAACACCTTCTGATAATCAGCCTTGATGTCTCTGAATCATCCACAATGAGTATTCTTTCAAAATCCATACATTTGCCTCCCACGCTGCTATAGCGTCCAAGTTTTGTCGCCCGAAAATACCGTCACCTGGCCGCTTGCGACATCGACGCTTACCGTCCGGCTTTTGCTGCCGCCTACGTCCTCGGCCCTTACGCCGAGATTGTGTTTCCAAAGGCACTTCTTCACGGCAAGAATATTACGCTTACCGATATTGAACCGGTTTTCCTCATCCATTATGTTCGAGCCTCCCGCCAATGTTATCGAGACATCAGGTCTCCGACCGTTGGAGACACCCATCTGCTTGAGAAGCAACGGAAGGCCCGTATCCACAAAATATGAAGGTTTTGCGACCGCTTTCTGCTCGTTGACATTAGAATCGGGCAGAGCGAGATGAATAAGACCCGCGGATTTTCTTTTCCTATCATGCACAATCACCGCAACACAGGATCCCAGGGCAAAAGTTCTGATAGTGTCTTCCGGGCTGCTCGATATTTTGCATTCTCCAATGCCTACTTTCACCAGCTTCTTCTCAAGTGTCATCCTCTGGCCTTTTGATCTCCCTATTGAATGGACTGATTGGCTACAAAACTTGGATTTTGTGGCCGCATGTCCTTTAGTATTTGCCAAAATCAGCATCATCGAGCTCAATCACCCCAACTTCTTCATGATAGATAGTATCCGCCTTTCTCTTGCCGTTCTCCGTCAATCTAAAGCGCGAAATCATTTCCTTGAGCTGCTGCGCTTGTGAAGATAATTCTTCCGACGCTGAGGCGCCTTGCTCGGCGCTCGCAGTGTTCGACTGAGTTACCTGATCTATCTGTTCAAGACCGCCGCTTATCTGCTCAATGCCTTGAGCCTGTTCATTGCTGGCCAAGGCAATGTCTCCGAGATAGTCGGCGACCTTTGTAGCGCTCTCCACGATACCCTCGAGTTGTTCGGCGGTTATCCCCGCAGACTTGGTACCTTCCTCGATATTCCTGATGGACTCTTCCACCATGGCGGTTGTATTTTTGACCGCATCAGCGCTGCGGACCGCGAGATTGCGAACTTCTTCTGCAACCACGGCGAATCCTTTTCCATACTTCCCTGCTCGGGCGGCTTCAACATTGGCGTTGAGGGCAAGTAAGTTTATCTGAAACGCGATATCATCGATTACCTTTATGATCTTTTTGATTTCATCCGAGGACGTGTTGATTCTCCCCATTGCCGCCACCAGCAGACCCATCTGTTCATTCCCATTTTCTGCGGACGCAGCGGCGGTCTTGGCCAGTGCATTGGCGCTAGTCGCGGTTTCTGAGTTCTGCCGCGATTGTCCGTTTATCTCGTTGAGCGATGAGCTGATTTCTTCGAGTGAGCTTGCCTGCTGTGTGGCGCCTTGCGAAAGAGCCTGGCTCGCCTGGGCCACCTGACCCGCCCCTGATGAGACTTGATCTACGGCGGTATTTACATTGCCTAGGACGTCATTCATCGATTCCACGATTTCAGCGAAACCATGATAAATACTGCCGTTTCGAACGCCGTTTTTCGCAAACGCCATAGTCAGGTCGCCTTCAGAGATGCGTCCGGCGATGGCGGCCATGGAAAACGGTTCATCTCCAAGCTGCGTGAGAATGCTCCTTGCAGTGAGAAAAGATAGCAAGGCGGCAAGAATAATGAGGGCTATGGCCAGCGTCATATAGATCAGGTACTGCCGCTGGGCTGCGATCTGTAGTGCTGCGGCGGTTGTTGTCACGTCTGAGGCAAGCTGATTTTCCACCGTCTTTAAAAGGTTTATCTTCTGCGTTATCGTCTCAAACCAGTAGACTGCTTCTACCCCAAAGTTTTCCTGTGTGAGCAGCTTGTTTAGAGCGCCAATTGCAGGCCCGTCACTTATCGAAATCGATGAATCTAGTTCTTCGACGCTCATTCCCTCTCGAGTCAGCCCGACCGCCATCTCCATGTTTTCTGCGTAATTTTCAAGAGTCTCTTTAACAATTCCCGCGCTGGTTACGGCAGCATCAGATAGATTGCTCAACTGAAGATACCTATCGAGGGTAGCCATAGCGTGATTGTACCGCGTATAGAACGTGTCTACATAATTGTCCCTGCCCCTCAATATGTAGTTCTTGAACTGATGAATCAGACCTCCGTACCCGATGTCGGTGGTTAAATCGGCAAGAAGCTCCTTTCTCTGTTCTCGATTAAGAGCGATTGCCCTCATTCTCTCTACCTCGGCGACCGACGGGTCCTCCATGGCAACTTGGTAAAACTCCCGCTGCTCCTCGGTGGCAAAGAAAAGGAAAGTATCTATATACACTTTCTGTTCGGAAACCAATGAAGCAAATTTGTTGAATGATCCCGCGGCAAAACGATCCTGAGCAAATGCATTGCTCATTACCGCGCGTTCAACCCCGGTCCGTTCCTTGCCCTGCAGAAAATTCACGTACGTGGAAAACCCGTTGCTTATCGCGGCATTCGAGCTGATTTTCACCACGTTTCCGATTACCGAGAGAAATGTGGCGTTCAAATTCGTATAATACGATATTGCTTTGTCCGCGGATGTGCTGAATGCATCGATCTCTCGGCGTGTTTCCTCTAGAGAATCAAGGGTCTGCACGGCTTCGTGCAGGTCGTTGTTAAACTCCGAGTTTAAGCGCGCACCGTTAAATTTGCCATAAAACACATGAACCGCCGCAGCTTTTGAGTCCGTGAATACCCGTTGGTTGCGGAGCTCTTCACTGAACTCCGCGCCTTTGCTACCGAGGTAGCCTGCCGTGGTTCCCCGCTCCTTTTGCAGCTCATGAACCAGATCACTTATGGAAACCGAAAGCCCCGTAAGGGACTGGATTGAGCCCATTTCGGTCCTGATAACTATTTTTTTAACGACTCCATCCGCTGAAAAATAGATCAGTCCTAAAACCGGGAAAAGCAGCATGAGCAAGATCTTGTTTTTCACTTTGATACTTTTGAATGACCCCATTGCGTCCGTTACTCCTCTCCCGAAATTTCAAGGTCTTGTCCGTTGGTGATCCGCTCAACGTCTATGAGGATAACCACTCTGTCCTCGATTTTGCCCAGCCCTTGGATAAAATCATTCCCGGTTGAGTCGGATTTGAAACTGGGCGGCGGCTCGATATTGTCGGCCACGATGTCTTGCACCTCGGCGACCGTGTCCACGATCATCCCGAGGGACTTGTCATTGATATTTACGATTACGATGCAAGTGCGATCATCAAACTCCCGCCCATCCATGCCGAATCGTAGGCGGAGATCCATGACGGGTATAATTCTACCCCGCAAATTGATCACCCCCTTCAGATATCCGGTGATATCCGGCACTGCCGTAATAGATTGAATTTCGATAATCTCGGTGACGTGGGCGATGCTTATGCCGTAAACCTCGCCGCCTAAGTTAAACAGCAAATACTTGTTATCCTGAACATTTTCATCGTCGTCGACTGCAAGGAATAGTCCGTCATCAGTCGATTCTACATATGTTTCTTCCATCATTCTCTCCTTGAGATGTTAATTGAGTGATTCTTTCAGTATCGATCCGACATCGATTATCAAGCTGACCTGCCCGTCTCCCAGAATACTGCAGCCTGAAATTGCCCGCATTCTGCCGAGGTACTCGGGCAGGCCTTTCACGACTATCTGTTGATAGCCGGCGATTTCATCAACCAGCATTGTGGCCTTCCGGCCGTTTGCCTGTACCACAATTAAGATGCCGTCGGTTGCATCAACTCCGTTTTCACCGTTGAAGAACTCATGCATTTTAATCACCGGCAGAATCTCATCGCGCAAGCTCAAGACCTCCCGGTCCGCGTCCGCCTTGGTGATCTGGCTTCTGTCAGCTTTGTGAAACTCGAGTATATCTCCAAGGGGCATTGCATAGAGGAACTCGCCGACCCTTACGGTAATACCCTCTATAATCGCGAGAGTAAGGGGAATTTTCAGAATAATCTCGGTGCCCTCTCCCTCTCGCGAACGGATATCGATCTTGCCCCGGAGCTTTTCGATGTTCTTTTTTACGACATCCATTCCAACTCCACGTCCGGAGATCTCGGAAACTTTGGCAGCTGTTGAGAATCCGGGCTCTAAAATGAGATCCCATACTTCTTCATCACGCAACTCTTCATTTCCGCTAATTAGATTTCTGTCGAGCGCCTTGTTCAAGATTTTTTCCCTCGACAGTCCGGCACCGTCATCTTTCACGGTGATCCAGATTTCGTTGCCTTCATACTTAGCGCCCAACTCCAACGTCCCGGTTCCGTTTTTTCCGGAATCAGACCGTATCTTCTCATCCTCTATCCCGTGATCTATGGCATTTCTGATGATGTGCACGAGGGGATCGGAGATCTCTTCTATCACGTTTCTGTCCATCTCCGTGTCTTGGCCGTATATGGAAAAATTTATTTTTTTTCCGAAGCGTTTCGAAAGGTCACGCACAAGCCTTCTCATCTTGTTGAACAGTCCCTCGAGGGGAATCATACGGACCGACATGGTGATTTCCTGCATTTCACGTGTTATTTTTGTCAGGTACGTAGATGCTCTACTGAAGCTTTCAATCTCAAGATCCTGGATTTCCGGGTTTTGGATTACCATTGATTCGGCGGTAATGAGCTCGCCCATGAGATCAAAGAGCTTGTCCAGCTTTGCCATGTCGACACGGATATCTTTGCGCTCGGCCGAGATCCCGCGCGTGGCTTGTTTTTCCGTGCGGGATTGTACGTCCAGCGCGCCGCTTATTGCATCCTCAGTCACCTTTCCTTCGGCGACGAGTATCTCACCAAGCTTTCTCTCCTGATTCTCGAGTGCCTGATCAATTACCGCCTGCGTCGTCTCACCTTCATCGATCAGAATTTGTCCAAGTGGCCTGTATTGCCCGTCTGCAGTGTCGTTGCTGTTCTTCTCAGAGGTATGTTCCTTGGACTTAACCAGCGTGTTGATCTGCCGTCTTAGAGAATCAAAGCCCGTGAGAATCGACGTCACCGTTGAGGTGCTCGCAGTGGCCTCCTGCCGCCTCACGGAATCGAATATAGACTCGAGATCCATGCAGCTCTTTTCGATCTCGGCCAGCCCCACAAAGCCCGCATTCCCTTTAATGGTGTGGATTAGCCTGAACGGACCGTCTATCAGAGACGAGTCTACCGGATTGCCCTCAAGATCGAGAATGTCTTTCTCAGCCGCGTCGAGCAGATCTTTCGCCTCCTCTATAAACTTTACTACGATCTCATCGGTTACCAGGTTTTCCGGGTTTTCGTCTTCCTTTGGGTCTGCTGTTACGGACTCGATTTTGTCTTTTAGCGCTTCTACATCGATATCAGGCTCGACAACGGAAAATTCCTTGTCCTTCGATTCCAATCCGTCTGCGCTTTTCCCGATCCGGTCAATGGTGACTGCGAGAATATCGATTCCATTGAGCAAAACGTCTACGATTGCGGCGTCCGCTACGAGCTCTCCGGTTCGCAGCTGGTCCAGCAGGGTCTCCAAAATATGACTCAGTTCCTTGACACCTTCAAACCCAAAATAAGACGAGGTCCCCTTCATCGTGTGAATCGACCGAAAAATATCGTCGACTATTGAAAGGTCCTGCTCAGATTCAAGACTTAGGACTTTTTCCTCCATGTGCTCAAGATGATCCTGGCATTCATGGAGGAACATATTAAATACATCACTATCTTCTACTATGATCTTCTGACCACTATTGCTCATAGAAACTCCTTACATTGGCATTAGTTGCAAGTTCCGTGCCAATTAGCAATAATCTTATGATGATGCTCTCTCAAGAAGCATATGACCTTATTTATCCAATAACCTGGGTAATCATTGCTAAACTATTCCAATAATGAAATGGTTGCGTTTCATAAGAGAACAATCCTGCTCGATGCTGCATCATCACGCCGATGCGCCCGCCGGCATGCTCAATTCAAGCAGTGGCTCGATTTGATCGGCGGGCTTTGGCCTACAGTGGAGAAACCCTTGAGTAAAGGCGCATTTCAAGGACTCTAATATTCTCAATTGTTCAGTGTTTTCTACGCCTTCAGATATTGTTCTCAAGTTGAGATTGTGTGCCATAGAGATAATTGCAGCGATTATCGATGCATCATTTGAATCGTAGGAAAGCCCTTTGACGAACGACATGTCAATTTTCAGATTGTCGATGGGAAAGAATTTCAGATAAGAAAGAGAAGAATATCCGGTTCCAAAATCATCAACCGAAATCATCATGCCGGTATCTTTAAATTGTCTTAGCGACCGTTCGGTAACGTCTATGTCCTGCATAAGCGTAGTTTCGGTGACTTCTAATACAAGTTGACGTGGATCAACTCCCAGCCGTTTTACTATGGATGTGATTCTTTCGGTCAAATCCTGTTGCATAAATTGCACCGGCGAGATGTTGATCGCAACCGGAACGGCCGGTATCGATCGCTTCTCCCAATCCATGATTTGCCTGCACACGGTCTCGCAAATCCATTCGCCAATCGGCTGTATCATCTTGGTTTCTTCTAGGATGGGAATAAACTCGCCCGGCAGCATGTACCCGCCCTGATCGTCTCGCCACCTGAGGAGGGCTTCGAGACCGACCATTCTATTGGTGGATATTTCATAATAAGGCTGATAAAACAGCTCCAACTCACCATTCTCCACCGCCGTAGTCAGTTTGTGACGCAATTCAAAAAACTTGTTTGCTCTTTCGTTCATGTCAGCGGTGAAAAACCGAAAGCCGCTTCTGTCGAATCTCTTAGCCTGTGCTAAAGACAATCCCGCGTTCTGTACCAGCATTTCCGCGCTCGTTCCGTCCCGAGGATAAACGGCGATGCCCGCGGTGGTAGAAATTGCGATTTCTCGTGCGCCGATGGTAATAGGCTTGTTCAACGTGGCCCTAATTCTCTCCAGCACGGCAACGATATCTTTTTCACGTTTGATATCGGCTACCACTCCAAACTCGTCACTGCCAACCCGGGCGATTGTATCTCTGGCAAACACGGAGCTCTCGATTCTCCTGCTTACTTCTATGAGAATTTCGTCTCCTTTAGCCGGACCGTATACGTCATTCAGCAGTTTGAATCCATCAATGTCAAAGATAAAGATTGCCAAGTGTCGTCCTGATGGTTCATTTTTGAGAATAGCCTGCCCCAGGCGATCAAAAAACAGATCTCTATTCGGCAGCTTGGTCAGGGGATCATAGTAAAGCAGATAGTCATCCCTCACCGATCCATTACCGTTGGTGTCCGTTTCCTTCGATGATTTATTGATATTTGCCCTCAGCTTTCTTCTCTCCAAAGCCTGTTCCAACGTCTCGAGAATCTTTGATGATTCGAGGGGTTTTGTCAGAAAATCAAACGCACCCAGCTTCAGCGCATCTACCGCGGTTTCCACGCTTCCGTATGCAGTAATCAGCAGGACCTCCGGGAGATATTCTTGCGCTTTAGCTATTTTCAGAATGTCGATTCCAGATGATCCACCGAGGCGCAGGTCCGTAATTACGATATCAAACGTACCACACCGCAATTTTTGGAGTGCGCCGTCTTCATCTCCGGCAGTCTCCACGTCGTATCCTTCGGCTATAAAGAGCTCCTTTAGAAACTCTCTGATCCAATGCTCATCATCGATAAGCAAAATCCGGTTTTTTTTTGCCATCAACTCTCTCCCAAGTCATTTGTGCATTTTTTTGCAATTTGTATGCCAACTATTGATCTTGCACCCGTATTATTTAAGAAGGGCTTTAAACCGTGCTCAAAGCTGACTTCAGCGGTAGACCAAGAAAAGCGGTGCTTTTCTTGTGAAACAAATACTGTTTCACATGCGCGCATCCGGTGGCGGAATACTTGGCTATCGGACTGCATGTACGATCCATTGTCTTACTGAAGGCCGGAAGCATAGATTCTCAGCTTACCAAGGGCACGTCGCTCGATCTGTCTTATACACTCAGGCGAGACACCGAATTTTGACGCAAGAGATCTGAGAGTGTACTTTTCCGGGCTTTTGAAGCAATATCTGTAAAGGAGCACCTGACGCTCTTCTTCTTTGAGCTTTCTGAGAGAAGATGCGATTTCTTCTTTCGTATTCGCATCTATTACCAACCTTTCCGGGGAGTATGAGAAGTCCTTATACGTGTCGATCACCTCACCGGTGCCGGCACCCGTCGTGCTGTGCAGAGAGCACACAATGCGCTCCGACGCAAACGCATTGGTTAGCTCTTCTGCTGAAATAGAAGTTCTTTCAGCGACTTCTTTCGTTGTCGGCTTGCGCTTGAGAACTTGGGTCATGTCTTCCAATTCCTTTTTTGCGTGGTAAAGCACCATCTCTTTCCGGTGTGGGATGGGTACTGCTCGTCGATTTGAGTTTAAAAATCGGATGATCGACTGGCGAATCCACAGAGCGGCGTACGTCGAAAATTTCGTGTTTTTACGATAGTCGTATTTTGCGGCGGCTCTAATCAGTCCGATGTTGCCTTCCTGGATAAGGTCGAGCAAGTTGACGGAGGACTGAACGTATGTCTTGGCTATCCGCACCACGAGCTTGAGATTTGATTCAATGAATCTCTGTCGTGCCATTTCGTCACCTGAGAGAACCCTCTGTGAGAGGTCTATCTCTTCGGACCTGTTTAATACCGGTTTGCTCCTTATCTGGGAAAAATAGCGTTCAAGGGCGCTGCCGGTCGTCCCGGCGGCTGTTGCTGTTTTAGACATACGTACCTCCTCGCAATTGAGAGCAAATTCCATGCCGACTTTGCATTTGCCCTTCTTACGGGTGGTTTTCGGATAATCTATAGGCTACAATGCTACTATTTGAAACAATGGGTGCGGCCGTGTTCCAGGTATGAACGAGAGGAGCATGCATTTCGCAATCGGGACGGCCGCCTGTGATAGAAGGAACCCATCACCGTATTGGCATGCTAAATGCTACTAAATGATAAAGTTCACATATAAGGAGAACTAATGCCACCATTGGTCCCATTCCTGGATGCGGCTCTTGCCTCGCGGCTAGCAACTACGCTTTCCATATTTCTTGTGCTGGCTATTTTTCTACCGGGATGCTCGGACGGCGATGAGGATGGAGACAAAGAGGTCTTACGAGTTCAACTGGGCTGGCTTCACCAATCGCAATGGGCGGGATTTTACGCCGCGGAAAAGAAGGGCTTCTACCGTGAGGAGCATTTCTCCGTTGAATTGCTCCCGCGCCTTTCGCCGTCTACTGATACAATTGGATTGGTGATGGATGGCAAGGCCGACTTTGGCACGATGAACGGGATCGGCTTAATCAACGCGAGGGCAAAAGGGAAACCTGTCCTGGCAATTTCGGCCATATATCAACGGGACGCGGCGGTTTTTATGACGCTGGCCGAAAAAGGCATAACCAATCCCCAGGACTTCCCCGGTCGTTCGATCCGAAAGCTCAATCCCGTCGCTAACGGCGTCTCGTTTCGAGCCATGATGCACCGTCTCGGGCTTAATCCCGACAGTGTACGTGAAATAGATGCCGGATATGATATGACGCCCTTCTTCGAGGGCAAAATTGACATTTGGCCCTGTTTTCTCACCGATGAAGTGCTCCGGGCTCGCCGGCTGGGCTATGAGGTAAATGTTATTTTACCCGAATATTACGGCATTCACCGTTACGGCATGGTGATTTTCGGTACCGAAAAGCTTATAGAGCTGACGCATAAACTAAATTTGAATGCGAAAAATTATGGCGGTAAGACGGAAATCGGCAGTGTGGAAAAGCGCATAGGCCGACCGTTCCGAC
>NZCE01000044.1 GCA_002688185.1 Spirochaetales bacterium
AACAGGAGGCTCTTTTTTTCTCAATAATTACCGTACGCCAACGCTTTTTTCAGAGCATTCAACTTGGGAGACAGAAGCTCATTTACTGAGGTCTGCTCATAGGTAAACACCTCTGGGTCCATCAACTCCTCGGCATAGAGCCGATGCAGATATTTGACGGCATCTTTGTATCCGGGCTCCAGAGTCGTTGCAAAAACTTCCCCGCCGCGGATTTTTACCGCGCCCATGAATGCACTGGTGGTGCCGAAAGGCTGAAACCAATCCCTGATTCCTGAAATCCCATCCTGCCATCGAACAGAAAACGGTATCTCATCGGCTTTGCCGTTGCCGTTTGGATCTTTTGTCTTGAATGCGACAAGAAGGTCGTAAAACTCATCCAAGTCGGTAGGAATATCCATTCCTAAAGATTCGAGCCATTGTTGCCTGATAAAAGACGCATACACCACCCGAGAATCATTCGCAAGATTGATATACGGCAAGTGATACATGTGGCCGTCGGTAGCTGTTGCCCACTTTTTTGCAACCGGCATTTCCTCGAGAACTCTGACGACGTTTGGCGCGTATTGAGCAATGTAATCCTCGAGGGGGATATTGAGCTCTTGGGCACCATAGTCATTATTATTGGAAGCTCCGATGTTGATAAAGGCGTCGGGTAGGTCATCTGTTGAGTACATAAGAGGCACCTTGGTATTGGCCTCCTGTCCTGACATTTGGATGAGATCAAATACCACGTTGGTTTTTTCTCTCCAATCCTTGAACATCTGCTTTTCATTCATGTCCGGCATATTCCAATGGTCGATAATCCCGACCCTAAAGGTCACCGGTTCATTGAGAATAGGAAGACCCGTTGCGTTGAAGTTTGAGCTTGTCTCGGCAGCCGCTTCACCTTGCCCCCCTCCTGCAAAGACAAGCATTGGCATCAGAGCCAACAGCATCGAAATTAAGACCAACCGTTTGTTTTTTTTGGACATTCTGTCCTCCTTAAAAAATATTATAGGTATCGTTACCCTTTAATAGAACCGATCATGATCCCCTGCACAAAGTATTTTTGAACAAAGGGGTACATCAGCAGCATGGGAATTGAAGCGACAATGATTACCCCGTATTTCATAAGATCAGCCATCTTCTGCTGCTCGAGAAATGATTCCACGCCTCCGAGCTCTTGCGCGAGCCACTCCACTTGGGTAAGAAGATCTCTGAGAACGAGTTGGAGGGGCTTTAGCTGTTCGTCATCCAAATAGATAAGCGGCAGAAAAAACTGGTTCCAATGGCCTACTCCTGTGAAGAGGGCGAGCACAGCGATGATAGCAGGTGAGATCGGTAGCACGATCAGCCAAAAAAACTTTCTGTTCGTGCACCCGTCAATTTTTGCCGCCGCCAACAGCTCGTCGGGAATAGTGGTTTGAAAAAAGGTTCTCGTAATAATCATCAGATACACCGGCACAGCCGGCAGCAAAATCATGGGGAAAATAGTGTTATACAATCCAAGTTTTTTTATTAATAAGTATGTAGGTATAATGCCACCGCCGAAGAACATGGTGAATACAAATATTCCCATAATAATTCCGCGCCCCACGAGATCCTTGCGCGAAAGGGCGTAGGCAGCGGGCAATATTACGGCAAGATTTGTCAAGGTACCGAGAAACAGATACATAAAAGCATTTCGATATCCGATCCATATGGGCCTGTAGTCGAGGATGAGCTCGTACCCCTTTAGCGTGGGGTTAAAAGGCACTATCAATACTTTGCCGTTGTACACCGCATTGGGATCACTGAATGAAGCAATGAGGATAAACCAGAGAGGATACACCATGACTAAAAATACAATTGCAAGGCAAATGTAAATCACCGTGTTGAAGGCTACGTCTTCTCTGCTCAAGCCAACCATGTAGTATCCTAGAACAATGAATGCTCGCTAAACCGCTTTGCTGTTCGATTTACCAGAATTAGCATGATAAAGTTTACCACGGCGTTAAAGAGTCCGACGGTCACGCCGATTTCTATTCGGCCCTGCTCGATGCCCGCCCGATACACATAGGTGGCAAGCACTTCCGATGTCCTTATCGTCAGCGGATTTTGCATGAGAAACACTTTCTCGAATCCTACGCTCAAGAGCTGACCAAATCGTAGAATAAGAAGAATAATCACCGTGGGGGCAAGCATCGGAAGATCGATATAAAAAATCCTCTTGAGTTTCGTGGCTCCGTCGACTATTGCAGATTCATGTAGTCCTGGATCTACGCTTGAAAGGGCCGCAAGATAGATGATCGATCCCCAACCCACGTTTTGCCACACCCCCGAAAACACATAAATTGTTTTAAAAAGCTCTGGGCGAGTCATGAAAAATATGGATTTGCCGCCGATGGCTTTGATGACCATATTGATAGGACCGTAATTTGGGTGGAGAAGGATGGACATCATACCCACCAAGACCACCACGGTGATAAAATGAGGAGCGTATGACACCATCTGCACTGTTCGTTTGATGTGCCGGCCCGGTGTGTGGTGAAAAATAAGAGCGAGGATGATGGGTGCGGGAAAACCCGCAATGAGTTGATAGAGACTTATCCATAGCGTATTGAAAAAAATCAACTCAAATGAAGGGCTGTTGAGGAAGATGCGAAAATTACGCCAGCCTACCCAAGGGCTTTGCCAGATGCCCTTGGCCGCATAGAACCGCTTGAACGCCAACTGCAAACCATAGATCGGGAAATAATGAAAAAGAATGACTAATCCGAATGCCGGCAAAATAAAAAGATAGAGATCCCAATTATCGATAATTCGTTTTTTCAGAGTTTTTTTGTAGATTGCTTTGTCCACGCCCGGATCCAGCGTGGCCTGATCCGACGCGGCCGGTACCGTACTCATTTAATTGTGCGTCACTCTGATTTCCGCGATATTCCGCAAACGGGAACCCTTGAGTAACTGCATCAAGTCTAACTACGTTTAAAAAAGGTGTAAATAGGCTCAGGCCCACGCCGGCAATTGGCGGGGGAATGGTCTATCTTTGGCTGTATATTAAGTTACGAGAGCTTAAACCTATAGCGGCTATTAGTCGTTCTTCAGACGTTCGATATCCGCTTTATCTTGCATTCGGTCAGAAACCCGCTTATTCCTGATAAGATAAAACCGAGCTGTTGGAGACACCGCACAACCAAACGGGCATTTTCGGCAGATCGATCGAAAAAGAAATCTATGCCGCCGGTTGACCGAGGAAGCCCATGAAACGCAACGGCACAGCCGCCAACGACCAGATAACGGACGCTATTTTCGTTTAATAACTCGATAAACTCTCTGAAGTCTTTCGGGATATTCAACATAAAAATGCTTCCTCAGGAATTCTACGGCATTCCATCGGCTTTCAAGCGACTGAGACAGCCAGTAAGCCAGGTCTCTCTTATCTGCTTTGCCGTCATGAAGGGATCTCTTTGTGATGACTCTCTCAATCATCGGAGCATTGTAGCACTTCCAGACTTCACTCACAATCTCCCGCCGATTCCCCCAATGGATTGATCTGTCTACTTCGGGCCTACTGCAAGCGCTGCTACTGGTGCATCCGCCAGCCGCCGCCAACATATATCAACTGTCCCGTAACCCACCGACCTTGCTCTGATGCCAGAAACACGATCACATCAGCGATATCTTCAGGCCGGCCGACTGCACGAAGGGGAGTTTGGGCAGCGATCTCCTGGGCCGACTCCGGTCTGATATAGCCCGTTTGAATCGGGCCTGGTGCAATGATATTGACGGTGATGCCGTATCTGCCCATCTCGGATGCCGCTGAGCGGCTGTAAGATTCGATGGCATGCTTGCTGGCGGCATAACTGATGTTGGCCATATGAGCATGGGCCGCGTCGGTGCTCAGATTGATGATTCTGCCCCACGTCGCCTCACGCTTCTGATGCCGGAGCAAGTATTCAGTCATCATCAGTGCGTACGCGCGTGCGTTGACTGCGAAGTGCCGATCTATATTCTGAGCGCTCGCCAGCCGGGCACCTCCTTGCTCGTCAGAGACCAGCTCGGGATCAAAGGTTTCCTGGACGCAATACGTGTGATTGTTGACCATGATGTCCACCGGTCCTAGTTCGTCTTCACAAGAATCAAACACACTGACGATGTTGTCTGCTTCGCCCAGGTCGTATGCCAGTGCCGCTGCACTGCCGCCGGAAGACCGGATTGCGTCAAGAACCGGCTCGACGGGTTGCTGCTGCATGGCGTGATACAACGGATTGCCGCCGATTCCAGCCTGACGTGCATCTTCCAGTTCGTTCTCCGAATACGGGCACGATGGTAGGTAGTACGTGATAAATACATTGACACCTTGTGCAGCAAGCATTTTCGCCGTTGCTGCTCCAATGCCGTGGTTTGCCCCGGTAACGAGAGCGACTTTGCCGGCAAGTTTTGGATCAATCATTTTTATCTACCTCACATTCACTTGGCCGGAGAGTAATATCCGGTTATTAAACCATAGGGCGGCTTTCATTGCTCTCAAACAGCCACTTCGCAATCATTGCGTTATGTGCTGATTTTTCATCATCTCTCTGATTTTCATAAAATCGAGTGAATAGTTGTTGAATGTATACGGCCATGGGAAGTAACAACGAGAGCTCCAAATCGCTCAAATGGCACAGGCGTTGATAGCCTACAACAATCTCTTTGCGTTTGTAGACCCATACCTCTCTTTGCCCACTAAATAAATCTGACAACATCGCAGTAGAACAATAGACGAGATCGAAAATCCGCGGGCCCATTGTCGACAGATCCAAATCTATGAATCCGGCCAACTTGCCATCTTTGAAAATAATGTTGCCGGGATGCGGATCCCGATGTATGAGTTCCTTTTGAAGAGCTTCGATCTTTGCCAATGAGTCGCTGAGATAAGATAGATAGTCACAGCTAAGCACAGATTGACGCTTACCCCCAGTTAACCACGGAAACGCGTCCACGAACTGCATTTCAGGAAATGCAATATCAATGGCTATTTTATCGAAAGCAAGATGAAGACGTGCAATTGCATTACCAAATATCTCCCAGTTGATATGTTCGAAACCAGTGTTTATTGGATCGCCGACAATCCGTTCAAAAAGGCAATATCTCTTATTACCATGGTCAACATACAACTCACCGCTTAGCGATTCTACCGGAACCTCTATTGGAACATCTTCTCGACGGATAGCCTGCAAAAGGTAAAGTGACTTCCGCAGTTCCTGTTTTTCATTCTTGGTCTTGAGGATAAACAGGCCAGAATCGGTTTTTATTTCGAGTATGCCAGGCTTGAGGACCGTTTCGGCAATCGGTTTGGCGAGCTCTTTCCAGTTGTTTGCTATCTGTAAATCCATAGATCGATCCCCTTGAGGCAAGAAATGTAGTGGCTCTCCACAGGGGAGAACCAACGGTGTGCCACTTCACCGCAGCACAGCGCGGCCAAACAATCCCGAAATGGCCGCACGCTGGGTCATGAATTAAATCCTCACGGAACCCTCACTGCTCCAAATCGACCCAGTAACGTCTGTATTTCGCCCCGGTTTCGGGATCAATGCTTAAGTCAGAGAACTGTCCACAGTTCGCTTCAATTATTCTGATCGAGGGGAGATTGTCAGGATCTGTGGTAATCAAAGCGCGCTTCCCGCCAAGCTTACGGAGTTCGTCGAGAGCAAGGGCGAGCATCTGCTTGCCGTATCCCTTCCCGCGTTGATTTCGGCGAATGTAGTACCCAATATGGCCACCGTGTACATGGAGTTTGTCATTCAGATAGTGGCGGAGCCTTACGATACCGATAGCTTCACTGGCGTCATTCAGCACCCAAAACACGGTTTGAGGCACAAGACCCGGGCGTAGTTTTGTCGGATCGGGCATGTCACGGCACTGTTGCAGGTATTCCTCAAGTGTTGTCTTGCCGGAATGTACGGGAGTTCCCATGAATCCGTTCTCACCGTCGCCGAGGTCTTTGAGAAGCTCCCTAAACCGAAGTGGAGGATTTAGTGATGCCGTCTCCAGTCTTATCATATTTCCCATATTCAGATTTCGCTCTTTTATATAGAGCCGACGCATAAACTGCTACTTGCTGCCGGCGCAGACTGCATTTTGGAATTGGCAGCCATGTTTTGCGCCCAATAGGCTGTTTTCAGC
>NZCE01000045.1 GCA_002688185.1 Spirochaetales bacterium
CAAACTCGTCCAGCGTTTTAGGGTAAATCTCCATGCAGACACACTACATATGGGGTGCACCGGAGTCAAGTGCATACCCCCAAAAATTTACTCGGATGCGGAGATGATTGTCAAAGTCAAGGAGCCGCAGCCCGATGAGTATCCCCTCCTCAGAGAAAACCAGATTTTATTTACCTATCTTCATCTTGCAGCTTCAGCGAATCTCACAAACGAGCTTAAGGAACGCAGGATAAAAGCGGTTGCATACGAGACTATTGAAACCGACGGGGGTGCCCTGCCGTGTCTAAAGCCTATGAGCGAGATTGCGGGGAGACTGAGTGTTCAAGAAGGTGCAAAGTATCTCGAAAAGACTTTCGGCGGAAGGGGTGTGCTTCTTGGTGGGGTGCCAGGGGTGCCGCGGGGCAAGGTCGGCATAGTGGGCGGGGGAGTAGTGGGTACTAATGCATGCAAGGTTGCCGTCGGGATGGGTGCCGAGGTCACAATTCTGGACATAAGCTCAGATCGCCTTGCCTATCTAGACGACATTTTTAGTACTCATCTCACAACCCTCTACAGTACCGACGCAAATATCGAGGCCGTACTGGCTCAAAGTGATCTCGTCATTGGGGCTGTCCTCGTACCGGGGGCAAAAACACCAAGGCTTATCAGAAAAGAGCATCTAAAACTCATGAAGAGAGGCGCCGTGATCGTGGATGTTGCGATAGACCAGGGCGGTTGCGTGGAGACTTCACATCCAACTACCCACGACGACCCGGTTTTTGTAGTGGACGGGGTGGTTCACTACTGCGTGGCCAACATGCCCGGGTCAGTTGCATTGTCATCCACCCTCGCGTTGACCAGCACAACGCTACCCTATGCCCTGCTCATAGCGGAACACGGGCTCGAAGAGGCGGTTTCAATTTCAGGGGCAATCTACCGCGGGGTAAACGTGTATGATGGAAAGTGCGTGTACCCGAATGTGGCCGATGCCCTCGGCATAAAGTCCTATGATTTGAGCAATGTTCTCAAATAGATATACACATACTCAAATCAAGCTTTTGCCGTATAGCCGGCATCGCTGACGGCCTGCACGAGAGCGTCCGCAGTTACCTCGGATTTTGCATTGGTGCTAACCACTGCAACGCCACCTCCACGGTCAACTTTAACTACCTTTTTGACGCCATTTACACCGCTCAAGGCGTTGCGCACTTTCATCTCGCAATGCTCGCATGTCATGCCTTCCACCGACAGGGTGATTGCCTTTTTTGAACCAAATAGTGCCATTCCCGAAATATACCATTACCCAATAAAATTGGCTATATTTATCGGGAGCGATATTTGAGGGTACTAGGTGTGGCTTTTTCGATTATGGAAGAGCCCGGCAGAGCTCACGCAAAGCTCGCCGAGCGCGGACCGCAAAGACCTTGTATCCATATACACAGATTCCAACAATCCTGGACCAGGAAGCCCATGGCCGGTATTGCCTCAAGAATCTTCCGCGCATAGCCCACCTTTCTTTAAAAGCTCTGCGTTCTTGGCGTGACCTCTTTTCCCTCCACTTATACCACGGCTCAAAATAGCTACGTTGTTTCAGCCATCTACTTGTGGCAAATCGCACCTTATCTGTTCGGGTCGACTCACGAGTTGCGGAAAATCCTCTTGTTTTGTACAGTTGGCACCGTTTGAAAAATCATGCCGTAGTCTTATTCACCGCATTACTCATCATTGCAGTCGGCACCTGGGGACTTATGCTATTCCTCAGTGGTCCCGAGACACCGACGATTTCCGACTTCCTATACGCCACGCTTTTTTTATCCCACATGGTCTGGGGAACCAGCCTTCTGGCAGAAAGCCTGCATCCGTTGCTCAAAGGTCGCACCAAAACAGGCGGCAACTCACTCTCTCAATCTAAAATGCCTGAAGTTTTGCTGACCTACGGTCTTATCCTGTTCCTTTTCTCCTATATTTTTGCCCTCAACGCCAACATGGATTATGTACAGCGCTTTGCGGAAGGAAAAGAGAATCTCCATATAGCGCCGGATTCGCGGACGGAACGTCTCAGCTCGCTTATGAGATATGCGCCGTTTCTTGCGCTGGATATTTCAATTATTGTCGTCAGCCGATTAACGGCGGCCATAAAAATGAATAGTCGAACATTCGGCTATTGGGTGCGCCTGCTCGCGCTTCCCCTAACCCTCCTTTCATCAGCACTCTACACGTTTTCTCTGCCGTCCTTTGTCTCTCTCGATGGCATGGCAATACTCGGGTTCTTCTGTTTGGTTCCGTTATTACTCGTACTAGTATACATCCCCGCCGGATGGGCACCGCTCTACGTAACCGCATTTGGAGTAATCCAAACGATGTTGACCAATTTCTGGCTTGGAACGTTTAGTCTTGTTTCGTTGCAGGTAATAACAATACTGTACCTGCTTTTCTATCTGGTATTTAGCCTGACTATATCTCTTGTAAAACGTCTTTCCGGCAACCACGTGGTTTTTCTGATTCCGCTGCTTTGGGTGATTTTTGACTATCTTCGATCAACCGGTTTTCTGGGATTCCCGTGGGGGATGCTGGGAGTAAGTCAGTACAAAAACATACCATTTATCCAGATCGCTTCGCTAACAGGGATTTGGGGAGTTTCCTTTCTCGTAATATGGGTAAACGCGGTCCTCGCATGGTGCATCTACCGCATATTCGGCAGAAACGGCCCTCATAGGCGTATATGGCGGCGCGCGCAGCGGCGCGCGCAGCGGCGTGTGCCCATCAAAGCGTTGTTTGGAACCACATTGATTATCGGTTGCGTTTACGGCGCCGGCCTATTGTCTATTCTCGGGGAACCTCATGGTGACGCTAATCAATACACCATCGCCTTGGTTCAGCAGAACACCGACCCGAGAAAGAATGATTATGCCGAAGGCCTGCAAATTCTAAAAAGCCTCACTAATGAGGCAATGGTGTCATTGCCGGATCTGGTAGTATGGTCTGAGACTGCGTTTGTCCCCAACATCAGACGATGGAGCAGGGAAGATCCAAGAAGATTCACGTACGCTCGTTTGGTTGACGATTTTTTACACTATCAGCGCGACTTGGGTACGTGGCTGATTACAGGCAACGACGACTATGAGTTGGTGGAGAAGTCCAACGGAGAAACCGCCCGATTTGATTATAACGCTTCAGTGCTGTTTGATCCTGAAGGAACGCGAACTAAAACCTATAGAAAGATGCATCTTGTGCCGTTCACCGAATACTTCCCGTTCGAGAAACAGATGCCCAAGTTTTATAATCTTCTTCTGGATTTTGATGTCTATCTGTGGGAGCCCGGAACGGATCCTGTAGTGTTTGAGCACCCGGGATTCACATTTTCGACTCCAATCTGCTTTGAAGATGGATTTCCGCGGGATGTTCGCCGGTTTGTTAGAGCGGGCGCAGAGCTTATTATCAATCTGTCGAACGACTATTGGTCGCTTTCAGAGGTTGAGGCCAAACAGCATTATGCAAATACCATTTTCAGAGCCATTGAAAATCGTAGAGAGTTCCTCCGGGCGTCGGCTTCAGGCGTGACCAGCCACGTTGACAAAACGGGCAGACTGCGAGAGTCTCTGCCGTTTTATGAAGAATCTTTCCTCATCGTGGAAGTTGACATCGGTGAATCACGAACATCATACTTCACACGATTTGGCGATTGGTTTCCCGTTACTCTTGCGGCTTTTTGCTGCCTTTTTTTGCTGTTTAACGCATTTGGATTCATGCGGAGGAGAAGCTGATGGCTCTCAAGAAAAGCGAAATCCTGTTGCTTGCAAAGCGGTGCGACAGACCGCCCCTATGGGAAAAAACCGATGTATTTTGGGCGGATCCGTATATATCCAAACATATCCTCCACGCCCATCTCAATCCAGATACTGATGACGCGAGCAGAAAACCGGCAACCATTCGTCTCTCGGCCGATTGGATTGCCGAGCAAGCCGGTGGGGGCGCCGGAAGAGAGCTGTTGGACCTAGGTTGTGGCCCCGGGCTCTACTGTGCAGAGTTCAGCAGGCTTGGCTTTGACGTCACCGGGGTGGATTTCTCCAGCAACTCTCTGAGGCACGCCAGGGCCAGTGCCGCCGAGAACGGTATGCTTATACAGTATCTGGAGAAAAACTACCTGTCTGGAGAGTTGGCCGGCACTTATGATGTAATAACGCTAATCTATGGGGACTTTTGTGTTCTAAATGACCACGACAGGAGTCTCCTGCTATGGAAAATCCGCGGCTTATTGAAGCCGGACGGGCTCTTTGCTTTCGATGTATTTACCCACCCTTATGTGAAAAGGACGGGTTTGAAAACCGACTGGTATGCACGGATTGAGGATGGGTTCTGGCATCCGGAGCCGCACCTCGTTCTCGAGCAGGGATTTGCATACCCTGAGGAGAACATACACTTAAATCAATATACGATTTTCCCGGCCGGCAAAGGGCAGAAGACGTTTAATATCTGGCACCACTACTACAGCCCAACGACCATTCGCGAACTGTTGAAAAAACATAAGCTCTCAATAGTCTGCCAGCAGGGCGATCTCACCGGAAAGCCTGTAGAGAACGATGACGAATGGATCGGTATCATAGCAAAGCGACTACCGTGAAGTCTTGTGTCGGACAATCTTGATTTCAACTCCTATGCGTACTAAGCTAAAAAAACATGGAGTGCGTCGAAGCTTGCAGTTTTGAATATATTGCGGATTTTAAGCGTCTGAGACCAACCAGAGCCGACATTTTCCGGCTTCGAAGGCAAAAATGCAAGCTTCGACGCACTCTCAAAAGAGCAACGGCAATTCTTTTCCGGCCGCACAAAAGTCCATTTACGATTGTGTGTTCAGGCCAGCGCATAGCAGGGAGGACACCTGTGATTACGACTCGAATATCAGATTATAGAAGTCGACTCTCACATTTCCATGCCACGGTACTCAATAACCACGAACCGCTGGTCGTCACGGGATCATCACGTGGTGATGTGGTGGTTCTTCCGGCCGAAGATTATGAAAGGCTTAGGGAGACGATCAGCATACTCAAAGATCGGGCCACTATGAACAGTCTCTTGGATAACCGAGCAGAACATTACCACGGGTCGGTTAAAGCACATACCGTTGATGAGACCTTTAACGATGTCTTGGAAAGTGAAGATAAGTAATCAAGCCCGAGAAGATCTTGACTATTTTCGCGCATATGATAAAAGCACGTACGAAACTTGCCATGATCTCACCAATCGCCTGGCTTCTGAGCCCTACGAGGGACCCGGCAAGCCCATGCCGGCCGCTGAATTGGGAGGTGATGTGTGGTTTCGTAGGGTCAGCTTGGAGCACAGAATGGTTTATGAAGTCTTTCAAGACTTAATCATTGTTGCATCTTATAGGAATCACCTTGAATAAAAAAATCGCACGTATTCTCTTTTTAGCAGCGACCTTTCTCTACTGGATTTCCCTGTACCTTTACGTTCCAACCCTCTCAACATTCGTAAAGACTAGAACGAGTGATCTTGCCGTTGTTGGTACTGTTCTATCGATGTATGGGCTGTGGCAGGCAATCATGCGCATTCCAACCGGTATCGGCGTCGATAAATTAGGGCGGGGGAAACCGTTTATCGTCATAGGCATGCTGTTTGCCGCAGCGGGAGCCTTGGTTATGGCATATAGCCAATCCGTGACGGGCCTTGCCCTGGGGCGCACACTCACCGGCTTTGCCGCAGCCACTTGGGTGCCACTGGTCGCCGTATTCTCGAGGATGTTCGAACCAAAACAGGCGGTGTACGCCACTTCAATCCTCTGGCTCTCGGGGTCCATAGGCCGAATGCTCGCCACTAGCTCCAACGGTTTCTTGAATAGCGCCGGAGGCTACCAACTCGCATTTGTGCTTGCCGCCGTCGCCGCAGGTGCTGCAATTCTGTTTGTACTTCTCTCCAGAGAAGAGAAACGAGAGGCCCACGTCGTCTCTGTTTCATCAATTGCAAAGCTTTTTAGGCGCGCGGACCTGATGTTGCCGTCCTGCATCAGCCTGGTGCTGCAAATCAGCACCTGGGGAATCACATTCTCTTTCCTTGCTATCAAGGCAGAGGACTTCGGCGCCAACGACATCGTCAAGAGTCTTTTGGTAAGCCTGAACCTGGTGGCTCTCACCTCCGGGAGCTTGCTCAATACCATCATCACCAAGCGGGTAAATCACGTGTATCTGCTGTTGGTGAGCATCTTGGCTTTTGTCGCCGGTATTTTTGTGATGGTGGCTGGCGGAGCGCTGCCTATGCTCTATCTCGGTACCATGCTCATGGGAATTGCCATTGGGTTCGCCTATCCCACCCTCATGGGTTTGAGCATTCGTGAAGTTGAGCCGTCACACAGAACCACCGCAATGGGCATACACCAATCCGTGTACGCCATCGGTATGTTTGCCGGGCCCTGGTTGGGTGGGATTATTTCCGATTCCGCGGGTATCTCGACCATGTTTGGCGTATTGGCCGTGTTTACTTTGGTGGGCTCGTATGCTTTGCTCACAGCATATTGGAAGCATCATCGACGGCAAAATACTACAGAAGGGCGATAAGAAGGCGGACCGTCAGAACCGGACCAGAGCCCCGGAACAGATTATTCGTTTAACAGCATGATAAACTCAACCCTGCGGTTTTTCCATCGTACCTCTTTATCCAGCACGTCCATAATAGGGGATTTGCCGCCAAACCACTCAATCCTTATGCGGTTTTGGGCCATTCCAAGCTCTATCAGGGCATCTCTTACGGTCTCAGCCCGCTTTTGGGTCAACGGTATGAGAATTTCCTCCTCCTCTGCCTCCTTGTCAGGGTCCCCTCGGTGATGGACATTCAAGGCGTGGCCTTCTAGCAATAACTCGTAGCCTGTATATTTCTGGAATATCTCGAATATCTGCTCGATGGACGCAAGATTCTGCTCGAGATCCTCGGCGCTCCGAGAATCCAATTCGTGTTGATACTCACCAAAAATCACGTTTGGAACGAGGAGATAAAGCTTCTCGTCCCGTCTCACCACGAGCAGATCCAGGGGAACCTCCGTCTCGAATACCGATCCGTTCCCAACCTCGTCTACCACGTTTACTTTTAGGGTTACTCTATCGGTGATGGGCACCCGGGAAACGCGCGTCCCGGAGCCTTCGCGCCACATCAGCTGATCCTCCAAATCACCCGATCCCGCAAAACTTCTCACAACGTTTTTTCCGTTCGTCAGTACGTCTAGGGCCCATTTCATAACTTCATGGGCGTCGTCGATCTGGAGAGTGATATAGATGTCTCCCTCCATATCGCCGTTGGATTTTATAAATGGATCAGCCGTTGCCTGCAGATTCACCGCCGGAGGCGTCACATCTACAAAAAAGTCTCCGCTGATTGCCTCAACAACATCGCCCTTTAGGTATTCCACCTGAAGCACCGCGTTGTAGATCCCCTCCGATGCCGTTACGTCCGACGCAAACTGCATTCCGCCGTTCCATTCGAGCTGCCGGGGAAGCTCCCCTTTTCCTTCGGCAAGCTGGGCGACCTTTCCGGCGGCGTCTCTATAACCCATGCCCCACGATACCACCGTGTCGTAAAACGAAGCGTCAATATCAACGAGTACTGTGTCAAATAAATCATCACCATTGGGAGAAAAGCCCTTTGGTGCGGAAACACTCAGCGAAACTTCTCGGGTGTCGATTGTGAGAGTTACCGCCGGCAAATCAATTCTATTTCCACCCCGGTCCACGCACGAGCTCAGCATTTCATAGTCTCCGTCGGGTACCTTGAGCTCCGATCCTGACATGCCCTCCCACTGATACTCCATTTCTCCGGTTATGTATTCAAAAGTTCTACCAAGACCGCCAAATGTCTTCACGTCCTGTCCAGAGGCATCCTTGAGCAGCAGCAGGCTGCGAACCGGCTCATCGGCCGCGAACCGTGCGGTAACGGAATCTTTTATTCCGTCTCCGTCCGGAGAGAAATAATTACGGTCTACGGAAAACTCGACCGCGGGTGGAGTCACATCAATTGATAGTGTTTCCGTCTCCGGGCTAAACGGGTTCCCCGCCCGATCGGTAAATGTCGCATTGACAAAATACTCACCGTCAGGCAAAAGTGCTCCATCCGCGCCTTCTCCACGCCAGACGATGAGTGAGGTGGTTTGCTCCGAGCTTGTGGCGAGCACCGTATTGTCGGAGGAATCCGTAATCTCCCCGGTCCACGTGACAATTTCATTAGATTTAAAAGAAACTTCGGCTTTGTCCTGAATATTGTCAGCGTTTGGCGAAATTATCGGTGTGACGACCGTTACTGTTATCTCAGGCTTGGTTACATCGATCTCAAAAAGGTCGGAAGTTGTTGGGTTATTCCCATGCCGGTAGTTTAATTCGTAAATAGCCCGGAGCAACCCCTCCGGCACCGGATCTCCGTCATCATTCATTCCATCAAATGATACCTCAGGCGGGGGATCACCTTCTCCCTCAAAAGTTCGTACTGTGACTCCCTCATCGTCGGCAAAAAAGAGTTTCCAATCAACGATGCCGTCGCCGACATCCTGTTGGAGAGTAACGCCGAGAGAATCCGCGGCGCCATCATCATTTGGTGAAATAAATTTCCCGTCAAAGCTTATGGATATTGGCGTCTCTACGGTGCTCAACTCGATGCCGTCAAATGAAGACTCAAACGAGTTTCCGGCTCTGTCCGTTGCCGTAATCCGATAGGAGTACACACCGTCCGGCGCCGACTCATTCTCATCATTTTTGCCGTACCACGTAAACGTTTCTGGTGCGGCGTTTTCCCAATAGTACGTTTTTACTGTAGTGTCCGCCTCATCGAGAATTACGCCCTCCCAGAGGTCCTCCGAGCTGCCGTCTGATTGGGCAATTGAGACGTCCTCGAGGTTGCCGTCATTATTTGGTGAAAAAATCATAGGTTCAGGCTGAGTTACGGTGACCTCCGGGGGTGTGTTGTCCACCACAAACTCATCCAGCTTCAAGTCCTCCGATCGTTGTTCTGAACCGGCAACCACCCACATGGTTACTATATATATGCCGTCGTTTACTATGTTGCCTTCCTCATCCGTCCCATCCCAGGTTAGGCTCTTCTCCAAAGTAAAAGCCTGCCACCGTCTGAAAAGACGTAAAAACCACCCAATATCCGGTTCTTCCGTTTCCACAACCTGGCGAATGATGTTTCCGGAAGCATCCGTAAGGCTTATGCCATACTCCGGCACATACCCTTCATCGCTTTTTACGTAGACGGTCACCTCAAACTCTATGGTCGCTTCCTCTTGGATATCATCACCGTTGGGCGAAATATACTGGGTGCCGGAAGTGTAAAGCTCTGTCTGAGGAATTTCCTTATTGCCACCGGCATATACACCGGATAGTGCAGCAAAAAGCACGAGAGTAAGGACAAAAATTGACCTTTTCCAGCTATTCATACAGGCCCCCGGTAATGCTGTTTTCTGTACCTTTAATTATGAGTCCCGAATAGAAGGCGTCGTCTCTCATGTTAGACCAATTAGAGAATTGTGAGACATCCTGACGGTACTCCATGATTATACAACAAAAAAAACAAATTAACAGCGTATATTGTTACAGGATATGTACATGCGAATCAACAACGCAGTGCCCGCAGCGAGGGATCTCTATGGGATGGCGGATGGCTGAAGCAAGGAATAAAGAGGTCACGCCGAGAACTCGGATTTTTTGAGAAAAGTGGATTTAGTATTGGAGAATCTGAGATATTCCCAGTGCGTCGAAGCTTGCATTTCTTTGGCAGCGCCTACATACGCGCGTAGCTGGGCACCCATTCATCACCCTCGCGTAGCGGCGTCACGAGCTCCCGCAGCCATATCTTTCGCAAGCTTTCGGAAAGCTTCTGCTTGCCC
>NZCE01000046.1 GCA_002688185.1 Spirochaetales bacterium
TAGCCGGCTCTCCGCGCTACCTTTGCCTGCCATACTAAGGCACTTATTATACCACGCATATAGCAAAGGAACGGTGACTGCGCATATAAAAACGAGTACTTGCGGGTATATGTAGTGAAAAGCGTAAAGGAATCATGAAATTGAAACTGGCTGCCGTCATGCAAAAATTGCTGATAACTCTATCGTTTATAGCGCCGATACTCGTTGGATGCAGCGGCGCCGGCGAGGATGCCGGCCTCGTTCCCACCGATTATGGTGAATGGGCCTCAACTGTGGATGCGCCACTTACCTACCAAATACCCGGGCACTCTATGCTCAAACGGATTATTTTTATCAATGGTACGGGTCAAAAAGTCATGCCCGTCGAGAAGGACGGGAAGGCATTCTACGATTACCCGCACGGCACAATTATAGTAAAGGAAATGTACCCCAACTCGGAATCCACCAAACCCGATCATCTGACCGTGATGATAAAAGATCCCGACCATCCAAACGCCATGGTGGGATGGGTCTGGCTGGTCAAAAGCATCAAAACCGGACAGGAAGAGGTGTTTGAGAGCTCGGATTTCTGTGTTACCTGCCATCGGAATGCCAACGACCGCCACCCATACGGAGACCGGAACCCTGAAGCCGAGTTCCGTGACTACGTGTACTATCCCTGGCGTGCTCCTTGACCGTGGGAGGATTAATCCGTAGGTTCAGAATTATATGGACACAGCTCAAATAAAAGAAATTTCCGCCCTCAGCAGAGAACTGCGGGCACACATTGCAAATGTATTTGTGGGAAAGGGTACCTCCGTACATAGCTTGCTCATAGGGTTCTTGTCAGGTTTACACGTTTTAATTGAAGACATTCCCGGTCTCGGCAAAACGACATTGGCAATGACGTTGGCCAAAAGCAGTGGGCTTGACTTTGGACGCATACAGTTTACTCCAGATATACTACCTGGCGACATCCTCGGAATGACGGTCTGGAACGCAGAATCCAGGGAGTTTGTCTATAAAGCAGGTGCAATCATGCATCAGTTTGTTCTAGCCGATGAGATTAACCGAGCTTCCGCTCGCACACAGTCAAGCCTGCTCGAGGCCATGCAGGAGCGTCAGGTTACGATTGACGGTAGGACCATGAAGCTCCCTGAGCCTTTTTTTGTTATCGCGACACAGAATCCGAGTAGCTTTACCGGGACGTTTCTTCTGCCGGAGTCTCAAACTGACCGCTTTGGCCTTTCACTTTCAATAGGATATCCGGGTTCGGATGATGAAATAAACATTCTTCAGAGATTTAAGAAGACCAACCCCCTCGACACCCTGGATGCAATAACAACGCCGGAGAAGGTCATCGAGGTACGCGGTTTAGTAAGAGAAGTTGACGTAGACGCAAAGATCATGAAGTTTTTGGTCACCCTCGCGGACAACACTCGCAAAAGCACAAAAATCCGCCTTGGGATGAGTCCACGGGCTACTCAGCATCTGCTCCTGGCAGCCCAAACCCAGGCGCTTTTCCGCGGAAGATCCTACGTAATTCCAGAGGACGTAATCGACTCTATTCACGCTGCTCTCGCACACCGCTTGGTACTGTCGGCTGAGGCAAAGGTAAACAACCAGACCCCCAACCAGATAATTGATGAAGTGCTGGCAAAGACGCCGGTGCCGACCGGCGTATAATGGGGGGATTTCTCAAGCTACGCTGGGGAGCGGCATTTACCTACGTATTTGTTTTGGCTCTGCTGCAACTCGCGCGTTTTCATATCGGATTATTATTCAGTTATTTCTTTTTTATTCTTTTGGTAATACCCATCATTAGTTTTATCCACATGATTATTTCGATTATGTCGGTAAAGTACCACCAGTATTTCGATACAGACCATCCGGTCAAAGGTCAAATTCTCACATACACGCTTTCATTGGCCAATGAGTCATATTTGAGAAGCATTCCAATCCGAATCAAGTACCGCACCGTACAACCCGGTTCAGATGATCAGCTGCCTGACCTATATATCATGCTAAAGCGCGGAGAGAGGGCCGAGCGGAGCTATTCAATCAGCTGTCCGTTTCGGGGGATATACACCGTAGGTCTCGAGCAGATGGAAATGCAGGACCTCCTCGGCTGGATTACCATACGAAGACCGGTTTGGCACAGGACCTTTTATGTCTATCCTAGAATTGTAGAAGTGGCGTTTCCATTTTCCATCGGCACGACGAGCGATCTAAACACCGGACCCAATCCCGGCGCTTCTCAAGATTATGCATTATTTGAAAACCTGGTGGGCTATCAGGCTGGACAGAGCATCCGGCATATGGCGTGGAAAAAGTTTATCGCCCTTGGCGAGCCGTTCCTCAAGTCATACGGCAAGACATCACAGCCGGGCATCAGCCTCTACGTCGATCTAAGACGTCAAGTACATCCTACACCGGATATCCTCGAGCGCGAGGACTGCTCGATGGAAATATTGGTGGCGATTGTCAAGTACTGTCTCGATCGGTCGATCCCCGTCACGGTGAACGCCATGGGACAGAGCAGATATGAATTCTCGGCATCGGACTCAGGAGATTTCAGGAGATTTCATCGCGACACGGTCAATATATTGTTCCATGACACTATGTCACCCGGGGAGCTTTATCGCACGGATATGCAGGGATCGGTCAATCCCGCGTCGGTGGTATTTATTACACACGTCCTTGATCCAGAGATCATAACCATTCTTGAAGAGAGCACTTCCCATCCCACGGGTTCTGAGACCATGGTTGCCGCAATTATCAATCAGACGTCAATGGCCGCGGATCTAAAAGAGAGCAGCACGTACTATTTTAATTCGATACGCGAGAGAGGGGGCAAGGTGGTGTTGGTGGAAAGCCCCGAATCTATCTCGGAATCCCTGAGGAACACATCATGAACAGGGTACTGGCTCGATATGGCATAGGTCTTGGGACGGCGCTGATACCTACCATGGCCTCCTATATTTTGCTACGGCCTGGCGCCGGATTAGGGTATCTTATTGGGTATCCGATTTTAGTCCTTTCACTCCTACTTTCCCGCGAGGTCTTTTACCTAAGTGGAAAGCTCGCGGCGAAAACAGTGAGATCTCTCGCCACCCTGACCGCGGTTTCCGCCATTTTGCTGCAAGCCGCCGGAGCAGCAGTAATCGTTGTCAGCTTAAACCTTACCCCTGCATCGGCATATATTGCGTGGTTTCGTCTTGCACAGGAGAGTACTGCTACCGGTGTTTTATCATACATGTTTACCGTAAAGATCTGTTTTTTCGGAACACTATTTGCCGGAGCTATGCTCAGGCACGGTATTATCAGGTCTCTCCTGGGGTTTTTGGCCATGGCGTCGATAATCTTCTACGCCATTTACCAGACGGAGGCCCTCGGCATCATTACAGCTGCTCTCATTGTATCGGCGATTCTGGCGGTCTCAATACAGCAATTTGCAGGCAAACGGGGCAGGAAAGCTGCGGCTATCATACAATTACTCATTGTGGCCGCGGGGTTGACGCTTCTGCTCTCCCGTATCGAGGCAAAAAACAACAGCATTTTGCTCGATCCAATCGATGACCAGGCGCTCCATCAAGTAGTTGTCGCCGTCTACCCGGACTTCCCATTCCTCTACAACATCCCCGGCTATGGGCATCAGCTGGGTACAAAGGATATTACGGGTCAGCCGTCTCTGACAGCGCGACCGGTATTCAGGATAAAGGGTGAGCCCGGTGAAACTATTTATTTAAGAACCGCAGTTTACGACTATTATACCGGCAAGGGCTGGGCGTTTAATGAGACGAGGCTCAATGAAGCTTGGGGCGGGTTTGATTCCGACTTTCTCGCACGAGGGGATGCGATAAATAACCCTCTAGAAATCGAGGTACTCATCGATTTTTTCTCAGGAATACCGCATACCATAGATACTTCCGGGATTTTTTTTGACGGCGGCAGACTCCCGGATCTTCAGTACGGAAGCTATGATACCGGTTTTGTGTTTGATATACCGGTGGTCAAGGGAACAGAGTTTGTTCTCGATCGCGGCGCCCAAGAGGTTCTGCCCCCTACACACACCGAGAGCTACATGCAGTTGCCGACGGACATACCAGCCGACGCCGTCGAGCTTGCCCGGCTCCTGGGCGATCCGGCAAAACCGGTGGAAACTGCCGCGAAAATAAAGGAATATTTAACAGCAAATTACTATTACACCCTCGAGCCGGACCGACAGAAAAGCTGGGATGATCCGGCATGGGATTTTCTCCTGACGAAAGGCGAGGGCTATTGCGTTCATTTCGCTACTTCATTTGTGCTTCTCGCTCGCATGAATAACATTCCGGCCCGCTACGTTTCCGGATTTCTTGTTCACATCCCCTACGACGATACCAGCTCGGACGTCACCGGTTATTCTTCGCACGCATGGGCCGAAATCTGGGTGCCTGAGAAGGGCTGGGTTGTTCAAGAAGCCACGCCTCCCATGTCGCCTGATTTTTTTACCGATCCATCCTACTACGAGTTTTATAATCCGTTTGAAAATCGCTATACCGCCCGACAACTCGAGCTTATTATGGGTGACCGAATTGACGCAGAGGCACTGACCGCTGAGGAAAAGACACGTAACATTGATTTCCGACCGTTTGCATTGATACCGGTTTTTGGCCTGCTCGCGTTTATCGGATACATATATCTCAATAGATCGCTGTTTGCCCCAGGGTCTCCTTTGCGCAAAATCCGCGTTATTTCGCGGATGATGATCCGGCACGGCATAAAGCTCGGAATCAACGACCCGGATTCCGCGGGTTGGATCCGTTGGATCACACAGCTGGGGGACCGCCGGCCGGGAGCACGGAGATACCTCGGACGTTGCGCTTCAATTCTACTGGCTTCGTATTTCGGCGGCCATCGGATCACCCGCCGAGATCTCAGGTTTATCCGAGGTACATACCGGGCTATTTTCAGATAAGAGCACATGACATTGTTAACCGACCGCTATGACCCTCCATCCAAACGCGAGCTCATCGATGCAAAGTCCTCGATGAGTCTTTCCGCCTCCGGCTTCCGGAAAGTGTTTGGCAGGCATGATGAGGATACGGGAGGGACCATCAGCAACGCCGATGCAATTCTCGCGGGCTACATGGCAATGACCTTTGCCCGCGCTCTGCGTGATCGATATGGTGATCGAAAGATTACAGCGGCGGTGGCAACAGACTCGAGACCTACCGGACCGTCCTTGGCATCGGCCATTATTCGTGTGTTGGTGTCACAGAGAATTGACGTCCGCTATTCGGAGATAACCGCAATTCCTGAACTGCTCGCCGCTGTCAAGCAAGAGTCCGAGTTGGATGGCTTTGCATATATTTCCGCAAGTCACAACCCGGTCGGTCATAATGGCTTCAAGTTTGGATATTCCGACGGAAGCGTAGCCGGAGGGAGCGATGCAACGGCGCTTATCGAGTCGTTCCACGAGTTATGCGAATCAGAAGAGCCCCGAAACATCGCATGCGCTATGCATGACGCGCCAAAAGATAAACTCCAGCGGATATATGACCAAATAGACGCGAGCAAAACATTGTTTTACGAGTGCTATAGATCTTTTATAAAATCTACGGCCGCCGGTGGCGAAGGACCCGGCGGTGATGCACATTTTTTAGAATTAAGGCGTTCCGCCGCGACCAGGCCTCTCGGGGTGGTCGCAGAGCTCAACGGCAGCGCAAGGACGGTGTCAATCGACAGCCAAATACTCGGGGAGGCGGGGCTGTCCGTTCGCGTAATAAACGGCAACCCGGGAGAAATCACTCACAGAATTGTACCCGAAGGTTCATCTCTCGACCTCTGCAAGGACGAGCTGCAAAAGGCACATAAGATCGACGGCAAGTTTATTCTGGGCTATGTTCCGGATAATGACGGTGATCGCGGCAACATCGTGTATATAGATCCCAAGGACGGAGCGGGTCATGTGTTACAGGCACAGGAAGTCTTTGCCGTGGCATGTGTGTCCGAGCTTTCGTATCTTGCATACACACATTGGGATGAGGAAGGCCACCTTGAGTTGAATCAGGCAACCGTGGTGGTAAACGGTCCTACCTCAATGCGCATCGACAGGATAGCGGAGGCATTTGGAGCAACCGTGGCACGGGCCGAGGTTGGCGAGGCCAACGTCGTAAATCTTGCGAGGGTGTTGCGAAAAGAGGGCCGAGTCGTTCGGATCCTAGGCGAGGGTTCAAACGGCGGAAATATCACTCATCCATCTACGTGCCGAGATCCAATGAATACCATTTTCGCCGTGGTCAAACTCCTACTCTTGCGCGGAGATTCGCGGAAACCCGGTCTGTACGAAATTTGGTGTCGAGTAACTCATCAACCGTACGAGCCCGATTTTACCTTTCAAGATATTGTGGCCTCACTTCCCCGGTTTACCACGACGAGCGCATATGAAGATCGGGCCATCATGAAAATCTCCTCTGAACACCACGGTGAGCTTAAAAGCCGCTATGAGGCACTTTTCCAGGAGACATGGACGACGATTAAATCTGGTCTTTCAAAAACGCATGACGTATCAGGATGGCAGATCGTCAACTATGAAGGCACGGAAGAACGGCGGGGTATGGGAAACAGGGATCCGACGGGCAAGGAGAATGGCGGCCTCAAAGTGGTATTCAGCAGCGAAAACGGCGCCGAAGTTGCCTATATATGGATGAGAGGATCGGGAACTGAACCGGTTTTCCGAATACTGGCCGATGTTGAAGGAGACTGCCCCGATGCTGAGGAGTTTTTGCTCAAAACCCATCGGCAGACAGTTGAAAGGGCCGATGCAGGGCGTTAGTCGGGTATTCTGTAGCGACCATTCTCACACACCAACATTCCATCATGTTTTAGTTGCTCGAGACAGTGCTCGATTCGGCCGGCTCTGTGAGCAAGGGCATCTCTGATTTCAGCTACAGAACCGGGCCCATGCTCAGAAAGCCTGCGGAGGATTCTTCCCCTTATCTGCCGGTTGGAGTTTTCAAATGGCCCCTGCCTTGCGTAATGAGCGCTCCGCCTATTGGTGTTGGGCAAAATGGCCCGGAGGAACACGCCATAGTCCGTCAATGCGTAATTCCATTGGCGCGGATTTCCTGAGTCCAAAACGGATCGAGCTATGGTGAAAACTTCACGGTCTTGGACCTTGCTGCACCCCTCGAAAAAAAAGTAGAGCAACGCTCTGCGGATATTGGTCTCGAGATACACCACGGGAATCTCATACGCAAACGCGAGAACGGCCGCCGCCGTCGATTGTCCAACCATCGGCAACTGTCGTAATTCTCGTTCCACCGCCGGTATTACACCACCATGCCTCTCAACAACTTGACCGGCAATATCGATGAGAGCTTTGGCGCGCCTGTTGTATCCAAGACCTTTCCAAACTTCATATACGTCGGCCAAACTGGCCCGCGAGAGGGCCGCTATATCGGGCCAGCGAGCGATAAACTCGACATATTTCGACAATACGCGACCGGTCTGGGTCTGCTGCAACATGATCTCCGACACCAATACCTCATATGGATTCTCAGTCTTCCTCCACGGAAACTCTCTTCCCCGCTCTCGGTAAAACGAGTAAATTATCTGCCTAAAGCTGCTTACCGTATTTGCATCGATTTCAACGTTACTGGAATAGTCGCCAAACGGCTGCTCGAGAAACAGATTCAAGCTCTTGTCTTCATCGTTGCTCGCTTGATTATCCATCGTGCTTAAGTATAGTAAATCAACGAGGGGCCCGGCAATTGCGGCGGCGAAAGCCGGCGCCGGCCCAGATCTCCGTGGCCAGGAGGAAGAATGAAATCCGTCGGCTTGTATCGCGATCCAATTTTCAAAAAGCATATGAATGATTTTGCCCATCCCGAATCTCCGGCTAGGCTTACGGCCATAGACAAGCTAATCGAAGACTTTCCACACGGAAGTTTTCTCAAGGATCTGACAGGACGCGATGCCACGGATGAAGAGCTTGAGTGGGTGCACACGAAAGAGCTCATACGGACAGTGAAGGACTCAGAGAAACGAGATCAGACTACATTCGACTATGAGACCGGCGCCAACCGTTACTCGTCGGCCGCGGCCACCCGGGCGGCGGGCGCCGCGCTGGATGCGGTAGATACCGTTGTAGAAGGGCAGATTACCAGGGCGTCCGTTTTGGGACGTCCGCCGGGACACCACGCTGAGGCGAATCGGGCCATGGGCTTTTGTCTGTACAACTCTGTCGCCGTTGCCGCCGAATATGCTCTGAGACGTCACGAGATGGAACGGATTTTTATTCTTGATTGGGATGTTCACCACGGCAACGGGACTATGCATTCATTTTTCAGAACAGAAAGGGTGCTTTACGCGTCAATCCACCAATCACCGCACTACCCGGGCACTGGACAAGTTTCGGAAATCGGCACCGGGGCCGGCGCGGGTTATACGTTAAATATCCCTCTTCCTCCCGGGATGGGCGACCCCGAATATATGGCGGCACTCGAGGATGTTGTGTTACCGGTGGTCTCCCAGTATCAGCCCGAGCTCATTCTTGTGTCCGCAGGCTATGATGCGCACCGTGCGGATCCCCTCTCGGCTATGCGGCTCACGAGCTCGATGTATGGTGATATGACCTCGATCTTGGTGAGAGTTGCCGATGAATTGTCAGGAGGCAAAATCATCTTTGTTTTAGAGGGCGGGTATCACCTCGAGGCCTTGGCGGAGTCAAACGGCTGTATGCTCGCAGCACTCTGTGGAGCGTGGGAACAACGTTCCATCGAAAAAGAAAGCCACGGCGCTGAGGACGTGCTCCGCGAAGTCAGAAAAGAGCTCCAGGCCAAGTGGACAACGCTGCACCCCTGATTCCGCCATCCGTGTTTCTACGGGACGTTAAGTATCCTGTCGCTTCTTGGCTTTCTCAGCTTTCCTGCTGATGCGGTTCCAAATGCTCGTGACACCCATGGCCTTTTTCATGTCTCTGAGGGTCTCCCCGGCCACATTACGCATTGCAAGGGTTCCGTCATAGAGAACCTCATCGACATAGCCACTCCTTGTTTCAAAACGGTTTCTCTGTTCTCGTATGGGATCCAGAAAAGCATTAAGGGCGGCAGCAAGCTTCTCTTTCACCTCAACGTCTCCTACCCTGCCGCCACGGTACCTCTCCTTGAGATCCTCCACCTCTTGTGCATTCGAGTTAAATATATCGTGATATATAAACACGGGATTCCCTTCTACGGTTCCCGGAATGTCGGCACGTACCCGTTTGGGATCAGTGTACATTCGGTGTACTTTTTTGGCGACTGTCTTTGTGTCGTCCGAGAGCAAAATCGCATTATTCAGCGACTTTGACATTTTGGCAGTGCCGTCTGTGCCCACGAGGGTGGGAACCTCCCCTATCAATACATCCGGTACGGGGAACACCTCTCCATACAAATTATTAAAACGCCGGGCAATCTCCCGTGTAAGCTCCACGTGGGCCTCGTTGTCTTTCCCCACCGGTACTAAATGCGCCCTTGGCATCAGGATATCGGCCGCCTGTAACACCGGGTATCCCAGCAATCCAAGGGGCATTTCAGCCAGGTTTGCCGACTTGGCCATGTCCTTTAAGCTCGGAAGCCGTTGCAGTCTCGGCACCGTGGTCAGCATCTCAAAAAAGAGGTTCATCTCATAAACCTCGTGAACTGCTGATTGCAGATAGATTACGGATCGGGCGGGATCAATCCCGCAGGCCAGATAATCAAGAACCATCTCCCGGGCGTTCTCAGCGATTTCATCTACCGCCTGTTTCTCGGGACGAGTTGTGAGCGTGTGAAGATCGGCAATAATAAAAAAACACTGATATTCGTCTTGAAGCCGAACGCGATTTACCAGCGAGCCCAAATAATGACCTATGTGGAGCTTTCCCGTCGGCCTATCGCCAGTGAGAATTCGTTTTTTTTCCATGAAGCTATCCTTTGCTACGTCCAAAACCCTTTCCCATCAGCACTCCCACCGAGTTAAGTGCCGGAATATTTTCGCACACTATTTTTACCGCAACCATAATAGGTGTGGCAAGAAGCATCCCAACCACTCCCCACAACCATCCCCAAACAATGAGGCTGAATAACACTAAAAATGGGCTCAAATCCAGCCGATGACCCTGGAGGCGCGGATCAAGGATGCTTCCGATTATTGTTTGAATGCTGAACATCGCCAGCGCAACAGCCGCAATTTTGCCGGGAGAACTTGGATAGAATTGCACAAAACCCATGGCCGAGACAAGAAAAAAATGTACCGTTGAGCCAACGCTTGGGACGAAGTTGAAAAGAAAGCCCGCAAAGCCCCACACTATCGGAAAATCCAAACCGATGATAACTAGTGTTAACCATATTACCACCCCCGTCACTACGCTGATTAACAGCTTGATTGTGAGATATCGTCCAATCTGACAGTTGACGTGCTCAATGATCTGCCCGATTTTTGAGCTGGTTGCAGCTTCAAAAGCAGCCTCGAGTTTTTGGTGAAGAAACGGCCGTTCTAAGAGAAGGAAAATTAAGAAAATAGTGACAATAAAAAGTCCACTGAGAAACTCTACAAAGGTACCTGACACTGATAGCAAATATCCCCTGACCATTGAAGACCAATCGATGTTTTCCAAAAGGCCTGTCGGCAGTTCAAGACGTTCTGTCAGACCTGATGACAACTCCGCAAACAGTTCTTGAAATTGGTTAAGGTATCGCGGGAAAACTCTAACAAACGACTGAAAGCTGGTATAGAAAAACAGTCCGATAAGAAAAAAGAATCCGATGATAACGATGATGATGCCGCCAATTGAAATTGGTCGAGGCACACGCCGTTTGTTGAAAAACTCCACCGCAGGGCCAAGAACAAATGCAAACAGCATGGCTATCACCAGTGGCATAAGCACCGGCTGCGCGAAATCAAGAGCTAGAGCGATAAGCCCCAATGCGATTAGAGTTAGTAGAAAAACCGACACTTTCTGTAAGTTCATCAGGGCATTACCTTATCACAGAAGGGTATATATCGAAAGGCAGCGTTGCACGCGCCTGTTGCACGCGCCTGTTGCACGCGCCTGTTGCACGACGCCCGCACCTTGAAACCGGGACCTCAGACAGTGATAATGTCTGCGATATAACCAGCGAGGAGGAAATTATGGCATCTCTTGATATTACACAAACCCCATTGACCAATCGATTGAGAACAGAGCTCCCCAAAGTGGGCATACGTCCTACCGTGGACGGTCGGCTAGGCGGCGTTCGTGAATCTCTCGAAAATAGAACCATGGAAATGGCAAAATCCGTAGCACGTCTGATCTCGGACAATATCAAACATCCCTCCGGCATGAACGTCGAATGCGCAATTGCGGATAGAAATATCGGTGGTGTCGCCGAGGCGGCCATGTGCGCGGAGAAGTTCAGGCGGGAAGGTGTGGGCGTTTCCCTTACCGTCACTCCCGCCTGGTGCTACGGCTCTGAAACCATGGACATGGATCCATTTGTTCCCAAAGCAATCTGGGGCTTTAACGGCACCGAGCGACCCGGAGCGGTGTATCTTGCCGCGGCTCTCGCCGGCCACAGCCAGAAAGGATTACCTGCGTTCAGTGTATACGGCCGGGACGTCCAGGAAGCGGACGACACATCGATTCCTGATGATGTAATGAACAAAATATTGAAGTTCATCCGGTCCGGGTTAGCCGTGGCTCGCATGCGGGGTAATTCGTATTTATCGATGGGCTCGGTTTCTATGGGCATAGCGGGCTCGATAGTGAATGAGGACCTCTTTCAAAAATATCTTGGAATGAGAAATGAATATGTCGATATGTCTGAGTTTGAGCGCCGTGTAAGCGAAGGCATTTTTGATCCGGACGAATATCAGCGCGCCCTGGCCTGGGCAAAAAAGAATTGCAAAGAAGGTACAGACATTAATCCTCCTCCGCAACAGAAGGATCGCGCGCAGCTGGACCGGGAATGGGAATACGTGATAAAGATGGCGCTCATTGCACGGGACCTTATGGTTGGCAACCCAAAGCTTGCAGAAATAGGATTTGGAGAAGAAGCATGGGGGCACAACGCAATTGCCGCCGGTTTCCAAGGTCAGAGACAATGGACCGATCATTTTCCCAACGGCGATTTTATGGAGGCGATGCTGAATACGAGCTTTGACTGGAACGGAATTCGCCAGCCATATATCATAGCCACGGAAAACGACTGTCTGAATGGAATTGTCATGCTTTTTGGTCATCTTCTCACAGGAACCGCACAAGTTTTTTCGGACGTGCGGACCTACTGGAGCCCGGATGCGGTAAAACGCGTAACCGGCATGGAGCTTTCCGGCATCGCCGAGAACGGACTCATCCATCTGATAAACTCAGGTCCCTCGGCCCTTGATGGGACAGGCGAGCAGACATTGAACGGCGAGCCGGTTATCAAACCATTCTGGGAGATCACACCCGAAGAGGCGGCGAAATGCCTCGACGTAACATCATTCAGACCCGCGGACGCAGGCTACTTCCGAGGAGGCGGATTCTCGACGGACTTTTTGACAAAGGGGGGAATGCCCATCACAATGTCGAGGATAAATCTGATAGCAGGTCTTGGTCCGGCCCTTCAGATCGCTGAAGGCTTTACGGCGGAAGTACCCTATCAAATCCACGATTCTCTCGATGAAAGAACCAATCCAACGTGGCCGACGACGTGGTTCGTACCCCGCTTGACGGGGAAGGGAAGGTTTAAAGACGTTTATTCGGTTATGGCAAACTGGGGAGCAAATCATGGAGCCATCAGCTACGGTCATATCGGCTCGGACCTGATTACCCTTGCTTCGATGCTTCGAATTCCGGTCTGTATGCACAATGTTTCCGAAGATGATATTTTCAGGCCGAGTACATGGAGTGCTTTCGGAATGGATGTTGAAGGCGCGGATTACCGTGCGTGCGCCAACTTTGGACCCCTTTACGGATAGGCACGTAGTATTTGAGTAGGAGATGGGAAGCGGCCGCGCTTTCCCGGTTTCTTATAAGGAGACCCCTGATGTTAAAAGGTATACCCGCAATTATCCCGCCTAAACTGCTGAAAATTCTATCTGAAATGGGGCATGGCGACGAGCTCGTTATCGCCGATGGCAATTTCCCATCCGTATCCCACGCCCGCAGATTAGCGCGATGTGACGGCCATCCGGTCCCGCCCCTCTTGGAAGCCATAATGCAGTTGTTTCCGTTGGATCAATATGTCGACAGCCCCGTAGCGCTGATGGCGGTTGTACCTGGAGACAATACAAAACCCGCGATTTGGCATGAATACAGAAGCATCATAGAGAGGTACGATAGCCGAGCTACCGATTTCGAGTTTGTTGAGAGATTTGCTTTTTATGAACGGGCCGGCAAGGCCTTTGCCGTAGTGGCAACCGGAGAAAGTGCCTTATATGCGAATATCATACTAAAAAAGGGTGTGATTAATCCTTGAAATGATCCATCAGTACGACGGAAAAGCTCCAAATGTACGCCTATCGATATTTATTGCCGATAATTGCAGTATTGTCGGTGAGGTGACATTGGGAAGGGACACTTCAGTCTGGTATGGCGCGGTTATCCGCGGCGACGTAGCCCCGATAGAGATCGGCAGCGGCACGAACATTCAGGATCTTTCAGTCCTGCATGTCGATGTGGGCCGGCCGCTTAGCATTGGGCATGGTGTCACCGTCGGCCATGGCGCTATTCTGCACGCCTGTGCCGTCGGTAACGATGTACTGGTTGGAATGGGATCCAGAATACTGAACGGCGCGCAAATCGGCGAGAATAGCATTATCGGCGCCGGAGCGCTGGTTCCACCGGGGAAACGTTTTCCACCTCGCTCAATGTTGCTAGGCGTGCCCGCGCGGCTCGTTAGGAATATATCAGACGCCGAAATAGCGGAAATACGGACGAACGCCGAGCGGTACATCCTCAACGCCCGGCGCTTTGCCGAGGAGCAATAGCAGATGACGGCGAACAGGAGTTATGAAACCGAGCTGTTGACGGTAGGTCAAATGGCTCTCGAGGTGGCCTCGGCTCCGCCTGAAGCCGATATATATGCCATTATCGCCGGACATGTGTTGTCCTTGTCTTCTGCCCTCTATGTCGAAGTTGCCGAATACGATCCCCAGAATCAATCTCTAGTTCTCAGCGGATACTCGGCAATGGCGGAAGTAAACGATATTATTGCCCAATTATCACTGGGTGGAGTAGGCAAATGTGAAATACCCGTAGGACCGGATACCTACGACGAATTATTGCGGTGTGTGGTTCGCCTTTCTGACGATTTCCTCGAACAGGCTACACCCGGTTTATCCGAGGGCATCTGGCACGAGCTGGAAAAGCGGTGGAACGCTCTCCAACTCCAGCAAATTGCCCTCATAAACGCAAAGAATATTCTGGGCGCAATAACCGTGGTTTATCCCCACGATGCAATTTCACTTGGCAAGGAGAGTGCAGAGGCGGTGGCACATATAACGGCGCTGCTATTGCGTGAGCGCAAATCCCAAGTGGATCGGATACGTCTTGAATCACGGTATATGGAGTTGACGGATCTGTTGCCCGAGGCCGTGTTCGAAACTAACCTCGACGGAAATCTCACTTTTGCGAATAATTCCGCGTGCTCCATTTTCGGATATGACCGCAAAGACTTTTTGTCTGAGCTCAGATTGATGGATCTCGTAGCAGCGGTGGATACCGACCGTATGGCCGAAGACTCAGAAAGGATAGTCCGAGGCAAAGATATAGGTCCAAAAGAATATCTTCTACGACGAAAAGACGGCTCAAAACTCCCTGCCCGCGTGTCCTCCAATGTAGTAATCCAAAACGGCCAGCCGGTAGGATTGCGGGGCATTATCATCGACCTTAGCAAAAGCAGGCGGGTTGAGCAGGAGTATGCTCAACTTGTTGCCGCCATTGAACAAACGGCCGAGTCCATCATTATCACCGACAGCATCGCTCGAATTATCTATGTAAATCCGGCCTTCATAAAAACAACAGGCATTAAAGCACACAGTATAATTGGAAATCTACTCACATTATTGACGGAGAGCGAAGGCGAAGCCACGGAGGGAAAAGGGTATCTTGAAATGTGGCAAACCCTCCGCAACGGGGAATCGTGGTATGGTCTTTTTACAAATCATCATCCCGATGGAAGCATGTATACCCTTGACGCTACAATAAACCCGGTCCGTTCAAGCGACGGAACCATAACGAACTATGTTGCAGCACTAAGGGACGTAACGTACGAGAAGCAGCTCGAGGAGCGCTATCGTCAGTCTCAGAAGATGGAGGCCGTAGGAAGGCTTGCCGGAGGGATTGCCCATGATTTCAACAACCTTATGACGGCCATCAGCGGCTACGCTACGGTTCTCGACGAAGGGATGGTGGACACCGACCGTCGCCGAAAAGATGTAAAGGAAATACTGCATGCTGTTGATCGTGCTACGAAATTGACGGGTCAATTACTGACTTTTAGCCGCAAACAGGTTTTCAAACCTACCGAGCTCAATATTCATCAGATTCTCGCGAAGATGGACAATTTGTTAAGGCGACTCATTGGAGAAGACATAGCCCTAGAATACAACCTCTGCTCGGACCTACCTCACGTCTACGCGGATAGCGGTCAAATAGAACAAGTCATTATGAATCTCGTAGTGAACGCCCGGGACGCAATGCCTACCGGCGGCAAACTATTATTCCGTACCCGGACCGTCTCGAATGAGCTCGGAGACCTGATTCACCTTATCGTTGAAGATACCGGCACTGGGATAGAAGACGAATTGCTCGATCAGATATTTGAACCCTTTTTCACTACAAAGAGGGTTGGAGAGGGTACAGGGCTCGGCCTTTCGACAGTCTACGGAATTGTGAGTCAGTCTGGCGGAAGCATATCGGTCTCATCGCCAAAAGGCGGAGGCGCGGTTTTCACCGTGGAGCTTCCTGCCGCAACGGAACCTATGAGCATTCACGCAGAGACGCCGGAGCGGATCGAGGAGTTGAGCGGAACAGAGGCGATACTTCTTGTTGAAGATGAAAGCCTGGTGCGAAATCTTGCCGAGAGAGTTCTCACAAAAAAAGGGTATGGGGTAATTTCCGCCGAACACCCGGAAGAGGCGATGCGAATAGTCGGGTCGCTGACTGAACCCATCGATCTGCTAATCACCGACGTGGTAATGCCCGTCATGACGGGTGAAGAGCTTGCGCGGAGTATCACCGACCTTCATCCAACGACAAAAGTACTTTTTATGTCCGGCTATACCAACAAAGCGATTAGCTCGCGCGGTATGCGAGACGGCTCGGCGCCATTTCTGCAAAAGCCTTTTAGCCCGGCCGACCTACTGCAAGCCGTCAGGGGCCTGTTAGACAAGTTCTAGGGAAGGTATTCCTCAACGTCATACGAATCTTTCACCAGCCGCCGCCCGGTATCAAATGATTCTACGTCGCCCATGGATACTGCCTGCACCAATAGGTTCCCAATAGCTGTTGCCTCCTTTGGCCCGGCAAAAACCGGAATACCGGTTGCCTGAGCGGCAAGTTTGCAAAGGTAGAGGTTTTTGCTCCCCCCGCCTACGATAAATAACTTCTTGATATTGATTCCAGTTATTTCTTCAATGCTCCGAATGTTTTCACGGTATTTGGATGCAAGACCTTCCAGTACTCCCCGGATGATCTGTCCCTTACTTTCCGGGGCCCGCTGATTGGTCTCCCGGCAGTACGACTTGATCCGGTCAGGCATGGTGTCATCAATCAGGCTTGGCTTCAGGAATCGGGAATCATCGACATCCATAGTAAACTGAGAAGGTCCGCTTTCCTCGGCCTGATCGGTAAGATCATCGTAAGAATCGGTGGCTCCCTGGTCATCCCAATAGTGCTTGCACTCCTGCATGATCCACAAACCCATAATGTTTTTCAAAAATCTGATGCCGCCGTCCGCGGCCCCCTCATTTGTAAAATTATATGCTCGACTTTTCTCGCTTATGATCGGCTTTGGGGTTTCAATACCCAACAGCGACCAGGTGCCCGAGCTCAAGTATGCATAGTCCTTCTCTCCTGGAGCTGGAACTGCGGCTACGGCGCTCGCGGTGTCGTGTGAAGCCGACGCCACGATTGACACACCGTCCGGCGCGCCGATCTCAGCTGCGATATGAGGCAACAAGGGGCCGATCGGCGTTCCCGGCATTACAGTCTCTACAAAAATCGTTGGATCAAAGCCAAGCCTCGACAGGATCAAAGTAGTCCACTTTCTACTCACCGCGTTGTACGCCTGCGTGGTTGTGGCGTGCGTGTATTCGTTCTTCTTGACACCGGTGAGCCAATAGTTGAGCAGCCCGGGTATAGTGAGCAAATACCTCGCGCACTTCATGAGCTCAGGTTTGCTCTTGGCAAACGCGTACAATTGATAAATCGTATTCAGCTGCATGACCTGAATACCTGTTTCCCGGTATAGCTCGTCCAACGACACGACAGTAAAAAGCCTTTCAGGAACTCCGTCGGTTCTCTCGTCGCGATAGTGGTACGGATTGCCCAGCAGATCTCCGGCCTCATCAAGAAGACCAAAATCAACTCCCCAGGAATCAATCCCGATACTTGCGATTTCCTCACCGTAGCTCGAAAACGCTTTGGCAAGACCCGATTTAATTTCGTCAAAAATGCTTAAGAAATCCCAAAATATGCTGTTGCCGATTCTCACGGGACCGTTGGAGAACCGATGCACGATCTCAATGTTCTTAACGTCGCCAACAATTACCCGGCCGCTTTCCGCGCCTAGATCTACGGCTACGTACTTCCTCATGAACTTCCCCCTCCGTCGTCCAGGCTTACTTTTGTCCTATAGTGCTCGACTTCCCAGCCCCGGATAAAATCGATTTGCGCAGGTGGCATAGGACTACTCCCACCAAAACTCCCGGCGTACACGGCGATATTCACCGCGTCTCCAAACATCGCAACCGCGTTGTCGGCCGCCATCTGATTTGGACCGCATCCGTAAACGCCCATGTCCTTTACCGCGATGAGCTTGGGCAACACGCCATGTTCAAGCTCAAATCTACGTAGCATTTCTACAGTGGCGTCCATATCTGCAGGAAGACTTTCAAGATAAAGAGGCGCATGCCCGCAGTATACAATATGGTCGGGCGTAAACGCGGAAGATACGGGAGCAAAGCTATCACGATCTTTCAAGACCAAACTAGTTTCCCGATCCGAGTGGTGCCTTATCGCAAAACGGCCCCCGGATGCCGCGGCATACGCGTGTTTAAGTATCCGGGACCACTCAGCAGATGCGTCGTCATGTTCGGATACCTTGGATCGATCCGGGATTCTCAAAACGCTCTTTTTTACCGTTTTGAATAAGTTCTTATATTTCTCCCTGATCTCTTCCGGTGTTGCCCCTGAGACAAAGACGCCATGATTTTGTAGAAAAATATAGTCGGGAGCCACTTCCGAGGTACGGGCAAAGTCCTCGAGCTCCTGTTTTACCGTAGCTGCAAGGATATATCCCGGGTTTACTGTGGGAACCCATACAATGGTTTCACCAAACATTCCCACTGCAGCAGTCAAGCCTTCCTTGCCACACGTCAAGCCGTTGATCAACGCCGGATGGGTATGCACGATGTATCGGTCCGGAATCGTCTCGTGGAGCAACGTTTCCACACTCGGGCGCTTTCCTTCTTGCCCGGGCGCCTTTGCAGCCATAAGATCCGCAAGAGCCCTCGCCTCCCTTGCCGTGGGATCCGAAGGATAATCCTTCTTCCAAATGCTCGCCAGTTTGACTCGCTCCATAGTTACAAAACCTTCGGCATCAATCGTAGAAAGAGCAAAACCCGACGCTTTTATATGGAGATACTTTTCATCCTTGTATGATGTATTGCCGCCGCCTGCTATCAAATATTGCGCGTCTGAGCCGTACTCATGAGAGAGGGATATTATCTCGGGTAAACCCATGGACAGCTACCCTCTGCTTTTCTGCACGGAACGTTCATATTCCATCACAGTCTCGATGATGTTTCGATTCAAAGGTGCACCGGCTTCTTCGCAATAGCGGTCCCAAATTGGCTCAAACGGCATGGTTTTAAGTTCTTCAATTAAGGCAAGGCGCGCAAAATTATTGCCCTCATTTTCATATTTCAGGAGTCGATCATGTGGCTGTAAAAGGGCCTGCAATAGAGTCTGAAGGACCGAACGAGAGCCGATTACCCAAGCTCCAAGACGGTTTATACTCGCATCAAAAAAATCAAGTCCGATAAACACGTCGTCAAGCCTGCCTGATCTGATTAACTCCTCTGAGAGGAACCGGACCTCATCGCTCTGAATTACCACATGATCACTGTCCCATCTCATGGGTCTGCTCACGTGGAGAAGGAGCTCATTTGAGAAGAGCAACACAGAAGTTATTTTATCAGCGATGAGCTCAGTTGGATGAAAATGGCCGGTGTCGAGACACGGAATTTTACCACGAGAAATCGCGTATCCAAGATAAAACTCGTGGGAGCCAACGACGTACGCCTCGCTGCCCAGCCCAAACAATTTCGCCTCCACCGCGTCTTTCATCTCAGTGTCAGGATAATCCTTCTCAAAAACCTTATCCAACGAGTCCCTCAATATAGTTCTGTGGCCCATCCTGTCCACCGGGTAGTCCTTTGTTCCGTCCGGAATCCACACGTTGTGGATACAGGTCGATCCAAATCCTTTTCCCAGAAAGGCGCTGATTTCTCGGCAACGCTTTGCGTGCTCAATCCAAAAATCGCGGATTTTTGCATCCTTGCTCGACAGGGTAAATCCGTCGTCGGCGAGGGGGTGAGAGAAAAATGTGGAGTTAAAATCAAGCCCAACGTCATTTGCTTTAGCCCACTGAAGCCAACCCTCAAATAGATCGGGGGTTATCTCATCTCTCTCTATTCTTTTGCCGCCAAACTCGCCGTAGCTTGCATGAAGCGCTAATCTATGGGCTCCGGGTAAAATGCTGTAGAGCTTTTCAAGATCCGCGCGGAGCTCATCGATACTTCGAGCTCTACCGGGGTAATTACCCGTCACCTGGATACCACCGCCTCCAAGCTCGGCGTCCGGTGTCTCAAAACCTCCCACATCATCTCCCTGCCAGCAGTGCACCGAAAGGGGGATACCCCTAAGCACCCGCAGCGCCTTATCCACGTCTACGCCGAGTGTAAGGTAACGTTCCGCTGCTTCTTGATATTTTTGCTCCTGTGTGGCCATATCATCCTCCTCCATCTAAATCGGTTCCGCATGATCCATGAGGTACCTCTCGGCCGCAATAGACCATAATCCATTATTTGTCTCGACGATATCCGCCAAATCCTTGAAAAACTCGTTGGTTTCGCCCTTTTTCCTGAAATCATCGATGGCCGTGAGCTCCATATCCACATTCGTGTAGATGAGTTTCTTGCCGCCGGGAATATCCATGAGGTGCTTAGTCGTCTCCACGACCGCGTTTAATCCGCCTATGTGAGTAATCATAGCCACGGGATTTAGCACGCCATTAGCCATGAGATCCAAGGCCTCAATCATGTCGTCGGTATTCCCGCCGCTGGTTCCCACAACATGAGTGGAACCATAGTGGACGTTATAGAAGTTGAGCTCGGCGGAAAATTCAGTATCGGTAGGTCCCGCAAAGAAGTTAAGACATCCGTCCCTGCCGAGAATTGCATCGGCCTGTTCCACAACCGCGCGGACCGAAGCAAACACAAGCACATCGTCGTAGCCCTTCCCGCCGTTGAAAGACTTGAGATGTGAGACAACATCGTCGATACCTTTCGTGTTGACGTAGATCAGCTCTACGCCGTTTTTTTTCGCCTCTTTTGGAGAATAGATTGATGCTACCCGGTCCAGCCGTGCCTGATCGATATCGGTTACAATCAACAGCCGGGGTTTTCGATCTGTATGGATCGCGTAATCTATGGTACCCAAGCCCATGGGTCCTGCACCTGCGAGGAGCGCCATAGTTCCGCCATCAACGATTCCCATCGTGTGCTCGTAGCGTCCAGGCGATGTGTGGTACATTGCGTGAAATGTTCCGGCGATGCACGACATGGGCTCAGAAAGGCTTCCCATAAAAAACGCATCCCCTTGATAGTTGAGGAGACAGTTCATCTCCATTACTTCATTTGGAATAATGATGTGGGTGGCGTCACCGCCGGTATAGGGAAATGAATAGCCGGGAGCATCCAGGGTCCCCTTATAATTGAGTGCCGGCTGAATGGAAAACTTCTGGCCGGGCTCGAACGAACCTTGCCATTTATGGCCGACTGAGACGATTTCTCCACAGAACTCATGGCCTATCATCACCGGGTTTTCTGATACGTTATCAGGAACTCTTTTGTGTTCCTCCCCTTGTTTCGCGGCTTTATATGAAGAGAGGCAAATACTGTCGGAGACGATTCTTGCGAGTATTTGGTCGTTTCCCGTCTCCGGCAACTCGAACTCTTCCAGTCGCAAGTCCATCTTTCCATATAGTCGTACAGCTTTTGTTTTCATGATTGTCCTTTTGGGCTGGCGCTACGCCAGCATGATTTGGCCGCCGGTCACGGGTATAGCCTGCCCCGTCTCATATTTCTGCTCAATAATATAATAAATCGCCGTCACAACATCCGCGCCGGTGCAGCCTCTTTTCATCGGGACTTTGTCCTCATAAAATTTTTTGACGTCGGCTACTGTCTTTGCCGCGGGAACCTTTCCGGCAGCAAGATACTGCACGAACAGACCTTTCTCAGGATCGGACCAGAGCGGCCCTTCAAAAAAATTTCCGGGGCAGATTGCATTGACCTTGATATTGTCTTCTATCAGCTCCAATGCAAAACTCTGGGTCAGACCTATGCCCCCGAACTTACCCCCGGCGTACGCCGAGTTTTTGTTCGAGCCCTGCAACCCCGATTTTGAGTTTATCTGAATAATGTCGCTAAAATACGATTGGGAATACCTGTTTTGCAGTGCCATTATAGGAGCTACGTGCTTAACACAGAGAAAATATCCGATGTAATTGACGCGAGTGACAAAGGCAAATGCATCTAAGGCAATCTCTCTCACGCCCCCGGCCTTGAGCACCCCCGCGTTGCTGACAAAGAGATCGATCCCACCGACTTGCTCTACGATTGTATCAACCATGTTGGATACCGATTGCTCGTCGCTTACGTCACCGGCTACGGAAATCGCGGTGGTTCTGCCGTACTGCTCGTTGAGCTCATCACAGAGGCCCCGCGCGCCCCGGTCATTGATATCCGCAACACACACAATGCTCCCCGCGGCCGCGAGCTCGCGCACGATGCTCTCCCCAAACCCTTGGGCACCGCCGGTGACTACCGATACTCTATTCTCAACAACCGCGGCACGGGGTGCGGCGCGTGTTGCCGTATCCCCTTCATCCGTCGAATCATTCCACGGCAGTGCCATTTCGCGACTCGTCCCTCCGCTTTCTCTATACTCCTTTTCCAAGGACATAGCGTCATCAACGGATCTGCCCACAACCAAGATGCCCGTTCCTGGCATTCTGATAACAGAGGGTCCAACCCCATATTTCTCTCCGTATCCCTTACATCCGTCAAACAGGCGCCCGTCAATCTCCTCTCCCTCAGTTATTTCAAGTGCAGGCAGCATGCCGTCATCCGCTGAGGGCGCACTCTTCTCATCGACACAGCAGCGGACAACCGGTCCTACCTCGTCTATCCTGTTAATTCCACGAACCAGTGGTGCTGTCCGGTGAAGAACTTCATTCATTGCAAATGCTCCTTGAGAAGGGACTCCGCGGCGTCGAACGTAAGCGCAGTTCTGCCGTGATTGATCTTTTTACCAATGGCTCCATACACTCCTATTCTTTTTCGCAGATTCTCGGACTCAACCGGATTATCAGGATGAAAAAGCCCAAATCTCTCATCCGTCCCGGACAGCTTCTCATGGGCGATGAGGGCCCACGCGGAAGTAGACAGATGTCGGAATTGAGGCATGAGCAGCTCAGGACAGTTAAAGCTCTGGCGAGAAGAGTTGATATCCACGCCGCTGATTTCCATAAAACCGTGCCGGGCGCAGAGAGCCTGAACCCGCTTCAGCTGCGGGAGAGTGTTCCGCGGAGGCATATATGTAATAGCTTGAAATTGGAGTTCTGCCAGGACATCAAACAGCTCATCGAGATACTCGTCTTCGAATTTCTCCGCCTTTTTGTCGCCTGTGGGTGAATCGGTAACATCACCTAGGTATGCGTACGCCGTTATTGCGCCGATACTCCGCGCAAACTCGAGTGCACTTTCAACACCAACACATTCATCAATACCGGGATGCTCGTATATCCGGCTGATTATTGTACTTTTAAAAACTCCCAGCAAGTCAAAGAGATAATGGGGATTCGTCTGATCAGCAAGATAATTCCGGATTTTGCCCGGGATTCTGATTTCCATGCCGTTTTCAACCGCGTCGATTATCTTCTCACCCTTACCGAGCTTATCTGTCAGCAATTTGCATAGTCCGTAAAGCACGTGCCGTTCGGTAATACTCCCGCCCGTCCCGGATTGGGACAAGCTAACGACATCTGTCTCGAAATCGATCTTGCCGAATCCATAACCGACGGATAGAACGCTGAGCCGTTCGGTCATAGCCATGTTGCGTTTGTTTCGCGCCTCTTGCAGCGGAGCCAAAAAAGCCGCCGCGTCCGACAGATGGCCTCTGGGAATGCCGTGGACGGCTATATACGCGATGTTTGGGGAATCGGGATTATTGAGCTTTTGACCAGACATTCCCGTGCCGCTCATATTTACCCTGAGCTCGAATCCGACGGTAGACGCGATACCGATGTTGGCAGCGGCGTCGAGCATTTCATCGCAGCCGGCGACCGAATCGTGATCCATAATGCCGACAGCCGGAAGTCCCGCGCGCCACGCGGTGAACGCGGCCAGTGACGGTGAATAGGGGCTGAATGAGTAAATAGTGTGCACGTGATTATTCAACTCACCGGACTCCACCCTCGCGATTTCTCCCGTCGAGATGAGCTCTCCCACCCTTTTGGATGCTGCCACCCGTCTATTAACCTCGGGCAGATTGAGATCGCCTTGCAATTCGTCATATATACTTGCCGGCATATCCCTATACTCCGAGACGATACCTTCTCATGACGTCACCGGTTGTCTGTACGGTGGTAACCTGGTGATTCGGCAAGGGCATCACCCTCTCGTGAATCGTGTCGAGAATCCACTCTTTCTGCGGAAAAAACTCTGACTCCAGCTCGGCTGCTGGGGTAATCCAGTTGCGTGAAGCGACAGTGACTGCGGGAGCGTCGAGATAGTCAAAGGCCACCTGACTAATTGTCGATGCAACCGTGTGAAGAAATGAGCCCCTTTCACAGGCATCGGAAGCAAGAACGAGACGGCCTGTCTTTTTCACTGACTCTACAATCAGATCGAGATCAAGAGGGTTGATAAATCTCAAGTCAATAACCTCGGCGGACACGCCCAGTTTCTCGAGCTCCTCAGCCGCTTCGAGAGCCCGGTAAAGGGTTGCCCCGATGGTGCAGATCGTCAAATCGTTCCCGTCTCTGCGGAGCGCCGGCTGACCCATTGGTACTTCATAATAGTCCGCCGGTACTCCGTCCTTGTGAAACATCTCACCGATGTCGTAGATCCGTTGGCTCTCAAAAAAGATCACCGGATCGGTGCCTCTGAGGGCCAGGTTTAGCATTCCTTTGGCATCGTAGGGCGTAGCCGGAAACATCACCTTGAGTCCGGGGATATGTGCTGCGAGGGACGTCCAGTCCTGCGAGTGCTGAGCTCCGTATTTGGCGCCCACTGAAACCCGCACAACAAGCGGCATTTTTAGGAGGCCGGCAGACATCGACTGCCATTTTGCGGCCTGGTTGAATATCTCATCCCCGGCCCGGCCCATAAAATCACAGTACATCAGCTCAACCACGGCCCTGCCGCCGCAAAGCGCGTAGCCGATACCAGAGCCGACGATGGCCCCCTCGGAAATTGGCGTGTTAAATAGCCTGTGGTAGGGAATTGCCTCGGTCAACCCGCGGTATACTGCGAATGCACCGCCCCAATCTCTGTTCTCCTCGCCGTAGGCAACCATGGTGGGATCCTCATAAAATCTGTGAAGCATCGCCTCAAAGAGGGCATCTCTGAGTGCCAACACCCTGGTTTTTGGTAATGGATTTCCCTGCTCGTCGAGACCAAACCTTGCTTTCTTGGCTATGGATTTTACCCGCGGGTTTTCCTCCTTGGGAACAAGAACCTCGGGCTCACGATCATCGAGCGTATCGACTAAGCCGTCAGAAAACATAACCGATTCTATAAACCGACCGTCGATCCGCGGGGATATTTCGAGTGAGGACGAAAGGGCAAGAGCCTTTCTGACCTTTGCCACGGCGGTTTTTTTGCATGCCTTTCTTTCTTCCTCCGTGATAACGCCGTTCTCGTCGAGATAATCTCCATAGCTCTGAAGACAGTCCTCCTTTTCCCATAATGCCATTTCCTCTTTTGACCGGTAGGCCGAAGCGTCCGATGGGCTGTGGCCGGACATGCGATAGGTGACAGTATCCAGAAGCACCGGTCCCTCCCCGGCAAGCAGAATTTTTTTCTTTCTTTCAGTAACTTCGGCAACCGCGAGAGGATTGTATCCGTCTACGCGCTCTGCATGCATATTATCCGGATTAATACCCGCTCCAAGCCGGGCGAGGACCTGAAATCCCATGGTTTCACCAAATGGCTGACCACCCATGCCGTAGAAGTTGTTAAAAAAATTAATCATTACCGGGGGCGCGCCGCCTATCTCCTTGTCCCACAGCGTACGATATTGATCCATTGCCGCCATCATCAGTCCTTCCCATACGGGCCCGCACCCCGACGACGCATCTCCAATATTTCCAATCACGATACCAGGCTTCCTATTTATGCGTTTGTACAACGCCGCACCAACGCTGATGTCGCCGCTGCCGCCGACTATGGCATTATTCGGATAGCTACCAAACGGTGTAAAAAATGCGTGCATCGACCCACCCAATCCGCGGTTAAACCCCGATTTCCGGCCGAATATTTCGGCGAGAGTTCCGTACAACACAAAATCCTCGGATAGATCCTTTACGGATCCCGTATGCTTTTTCTCAACGATGCGTAAACAGGCGCCGTCAAGAAAACCTTCCATGATTGACGACAGCTCGTTTTCTTCTGTTTTGTCGATGGCTGCAAAACATTTAGCGATGATCTCGCCGTGGCTTCTATGGGAGCCAAAGATAAAGTCGTCCGGTGTAAGATGGACGCATTGCCCTACGGCCGATGACTCTTGGCCGATGGACAGGTGCGCCGGCCCCTTATGTTCGTACTCGACCCCCTCGTAAACTCCCTGCTTTTTTATCGAATCAAGCATGGACTCGAACTCGCGAATCATCACCATGTCATAGTAGATTTTTTTTAGCCGGCCTTCGCCGAGGGCCTTTTTTTCCAATTCAATATCTTGCCTGTATTGGTTGACCGGTATGCTCTGAATCTTGATTTTTGCCGGTTTTCTTACGAGACTTGGATCGATTAAAAGGGATTTTGGCATGATAATCTCCTACTTCATATTGTGGGCATTAGTGTCCCAACTCCCAGAGCGTATCTGGAATAATCTCAGATACGGTGGGGTGGGGAAAAATAATATCTTTTACATCTTGCACCCGAAGCTCGGCCTCTATCATCATCGCGGCGCCAAAAATCAGCTCGGAGCAGTTACCGCCTACCATATGCACTCCGAGTAATACGTTGCTCTGTTTATCTACAACGATTTTGCAGAATCCCGGTTCCCGATCAAACTCGGCAAGAAACCGGCCGTTTGCACGCATTGGCAAATTGGCAGTACGTACTTCAAAGCCGGCGCCTTCGGCTCCCTCACGAGAAAGACCGCAAGAAGCGGCTTCAGGCAACGTATAAATCACCGAGGGGACCGCGTTATAGCGCATGCGTGCCGCCTGCCCCATCAAATCCTTTATCGCAACATCTGCCATCCGATAAGCGCAGTGGGCAAGGAGCGATTTACCGGTTACATCACCGACCGCGTAGACACCCGGCAGGTTTGTGCGCATGTGTTCATCGACGCCTATGGCGGACCTTCCGATATCCAAACCAATATTCTCCAAGCCGATTCCGGCCGTGTTCGGCCGTCTTCCCACAGACATAAGAACAAGCTCGCCGCCTATCAGACCCGGGCTGCCGTCCTTGGTGAAATGCACTCCCTGGTCGTCTATCTTCTCAACCCGCGCCCCGAGGGTGAAATCTATATCAGGATTCGCCTTCCGCAATGCTTTGGCAATCTCAGGATCAAGCACCGGGACGATCTCCTCGAGCATTTCAATTACGTGAACCTTTATATCAAGACTTGAGAAGAAACTCGCAAACTCCATCCCAATTACGCCGCCTCCAATAATGACCAAGCTTTCCGGAAGCTTTGTGATCTCCAATATTTGGCGGCTTGTTACTACGTTTTCTCTGTCGGCACCGGGGATGGGTATTATCACCGGAGAAGATCCGGTGGCGATAATCACTTTTTTTGCCTGATACGTGTCATTTCCGACTTTCAGAGTGCTACGATCGACAAAAGAGCCCACACCTTGGACCACGGTTACATTGAACCGTTTCATCTGATACGCAACACCTTTTATCAGCGTGTCCACAACACGTGCCTTCCACTTCATCGCCGCTGAAAGATCAAACCGGGCCTCCTCAAAATGGACCCCATACTGAGCCCCCTCTCTCCCGTGGCGATAGAGCTTTGCCGAGTGGAGGAGAGTTTTTGTCGGGATACAGCCGTGGTTGAGACAGACACCGCCAAGGTTCTCTTTTTCGATAAGGAGTACCTTTTTCCCTTGGGCTCCGGCCCGTTCCGCGGCACGATACCCACCCGGTCCGCCACCGAGCACGATCAGGTCATAAGAGTTGTTTTCCATGGGCAGTTCCTTCTTGTTCTATGGTTCCTCATACGTTTGCGCCTCGTACCATTCTCCGTGCGCCCCAACCTATCCGGCCAGCGCGAGCTCAAAATCGGCGATTACGTTGCACAGATCCCTCAAATACCTTGCCGCGGGTCCACCATCCACCACCTGATGATCTATTGTGAGTGAGAGACCGACGTGGGGGTAAAATGCCACCTCTGAGCCGTTCATTACCGCTTTCGGCTGAATGGTATTGACCCCAAGAATGGCAACCTGAGGCGCGTTGAGGATCGGCGTAAACATCTCTACGCCTAAAGCACCAAGATTTGTGACCGTGATAGTGCCACCTGAAAGCTCATCCGGATTTATGTTTCCCTGGAGACACAGGCCGCTTAATCGTTTGGTCTCCGCGGCTAGTCCACGGAGACTGAGAGATTCTGAAAATCGAACCACAGGCACCATGAGCCCGCGATCGGTATCGACTGCAAACGCCGCATGAACATGGTGATATTCGGTGACAGTATCATCGACAAACGTGGCGTTGAGGGCAGGATATCTCGTAAGGGTGCGTATGGCGGCATAGAGCACCAAATCGTTAATAGTAATATCTTTCAAACCCAGTTCCTCTGCGGATGCCTTGAGCTTTGCGCGGTAGCCCAAAATGCTCCGGGCATCCGCTGAGGCATGGAGGGTGAGTTGCGCGGTAGTCTCGAGGGATGCGTGCATCCTCTCTGCAATGAGCTTTCTCACGCCTTTGAGTTTCCGGTGCGCAAGCGGTCCGGGGAACTCGAGCCCTGCGCCTGCGTCCGCCGCTGCGCTCGCAACTGCGTCCGCTGCTGCACTCGCAACTGCGTCCGCAACGTTTAAATCCGAGCTGAGAACTCGCCCTCCGATTCCCGTGCCGATCTCAGGTGCGACTACTCCTCCGGCTGCCAATTTAGCCACTGCGGCCGGCGTTAGTTGCGGTGCGGCGATGAGATAGTCCTTGACATCCTGCTCGATAATCCGACCGCCGGGGCCGGAACCTCTCCCCTCGAGTAGATTGATATTCAAACCCTTGCCCGTGGCAAGATTGCGGGCACGCGGCGAGATGGCAATGCGCCCGTCGCCGCCATCGGCAATTTGCCGGGCAGCAGTCTGTGGCTCCGCCGATTCCCGGACCTTCGCCGTCTCCATAGGGGTCTGAGGGCTTGCCGCACTTTCAGACTTCTCCGGGGCAAGGCCGCTGAAGTCCTCTCCATCCTCTCCCACAACTGCTATAGGTGTTAGGACAGGGACGTCGTCACCTTCGGCAAAAAAAACTTTAAGCAGCGTTCCTGCGGCCGTCGCCTCAACCTCGAAGGTGGCTTTGTCGGTCTCTACTTCCGCAATTACATCACCCTCTGCGACCGTATCTCCTTCCTGTTTCTTCCACTCGAGTATTATGCAGGATTCTACAGTGTTTCCCTGTCTGGGCATCACTATTGCTTTTGCCATTTACCTTAACTCCTTCTATAGCATCCTTATTCAATCTCGTGACCAAATAGGCGTTTACGATACATAGATTTTTATACCAAGGCCTTCTACGAGATCGATATCTTGTTTTCCCATGCTCGAATCGGTAATAATCGCATCAATCTCCTCCAGGGGTATCACACGGGCAAATCCGGCTCTGCCAAACTTGCCGGAGTCTGCGAGTAGTATAGTTTCATCGGACCTTGACGCCATCATTCTCACAATTTCAGCGCCTTCCGATAGATGTGTAGTGAGTCCATTTTCTATGCTAAAACCGTCCGTGCCAACGAAAGCGAGCCGCACATGGAATTGCTCGAGCTCGCGAAGGGTCATTGAACCTACAAACGACTCAGTCATCGGATTGAACTCACCGCCGGTCACCGTCAAATTCAAAGACGGATTTGTCCGCCCGTAGCGCAGAAGGAGGGTCGAGTTTGTCACGACATGGACGTCCCGCTTTCCGAGCAAAAATCTGGCAACTAACGCCGTGGTGGTACCCGCCTCTACCATGATCGTATCCCCGTCCTTTACCAATGAAGCGGCGCCTTTTGCAATCCGCATTTTTTCATGAATCATGGTTCGCTGACGGTCAAGGATACTCTTATGAAACGCCGGCAATGCGCCGCCGCGAGTTCTGACTATGTAACCGTTCTCTTCCAAGCTGCTTAGATCACTTCTTATTGTTACCGTAGATACACGGAGCGATTTGCTGATATCTGTTACCGAGATTTCACTATCCTCGGCCAGCATGTGAAGGATTTCGCGCTTCCTTTCGTTAAGGTTTTCCATTTTTTTTCTTTAATATCGGCAGCGCTTTCACATCGGTTATCAATGTATTTCCTTGACATTAAACTGTCAAGCATCACGGCTCCTACCCATCGTCAGGGGTTTTCGTGTACTTCTGTTCTGGTAGTATTTTTCTGTCTCTCCATGACCTTGCAATATACACAAAGGGCGTGTCAGCCACGGCTACGACCAACTTGAGGAGATACGTGGTGGCCGTTATTTCGATAAGCACAGGCACTTCAAACACCCCCGCAAAAGCGATGATGGTAAATATCAAACTGTCGAGCATTTGACTGATTATCGTACTGGCATTGTTGCGGATCCAGATGTGCCTTTTTGAAGGAATGCGCATTTTCCAGAACTGATATGCCCACACATCGTGGAGTTGTGACAACCAATAAGCCGTCAAGCTCGCACCGGCTATTCTTGGAATTAGCCCGAAAAGTGTAGTCATGCTTTCATGGGCAAAGTCTTCCTCCGCCGGCTCAAACAACAGAGCAAAATTGATAAAAAACGTCATTGCGATAAGAGCGAAAAAACCGATATATACCGCCTTCCTCGCTTCTTTTGCGCCGTAATTCTCGCTGAGGATGTCGGTTACCAGAAACGAGGTCGCGTAGACGATATTTCCCAGGGTAGCCGTCATGCCCAGAAGCTCAACGGTCTTTACCACCTGGAGATTTGCAATGATGACGGACACCGGCACCCAGATATACAGACCGGTTTTCCCGAAAAGCCGATAGCCGGCGAGAATTGCTCCAAAACTCACCACAAGCATGACGAGCCAAAGCAGCTCATTCATGTTTCACACAGTGGCACGGCCCGGTGGCTCAGTCAAGTGACAATTTTTGACAAATGGTTTCCATCGGGGTATTATCTGTTGGTTGAGTGAATCGCGGATAACAATATACCTTCCGCAGCAAATTATTATGGACGTAAATACAATGAAAGCTTTGAGAATGCCGGTATTTTCAGCACTTTTTGCAGCACTGATTGTCGTTGGCGCATATCTGCGCATACCTATCGGCCCGGTTCCGATAGTATTGTCAAATTTTTTTGTAATCTTAGCGGGCGCCGTCCTGGGAGCCAAATGGGGAGGTGCATCCATCGCTCTGTATCTTTTGCTGGGCATAGTAGGATTGCCGGTTTTTGCAGGCGGCGGTGGTTTGGCCTATCTGCGTGGGCCTACCGGTGGGTTTCTGCTAGGCTATCTGCCGGCCGGCGTCCTTGCCGGAATCATTGTGACGTGGAAAAAAAGGACTAATCTCTCATGCATTCTCGGATTAATTGCCGGTGCGATTCTTATCTATGTCGCCGGCGTTCCGTGGCTCAAGGTTGCCCTGGAGAAAACCTGGCCGGAAGCCTTTACCATCGGTATGCTCCCTTTTTTGCCCGGCGACGCGGCTAAGGTCGTTGCGGCCTTTCTCGTTGTGCGTCTCTTGGAGAAAAGCTATCCGGAGGTTTTGGCGAACCCAAGAAAAGCGGAGACAGACCCACCGTCGCTCTCATGACATTACTCGCAACGGAGCAGCTCTGTCACACCTTTACCGACGGTACCGACGGCATCCGCGGTGTTTCGGTTTCCTTTAGCAAGAACGAGTTCGTCGTGATAGCAGGGAAAAACGGTTCGGGCAAAACCGTGCTCATGCTGCATCTCAATGGACTCCTCAAACCCACTTCTGGAACGGTACGCTATCGGGGCGCGGCCCTGGAGAAGAACCTCCAGTTAGTCCGGCAGAAGGTCGGACTCGTTTTTCAAGAGCCTGCGCAACAGTTACTTGGCCAGACAGTTGAAGACGATGTGGCATTTGGTCCCGAAAACCTCGGGCTTTCTCTAAATGAGGTCTCTGACCGGACGTGCGTTGCATTAAAAAACCTCGGCATTGCTCATCTTGCGGAGAGGCAACCGCATTTCTTATCCGGCGGGGAAAAGAGGAAAGTGGCGCTGGCCGGCGTCATGGCCATGGCACCGGAGATCGTCATCCTCGATGAACCGTTCGCCGGTCTCGATCTTCCGGGGGTAAGTATGATTTTGGATGCCATGATATTGCTATATAAACAGGGCCACACCATCATCGTAATCACCCACGACATCAGAAAAGTGGTTGCCCATGCAACCCGCCTTCTAGTCATGGACGACGGGTCGATAGTGGCTGATGGAAATCCCGCGGCGGTAATAGATCAGGTGGAGGAGTTCGGAATCCGGGGAATGGCACCCGGAGAGAAAATCGGTGATATGACGTGGCTGAGATAGCATTCCGATACGTCGCAGGTACTTCGCTTTTGCATCGGTCAGATGCCAGATTGAAACTGTTTGGCCTTATTTCTCTGACTGTATGCAGCATGTACGTCAAAAGCGCGGGCGTCTCAACTTTGCTCGTTGCCATTCTGGTGAGTTTTCCATTAATGAGGATTCCCGGGATTACGTTGGCGAGGGAACTGAGGGCTTTTGCCTTCCTTTTTGCGCTGATAATCCTGGTGAAATCATGCAAGTTCCAGGTAAATAACGGCGCCGGACGCATACTCTTTAGTGCGCCCGGTTTTTTTGACGGCCTGCTCTACGTCGGCAGAATGGCATTTGTTGTGGCCGCATCCCTCATTTTTATTTCGACAACTAAGTTGAGAGCAATAAGAGACGCGGTTATGTGGGCGCTACACTACGTCCCGTTCGTACCAGCGGTACGGACGGCAACGATGTTTATGCTGACATTGACATTTATTCCGCTGCTTTTTGACGAAGCTGCTAATATTCGAAATGCGCAGAGGGCGCGCGCACTTTCGAGCAGGCGACACCCGCTAAAGGCCATCAGTGGAATCTCTTTTGCTCTCATCCTACGAGCTTTTAGGAGGGTAGACGGCGTAGCCGCGGCCATGGAATCGAGAGGCTACAGTGAATCTCTAAGGCCACATCCCCGGAAATTACGTAGGTCAGACGCCTATTTTGCAGTGGCGGTCCTCCTATTAGGATCTATGGCTTTTTTTCTGGGAGTAGCACTACATCGGCGGGCCTGAATGCAATCCATGTATCATCGCCAACTTCGTGAAACTCCGGTCCAACCACTGACAGCGAGCTCCCGGGTGTTTGGCATGTGTACTCGTAGTAGTGTCCAAAGAATTGCCGACGGCGAATGGTTGCGGGAATGGCATTCATTTCGGTTGAGCCGGCAAAATACAGGCAGTGGGGACGGATCATAAGCTTTGCGTGCTCACCTTTGGGCAAAGACTTTGTGCTTTCCACAGTAAACACCCGCTCTCCCTGCACCATAAGCCCCCGATCGCCCTTCCCCATACAGACTATAGGAAGGAGATTTGCCGAGCCAACGAAACGAGCGACAAAGTCGTCCGTTGGCTGCTTGAAAATCTCCGACGGCGCGCCTCGCTGAACAACTACACCATCTCTCATAACAAGCACTCGGTCAGATATGGATAAAGCCTCTTCCTGAGAGTGAGTTACAAAGAGAATAGCTATGCCGAGCTCTCTTTTTATATTTAGGATTTCTTCCCGGAGCTCTCGGCGCAAAGGCGTATCGAGGGCAGAAAACGGCTCGTCCAGCAGGAGCAGTCCCGGATTTATGGCAAGGGCGCGCGCGATGGCAACGCGTTGCCTTTCACCGCCTGATAAAGCGTGGACACTTCGCCGAGCGTAGCCTCCTAAACCCACAACTCCCAACAGCTCGCTCACCCGCTTTTTCACGGCCTTTGGATCGGTTTTTTGCACTTTGGGCCCATATGCAACATTTCCCTCAACATCAAGGTGGGGAAACATAATGTAGTCCTGCGGGACGAATCCAAATTTCCGCTTAGATGGATCCCGAATAGAGATATCGCGGCCTTCAAAAAAGACTTTTCCCGTGTCCGGTTTTTCAAACCCGGCAATAACCCGCAGCGTGGTGGTTTTGCCGCTTCCGCTAGGCCCGAGGATCGATACCAACTCTCCGGGCCGGATAGAGAGGCTAACCTCGAGATGAAAGCTTATATATTGCTTGGCAACCGTCCTCAACTCAAGCAGAGGCTTATCCATTGGTAATTAGCCCCTCAATGATCTCACCTTTGCCCATGGAGGAATAATCTATTATTAGAAATAAACCAAGACAGATAACAATATACATTGACGACAACGCCAGCGCCAAATCAAAACTCCGAAATCCTATAAGACGATATATAGCTACGGGAAACGTGGCAATTTGGCCCCGCCCTACATTGATAACAATGGTAAAGTCCGCGAAAGTGATTGCTACTGCAAAGGCGTATGCGTTTGCCAATCCCCGGCGCAGGATTGGAAAGTATACAGTTCGAATTAGGTTAAAACCCGCGGCGCCAAGGCTACGCGCCGTTTCTATAATAGATACGTTCATACTCCCCACGACGTTATCTGTTAGTCGAAAAACCAGGGGAAAGGCCAGAAAAAACTGCCCTATGATGACAAGCACCTTAAAGGACAGCACGTTGCCGTAGAAAACACGAAGCCCAATAGAGAGTGTCACCATCGAGATTGCCATTGGCAACATGACGAAACTTCGCAAAGTATTGTTGCGTCGGCCCTTGAGCGCCAATGAGAGGCCGAAAGCAGAGACAAAAGTAATACTCCCCGAAGCCAAGGCAATTCCGACGCTGGTGAATATTACGGTTGGAACGTCGCTCCGTATGAGCGCCCGAACGTCTCGACTGGAAGATCCGGGGACAAAGAGCGATCGATATGCGAGTCCTGAAAGCTCACCGCCTGAGACAACGGATCGCATAATCATGCTTATTAGTGGTCCTATCAAAAAAACTCCGACAAAAACCCAGTAGATTGACGTGGTGATCCTTGCTTGGGCAGACAGGGCTTGAAATTTTACGAGGGAGATTGGGCTGGTGTTGCGTCTTGCAGCCTGCCCTTTTGTAATAAATCTCGAAACGAGATAAAAGAAGAACACCGATATCAATAATTGAACCACTGCAAACAAGGCGGCGTTACCGTAGTTGAGTTTTATGAACATCTCCTGATACGCTCGGACTTCCAGCGTGGAAAATCGAATGCCGCCAAATACCAACACTATGCCAAAACTCATAAAACAATAGATAAATATGAGAATGAGTGCGGAGAGTATTGTGGGGCGGAGCAGCCGCAGTGTAATTCTGAAAAAGATGCCTGCTTTTGAATCGCCGAGACTCATGGCAGTCTCGCTGTAGCGTGGGCTGATTCTAGACCATCCTTCTCCGATTATCCGGAGTGCAATTGCGTAATTATAGAATACGTGAGCGATTAGAATCCCCGAAAAATTGTAAATTAAGCGGATTTTTAGATTCAGAAGCCGGGACAGCACGCCTGAGTTACCGTAAAAGCTGATCATACAAATAATCACGATGATGCTCGGCAGTACAAACGGTACGAGGGACACCGACTGGACGAATCGCCTCAGAGGAAAGCGAACGTGGGAGACAAGATAAGCACCTGGCAGGGCTAAAAGTACGGATGCAATCGATGAGAGGGACGCCTGGAACACGGTGAAACCCACGGTTCTTGCCAGATCTGAGGCAACATATCGGTCAACTGATAGAGATTTGAGCCCAGCTTTTCCGAACAGAAAGAATCCGATGGGCGCCACAAGGAAAAGTCCATAAAGGACACCGACGACCCATGTTGCCGCGTGTCGATCCAGCGCAGGCCGATTAAGTTTCATGCATCACCGCATCACCGCCTCCCAACCCCTAAGCCAGCCATCAAATCGTTCCGCCACAGTCTTTTCATTCATATTGACGATTATTTCAGCACTCCCGGATTGGATAAACGCATCAGGCAACTCAGCGTCGGACCTCACCGGATACATGATTTGGTTAAGGGGGATGAGATCCTGAAACGTTTTTGAAACGATAAAATCGATACACATCCGGGCTGCATTTACATTTTTTGCGCCATTGGTGATGCCTGCGATCTCTATCTGAGCATACGCCTTTCCTTCAAAAAAGATGTTCTTGTACCTGTCGGTTTTTTCGTAATGAAGATGATACGCCGGGCTCGTATCGTAGCTCAGCACAATCGGCGCTTCGCCTTGAGTGTACAGTCCGTATCCTTCAGACCATCCGGCCGTAACGGTGAGAATATTCGGCTTGAGGTTTTTCCAAAACTCGAGGTATTTATCCTCGCCGAACTCCACAATGGTAAACAAGAGGAAATTTCTGCCCGGTGACGATGTCGCCGGATTCATGAGGATAATCTGGCCCTTGAATCTCGGGTCCACCAGATCATCCCAGCTTTCGGGCGGGGATTCCAGCAATTCGCTGTCATAATTTAGCGTTACGCTACCATAGTCAAAGGGGATAGCCCTGTAGCCGCCGTCAACCAGCAGTCCCGGATTTATTAAATCAAGATCCGCCGGTTCATACGGTTGGAAGATCTCTTCCTCAAGAATCCGCGAGAGATAGGTGTTGTCGAGGCCAATCACCACATCCGCCACGGGCTCCATTCTCTCCAAATAGACCTGGTTAAACAGTCCACCGGTATCCTCAAACCGGATGAGCTCTACTGACAGAGTTTCATCTCCGGCAAAATGGTTACGAATGCTTTCCTCGAGGGCTTCCGGGAAGGCGTCATAGCTATAGATGGTGAGTTTATCGTATTGCCCTGATTCCTCGTTTTTAAGTTTTTGCTCCTGGCCTCCGAACCCGAGAAGAACAACAATGCAGATCAAAAGGAGCAGGAATAATGCGGTCCTTGCTTTTTTTCCAAGCATTTTTTTCTCCCAATTTCCTTGCGGATTTATATCGGGTGCTCCATTCTTTGAGAAGTAAAAACACTGGCGGGTATCCCGGTCATGGTGCATTCCCTCCGCCGGCATTATCCGGGTCAGGTTCAAGGGTGTAATCTCAGCCTTTCGCAATGAAAAGCACCCCGATATGTATGCTTAAGAATTTACGGTGAATCGGCACATCCGGTCAAGACTCAGCAACTGTATTAGTAAATATTCTGAGCCATATGGTGTAGCCTAGTCCTCCGTTTGAGTTGACGATGGCATATGGCGGAAGTAAGTTATCGGGTCGGCCGACTTTCGCATTTTTTAGTGGAGTCAAACAGCGAGGAGCCCTTTTTAGCGTGCAACAAAACAGTTTTAATAGAAAGCCGGACTGGTTCAAAATACGGCTTAATCCAAATCGAAATTACAAAGATCTCAAGCATCTCGTTAGGGAAAAACAACTTCATACGGTATGTGAAGAGGCAAGCTGTCCGAATATTCATGAGTGCTGGGGAAGGCATCGCACCGCTGCGTTTATGATACTCGGTGATGTGTGTACCCGCCGGTGCAGGTTTTGTGATGTTAAGACCGGCAAACCGAGCGAAGTTGATAGACTTGAGCCGTATCGCGTTGCCCGGGCGGTCCGGAGCATGGAACTTAGCCACGCTTTTATTACCATGGTAAATCGAGACGATCTCAGAGATGGTGGAGCTTCAGTTCTTGCGGACACCGTTCGTGCCATACATGACGAGGCGCCGGACTGTTCGGTGGAGGTGCTAACCGCGGATCTGGCGGCGGATAGAGTTAGTATTGATATTCTCGTACAGAGCAAGCCGGAAATTCTTGGCCACAATATTGAGACGGTGAGAAGATTAACACCAAAGGTGAGATCACGGTCTGAATACGACAGGTCGTTGGCATTCCTGCGTATCGTCAAGGAAATCGACGAGCAACGGATAACCAAGTCCAGCATTATGCTTGGGTTGGGTGAAAACAATGAAGAAGTGCTGGAATCGATGGATGATCTACGCCGTCTCGGCGTTGATATGCTTAATATCGGTCAATATTTGCAGCCATCGAGGACCAACATGCCGGTAGAGAAATATTGGCATCCCGATGAGTTTGCCGAGCTGCGGCGCCAGGCGTTAGATCGCGGTTTTACCTACTGTGAGTCCGGGCCTCTCGTACGATCCTCCTACCACGCCGGGGAGCAGTTTGAGGCGATGCAACAAACCGAGGAGTACAGTTATGCCAAAGGAGATACGGAAAGAGGACGTTGAGAAGGCGCTCAGTACGGTTATTGAGCCGGAGCTCCACAAGGATCTTATAAGCCTAAACTTTGTACGCAATATAAGGATCGATGGGAACGACGTCGAGTTCACCATCATGCTCACGACGCCTGCATGCCCATTGAAGAACACTATGAAGGAGCAGAGCGAGGAGGCTGTGCGTTCGCACATCCCGGAGGTACAGAAGATCAACGTCAATTTTGACTCACGGGTGCGCAGCGATGGGCGAATACAGGAAAAACTGAATTTGCCCATCAGGAACATTTTGGCGGTCGGCAGCGGAAAAGGCGGAGTGGGAAAAAGCACCGTTTCGGCCAATATCGCTGTCAGCCTTGCGCAAGACGGCGCAAAAACCGGTATCCTCGATGCCGATATTTATGGCCCCAATATCCCCCTCTTGATGGGTGTGAATGAGCCTCCGGCTCAGAAAAACGGAAAGCTGATTCCTGCAATGGCCCACGGAGTAAAATTGATGAGCATGGGATTCCTAGTGCCAAAATCGGAAGCCCTTGTGTGGCGGGGCCCGATGCTGCATTCGGCCATTTCTCAGCTATTTTCGGAGGTGCTGTGGGGCGAGCTGGATTATTTGGTGGTGGATTTGCCACCCGGAACCGGAGACGCTCAGCTGAGCCTCGCGCAACTGGTGCCGCTGACGGGAGGAATTGTCGTCACCGGACCGCAAAAAATCGCCGTCAGCGATGCTCGCAGAGGACTTGCCGCGTTCAACCGTCTTGAAGTGCCCGTACTTGGCGTCATTGAGAATATGTCCGGTGACATATTTGGCCGCGGCGGCGGATTATTAATAGCAGAGGAGTTTGGGGTGGACTATCTTGGCTCAATAGATCTGCACCCGGATATTCCGCGCGAGTCAGATCTCGGAAAGCCTTTCTGCATCACTCACCCGAATCATGAAATCACAGAGACTTTTGGGCGGCTTGCGCGGATTATTGCAGGGAAAGTCAGCGTTCTCGCCTATGCCGGGTCTCGATGACTCCGGCTCCTAAACAAATCTCTCCACTATAGAATACGGCGAATTGCCCCGGCGCCACACCCCTGTCCGGGAAGTCCATTTCTACTCCCATCCTTCCTGAGTCAATGTGAGACACTCTGCTCGGTATAAGCGCAGGGCCGTGGCGGATTTTTATATGCAGCCGTGTGTGCTCAGGCGGATCGGATATCCAGTGGAGATCTCCAACGGTAAATGCTTTTGTCTCCGCCAGGTTTCCCCTCGTCCCGTGGGTTACCAATATCCGGTTTGCCTCGACGTCTTTGCCGCTCACATACCACGGTCCGTTTCCTAGCCCCAATCCCTGGCGCTGGCCGATGGTGTGGAACCAATAGCCATTGTGCGTACCGAGTATCCGGCCAGTCTCGCGGTCTACTATATCCCCGGGTTTTTCTCCTAAATAATGACGCACAAAGTCCGGATACCGTATCTTGCCGAGAAAGCAAATCCCTTGGCTGTCCTTACGGTCTTTATTTGGCAGTTTGTATTTGCGAGCCAGGTCTCTAACGTCTTTTTTTGTTAGATGCCCTATAGGGAAAAGCGATCTAGAGAGTTGACCTTGGTTTTGATGCGACAAGAAATATGTCTGATCTTTTACTGGATCGGGTGATCGCGCGAGCAGATAACGCCCCGCGTGTCTTTTTAGCACCGCGTAATGACCACTGGCGATTTTGCCAACACTCGGATCAATTCTATTTTGAAACAAGCCGAACTTTATCCGATGATTACAGAAGATGTCGGGGCTCGGGGTTCTGCCCTTCTTGAGCTCCGCAAGCGCATAGCTCACCACCTGATTATAGTATTCACGCTGCAACGAAATCACGGAGAGACCGACGCCGGCCATCTCGCTCACCGTTCGCGCGTATTTTAGGTCCTCCTCCCATGGGCAGTCGCCGAGAAAGCGGACCTCATCCTCCAGCCAAATTTTTAGGTAAAAGGCCTCGATATCAGATTGTCCTTGTTCCCGTAGCAGGTGGAGGGCTACAGAACTATCAACGCCACCGGAGAGCAGGACTGCGATTTTCATGTTTGCGCCAAATATTGCGGTGGTCTTATACGAGGATTCAAGAAATATATTTGTTTATCAATTCAACAAGTCTTTCAGTCTCGACCGGCTTGTTAATGAACTCGTCGGCCTTAATATCTTCCTTAGCAAAGTCAAATGCATACTCACGATTAATAGCGGAGAAGGCCAGAATCGGCAAAGATGGGTGCTTTTCTTTAATCTCCGTTGCCGCTTCAAAGCCTTTTGTTTTTTTCTCAGGGAACATTATATCGAGTAGAATAACGTCAGGCTTGATCGCGTCGATCAGCTTTATTCCGTCCTCTACACTCTCTGCAGAATGAATCTCAAAGCCTTCGTACTCCAACAATGCGCCGGTGGTCTCAATGATATCTCGGTCGTCGTCAATAATCAGCACCTTGCCCTTCGACATAATTTTGCTCCTATTTTCTATACTTCTTCCGCCTGCATCAACGGAAGATAAATATGGAATCTCGTACCTTTGTTCAGCTCAGAATACACCGAAATTCGACCTTGTAACAGATTTGCCGCTTTTTGTACGATCGAAAGGCCAAGCCCGGTTCCGTCATTTTCGATTTCTCGTGCACGGCGTGTGCGGTAAAACTCCTCAAATATCTTGCCGATCTCGTCTCCCTGTATCCCCATCCCATTGTCCACGACTTGCAGGTGGATCTGTCTTCCCTCCGGCTCTGCAGAAACTGAAACCGTTCCGCCGGAACTCGTGTACTTTATCGCATTGGTAATCAAATTCCCGAGGATGATATTCATCAGGTCTCTGCTCGATACAATGGTGAGCTCCTTGGGCACGTTTCCCCGCAATGTAACTGACTTTTGCCTTGCCATGGGCTTAAAAAGCTCAACGTTGTAATCAATAACGTCCTTCAGATTCACCGGCACGGACGCGTGTTTCACCTCCTCCTCGGACTTCATGTACGCAAAATCGAGCATCTCATCGATTATGGTAAGAAGATTTCTAGTCCTCCGATTAGCTTTAGTTAGGGCATCTCGGGTTTTTTGCGGCACCTCACCGGTAATTCCCTTGATTATCATCTCATGGTAGCCCCTTACCGCCGCAACCGGCCCCCGCAGCTCATGGGTAACCTGCAAGATAAACTGAGATTTTGCCCGGTCCAGACCCCTGTACTTATCGAGCTCGAGCTCCACCAGTTGGCCCCGTGCCTCAAGACGTTCCTTTATGTTGACAATAAGATAACCGGTAATGCCCACCATGATTATGAGTCCAATAAAGCGGACAGGAATACGCATAATACATTCATCCGCATTGAATCCTGATAATTCGCCCAAATGGAAGTGGGGAATAACAGTTGTGTATTCTCCGAGAGAAATCAGAAAAAGCAAGACGCCGAGAACAATAACATAGAAATAGACAGTGCGTTTTGGGAATATGAACGACGTCAATACGATGTGGAAGCAAAAAAAGTAGATGAATGGATTTTGGAGAAAACCGGTAAGATAGGTTAACAGGGCCAGAAAAAGATAGTCTGCGCACACGTGAAAATGAAACTGAGCGGCAAAAGCTTTTCGGGCCGCAAAACCCAGGTTTGAACCGCGGGAAATCCGCGAGAATACTAAATTTGTTGCAAAGAGTAGCGCCAAAACAATATATAGAGTGCTATATGGCAGTTGGTAACCGAACAAATATTTGCTCGCGACGATTGTTCCCAGAACGCCCGCGATGGCCACCCATCGCAAACGAACAAACCATCTGATAACTATGCCAAGGTCGGCGTATGCGGGTGATTCTATCTTTTGTTCCGATCGCATCGCTTATTTATGCTATCCGGAACGAGCGAAATTTCTAATCCTGTTGGTCTGTTCCTCCTTAAACCTTGATAATGAATCAAATAGATCACGCTGCCGCTCACTCACGACGTGTTCCGAGATCATTTTGTAGAAGTCACGCAGCTTTTCCCCGTATTCGAGGATTGTATCCAAAATTTGCTTGGGCGAAGACTCCCGCGTGATAACCTTGTTTGGGATGAGCTCATCCTCTCGATAATCAGCGGCGAACCGGACCCACCCAGACGGACCGTATGACTTTACGTCTATTCCCTCTAGAATCTCGAGATTTGATTCCTGCCTGTCTTTGAGGAACGTGATGAGTTTTTTAGAATCGTCCTTTACCAATCCAAACGATGCAACATCGTAGAGATCATTGAGTTTCTTTTCCCACTCGACGGTTTTCTGCAGCACATCCTTTAATTCCTTAAACGCGATCATTACGTGCTCCTTATGGTATGATAAAATCATAGTCTACTTTATGCCCGTTGTAAACTGTGGGCGTGCAACGGGCGCGTGCAACGGCGTGTGCAGCGATTCTTCAAAGTAGGTGCGATCTTTTTCGATTCCAGAAGAATCAAGACAGAGTCGGGACAGATCTCACGCGGAGATCGCAGAGATCCATATCCCCATTTTATTATTAGCGAGTCAGTCTATTGCTTCTTTTATAGCTGTCGATTTAAATTGGCTAATAGGGACGATAATACCTCATGATTCCGCTGCACTTAATCCACCTCTCTCTAAGAATTCTGCGTTCTCCGCGTGACCTCTTTTTCTTTCAATTATTTAGCAGGTCTAAACTGCTGTGTTGCTTCAGCAATCTGCCTTTGAAAAATCGCACCGCGATCGGCGGGGTTGTTTGCACAGAAAAAGCAATTCATGTATCTTGACCCCGGACAGCGTCCTTAAGCCTAGTCAACTTCTCTATGATTACAGAATACCTGCTTGCACGATACATGCATCGCTTTATGACGAGACTCACAGATTTTTCAATTGATAAGCAGCACAACTGCCGGCCAAATACGGCCACCGCTACTCTCTATTTGCACATTCCATTTTGCAGGGAGCTATGCTCCTTCTGCACATTCAACCGTGTGCAGCTGCACGACGACCTTGGTGAAGCATATTTTGACCAGCTCTCCAACGAGCTCGACGGATATGCTCAAATGGGTTTTGAGTTTAGAACAGTATATATCGGAGGCGGAACGCCGACCATATTGCCAAAAGAGATGGATGAGATTCTCACACATTTGCATAGCCTGTGGAAGATCGAGGAGATATCGGTTGAAACTACCCCTGCGGATCTAACCGATGAGGTAATAGCTATTTTGGTCCGTGGCGGAGTAAAGAGGTTATCAATTGGCGTGCAGAGCTTTCAAGACGATATCCTCACCTCCTTAAACAGGAGAGACAAATACGGCAGTGGTGAAAAAATAATCGAGTGTATCTCAGATGTATCCGGCCGATTTGAGACGATCAATATTGATCTGATTTTTGGACTAGACGGTCAAGCTCACAGCCACATAGACCAGGACTTGGCAACCGCAAAGAGCCTCAGCATAGATCAGATTACATATTATCCCCTTATGAAACCGGAGGCGAGAATCAAGCCCTATAGAGCGTGGTTAGTGTATGCGATAAACGAGCGTAACTTGTATTTTCATATCCGCAACACGTTGCAGCCTGAGTTTTTCCCATCATCAGCGTGGTGCTTTTCGAGACAAAATTCGATGATCGACGAATATATCATTTCGAGCTCATCATACGCGGGGGCTGGAGGCGGCGCCTTCAGCTATTTGGACGACAAAATGGTGGCAAATGTTTTTTCCGTCTCCAATTACATTCAACTACTACATGACTTACGGCCTTCCGCATAGTATTTGACAAAGGACGCGACATAGTCTATTATTCTGCTCAGCATAGGTTACGGCCTGGGAGGGGA
>NZCE01000047.1 GCA_002688185.1 Spirochaetales bacterium
ATAAGCCGTTATTGATTTCTCAAACGATGCTTTATACCAATCCCACCGGGAACTGTTGTGAGTGATGCTGTAGGTTTCCCGGCAACCGTTGCCGTAATCAAAGACTTCGAGCTCGCCATCTAGTCCACTCATGTGAACCCGACCGCCCTCGCAATTAACTGAAAAATCAAATAGGGGAAACCCAAAGTCGAGGGACCACGATCCGAGCAGGGTCCCGCACGCTCCGTTCTCAAATCCCAGGGCTGCCACGATGTCCGCCGCGGCCCCCGGGCCGTGACTGTGAATGTGTCTGCCGGCAGATGCACTTACCTGTTCAATAGGACCGACAAAGAAATGCATCAAATCTATGACATGGCTCCAGCAGGCGTAGTTTGTAGATGCAGTGACATTGAGAACGGCACCGAAGGATCGCGTACGAATAATACGATGTGCCCGTTGTGACTGCTCGAAGAACCGATAGTTAAATATCATCGCCGTCTCGCAGTTCGCGGCCGACACCTCCGTCATCAGTTCCCGAGCAATAAAAAAATCATCCTCGCTTACGTGATCCTGACCTGCCTCCGCGACCAGTGGCTTTTCTAAAAACAGTCGCTGCGGCTTGTGGCGGCACATTTTTCTTAGTATTTCCGCCCTTGCGGTTTCACTGGTGAGTACGAAGATAAGATCGGGGGTGTGCTCCATGGCGGCTTCTATTGAGTCATATACGGTTCCCCCAAATAATCGGGAGCATTCTGATGCCCGAGACCTGGTTCGGTTATAATACAAAAGCTGTATATCTTCCTGTGCGGCTAAGACCGGCAAATAGTTAGCCCGTGCTACGCTGCCGGTTCCGATAACTAATGCCTTCATTTTATCCCCCTTTAGCGTCACCGATTATCCAGTATTGCCGCATGATCCGATTTCTTGCGCTTTGCATCAATAGCATTGCAGTTTAGTAATTTCTAAATACCGCGTATCTTTTTAGGAGTGCGTCGAAGCTTGCAGTTTTCACTAACTCGTGGATCTTAAGCGCCTGAAGTCCACTAGAAGCGGCTTTTTCCGCTTTTCCAGGCAAAAATGCAAGCTTCGACGCACTCCATATCTTCTAGAGCACAAGGCAGACAATTGGAGGCATAAATGAACCGATATGGCGATGTTCACGAACGGGCGCGTGCAATTGCAGAACACCATTCGCTTCCCGCGGCTTTGGCTGAGGGGAGCCTTTCACAGTTTCAGGACGTGTCAGTGTCTGAAGCCCTTGTCCTTGGCCTCCTGAATCAGGGAGTACGCAAATACATTGGAATCCTAGGCCACGGGAATACCGATATCGCCAACATTATATCAATCTATGAGCACCACGGACTTGCAAGACTTTATCAAGTGCGGCACGAAGTGGAGGCGGCCCATTGCGCAAGCGTCCTCAGATGGCAGTATGGAGAGACCAGCGCGGTCATTGCTTCAATTGGCCCGGGAGCTCTGCACGCTTTCGCCGGTTCTCTGGTATCAGCCTCAAACGGATTGGGCGTATACCATATCTATGGGGATATAACGACTCACGATGAAGGCCCAAATATGCAGCAGCTCCCAAAGCCGCGCCAGGGCGCGTTTCTTAGAATGGTGGAAACTATGGGATCAGGCTACCAAGTTCATACACCGGAGTCGGTCTTTTCGGCGCTCCGGCTTGGCGCGGCATCAGTCTTTTCACTGTCCGGACAGGAACCCTTTTTCTTTCTTATGCCGATGAATGTGCAACCTGTGCTGATTCAACGATGCAATCTCGCCGAAATCCCTGATTTGCCGGTTCTTCCCCCTACCGTATCTTTTGATTCCCGTGTATTCGACAGGGCGATTGCATTGGCGCGCGACTCGGAGAGAATCACCATAAAAATCGGCGGCGGGGCGGAAAAATGCGGCTCGGAGATCGAGGAGTTGGCCGACCTTATTGATGCGGTGATTGTGAGCGGAGCAAAGATGAGCGGTGTAATAGCCTACGACTCAGCTCGGTTTATGAGCGTCGGCGGTTCAAAAGGCTCAATATGCGGCAATTACGCAATGGAACAGGCAGATTTGGTAGTCGCCATCGGGGCGCGAGGCGTATGCCAATGGGACAGTTCCGGAACTGCCTGGAAGCGAGCAAAGACAATCATAAATATCAACAGCAATTTGACGGACGCCGGACACTACAACCGAAGTGTCATGTTGCTTGGCGATGCAAAGCAAAATCTGCGGATATGGATCACCCATTTGAAAGATGCAGGTTTTGCGCCGTCCGAAAGTGCCTCAGATTGGCTACGAGAAAATATAGCTAAGAAAGGAGAATGGCAGCGCTATAAGCAGAAACGCTATGAATACCCGGTATTATACGACCGAGTGTGGGGGCACGAGGTTCTCACCCAGCCCGCGGCGATAAAGATCGCCTTCGATTTTGCCAAAGAAAAAAACGCTGCCCGATACTTTGATGCCGGGGACGTGCAAGCCAACGGTTTTCAAGTGGTCGAGGATAAAGAGGAAGGTTTGACATATAGCGATACCGGCTCATCATATATGGGATTTGCGGTCAGCGCGCTGCTCGCCGGCGCTCTTGCGAATGTGCCGGTTTATGGGTTTGCCTTTACCGGTGACGGCAGCTTTACCATGAATCCGCAGATCCTTTTTGACGGAATCGAGCATGGCGTAAAGGGATGTATCGTGCTTTTTGACAATCGGCGAATGGGCGCCATTACCGGCCTGCAGAATGCTCAGTATCATTCGGCTTATAAAACATCAGACACCGTGGAGATCGACTATCCGGCCCTAGCTCGGGCGGTAAAAGGTGTCAATGGGATCTCGGGAGGGACAACGCCCGGGGAACTGTTGACGGCTCTCAAAAATGCGTACGCATATGACGGCTTGAGTTTGATTCACATTCCCGTGTATGCGGGTGAGGATGAGCTGGGTGGGCTCGGCGCTTTTGGGGCATGGAACGTCGGTAACTGGTGTGAAGCCGTCCAGGCGGAACATCATCGTATCGGTCTGTAAAGTGAGGGCGAAAATGAAAATGGAGAAGGCAAGAGTCGGAATCGCCGGTTTGGGATTGGCGGCGAGATCTCACCTCAAAGGCTACCTGAGCCACAAAGATGCTGAAGTTGTTGCCGTATGCGATATCGATGCACGCAGAGCCGAAGCGTTTGCTGAAGAACATGGTATACCCAAAGCGTACGTCTCTTTCGACAACATGCTTGCGGACTCAAGGATCAACGTCGTGGACATCGCAACTCCCACTCATCTCCACTGCTCCATGACTGCCAGGGCTGCGGCAGCCGGCAAACACGTGCACTGTGAAAAGCCTTTTTGCCGTTATGCCGGCGAGGGGTTGGATGTACGCCGGATCGCCGCGGAAAACAACGTAAAGGTCATGGTAGGGGAGACCTACGTATTCTTGAGCTCTCATCAAAAGGCGAGAGAGCTACTCGAGGCGGGAGAAATCGGGCGCCCGTTGCAGATGCGGCAGCGGCACGGAGCATGGCTCGAAAAAAAACGACTTGGAGCAGGCGACCTCTCTATTGATCGCAGCTGGCGGGTCGATCCGGTGCACTCGGGAGGCGGGGAGTTTCCGTGGATCTTCGATCACGCCGTTCATTTTTTCGCCACGGCTGAATATCTGATGCTCGATACACCTGTTCGGCAGGTATACGCCGTAACTGCGGATAACAATGCTTTGCGTAAGCGACGGGGAGCCGCTCATGATCCATACCAATCCGCCGAGATGGATATACCGATCATCACGTGGCGCCACGAGGATCCAGCTTGCCAGGGTGTATGGATGAGAGCGGAGAGACTGAACGGCAAGTATGATCATATGCTTGGATTCAGCACCATGATAGCAGGCGAATACGGCACCATAGAGGTTTTAGGTGAAGGCGGCGGAAACTTAAGCTGGCAAGGCGAGGATACCCATCTCATTCTTCATAGGGAAAACGGGAACACGCTGACGTTTCGTTTTGATGAGGGGGGCGATGATGTTTGGAAATCGAATATCTCTTATTATAGTACCGGTCACATTCGCCAGATTCACCATTTCCTCGACTGTTTAATCGACAATCAAGAAACTCGCTATCCTTGTGAAAAAGGCGTCCAAGCGGTCAGGTGCACCCTCGCCGTAATCCTTTCAGCCCGAGAGAATCGCCCCGTATGTGTAAACGAAATCCCGGATGACTTTAGAGCCTATTCGTCGTAGTCCGTGACGGCTGCAGCCCTGCGTTCGGGATTGAATAACTTCTAGCCCTCTCCACATGTCTGCTGATGCCGGCACATGGTTGCTACGAGGCAAACGCTCGGCGCAGGAATGCAACGGAGGGACCGGCCTCCGATTTAAAATCCGCCCACCGACATTCAATCGAAATCATACCGTCGTAGCCGGCTTGACGAAGTAGCTCGATGAACCGTGTGTATGGATATTGACCGCTACCGGGTGCCCCACGCGCGCTATCCGCAACATGGATATGGGCCAGCCAATCTTTGTTGTCAATCAGTGTTTCCAACGGCTCGTCGTCTTCATCCATATGATAGAAATCGGCCAATACGCGCATGGATGGGCGATTAACCTCCCGTGCAAAAAAGGCGGCCTCAGAAACGCTATTGATAATGTTGGATTCCTTTTTATTCAGCGGCTCAATGGCAATGGTAACGCCGCTATTATCGGCCTCATCAGCCACCAAACCCAGAAATTGAATTATCTGATCTGTCGCTTCATCGCGTGGAAAACCGTCAGGGACTCTGCGCGATCCTCCGCTACCGATAACTGCTGTTCTGGCTCCAATCCGCTTAATTCTCTCGACCGCACGTCCGATGTAGATCTTGGCACGGTCTATATCTACCTCCGTACCGACGACCTTCAGATCACCGGGTAAAAAGAGATTAAATGCCTGGACCGGAACTGGAGATACTTTGTATTGGGCGAGTATGGGAGAAAATGCAGCATCGTCCTGATCGGGAATGAGTGAAGTTACACCTGCTTCCAGGTAATCAAATCCGGCGGCAGAGACGGCTTCAGCCTGATCAATTGTAGTGCAACATCCAAACTGCATTGTGACCTCTCTAACAGTCCTATACGGTACACTATTACATTGCGGGTTTCCAGACTTGCTGACCTGCGAAATGATGGATATGGTGCATAGCTGGAGGATGCCGGTATGCAGAAGCGCAATTGGGAAAGACGAACCCTCGGAAAGACGGGCCTCGAGGTAACCATTATGGGTATTGGGGGCGCCTGGCTCGGGCATTCCGGTTACGGGGAATACGACGGGGAAACGGGAGCGGCCACGGTCGTTCGCGGGCTCGAGAGCGGCATGAATTTTATCGATACCTCCGGCGCATATATCGGGGGGAAGAGTGAGGAGTTTATCGGCGTTGCTTTGAAGGAGTGGTTCTCCCGCGGCAACCGGCGGGAGGACCTTATCATCTGTACAAAAACCGGCACTCGTGTTCGGCCTCATGATTACTCCTACGATTTCACCATGGCGAGTGTCGAGACAAGCCTCAAGGCCCTCGGCATCGATTACTTCGACATTCTACTCGTCCATGATCCTGAATCTCTCGATCCCGTGTTTGCTCCCCAAGGAGCCCTCTCCGCGCTAAAGAGGCTCAAGGAGGACGGCACGATCGGCGCAATTGGACTTGGCTGCAGAAGCCATGAACACCATAGAAAGTGCATTGAAACCGGAGAGTTTGAAGTGTCATTGACGTTCAGGGATTACAACTTGATTGAGCAATCCGCTCTCACCGAGGTAATCGAGCCTGCGATTGAAAACGGGGTAGGGATCATAAACGCATCCATTATGGTGCGCGGCTTTTTGGGTGGTGCCGATCCAAGTGGAGATTTGAGAACACGGTCAGGGCCTCACGGCAAGACGGAGGAGGAATTAATTGCCAAGGCCCAGCAGTTGTGGGAATGGTGCCGTGAGAGAAATGTGGACTTGGGCACTCTGAATCTGCAATACTGCCTTAGAGACTCGAGAATTGCCTCAACGGTCCTCGGGTTTTCCCGACCTGCACGGGTAGAACAGAATGTGAAAGCTTTTTTTGAACCGATTTCCGACGACATCTGGACCGAGCTCTATCGAGATTTTGCCCTAGACTCCACGCACCGGTAGCAATCCAAGGCGTTTTTGCGAAACACTTTATCGGCTTCCGTCTCACCCAGCCCTAGGAAATACTCGCGGGGTATTGCAAAAACCGTGGAGTAATCTCCGGCTGTGCGACATACCGGCCAGTTGCTCCCGTAGGACAGCCGGTCTATTCCGAAGGAGTCCACAAGGGCATCTATCGTTGGTCTGTAGAACGATCTGTCGACGGGCGCCGGGCGCGTAACAGACGCCTCGACAAGTCCAGAGACTTTGCAGTAAATTCCGTCACGTTTTCCGCAGGCGATAATTCCGTCGATCCACCGTTGATCGGGTTTATTGCCGTCAATTTTTACGTGGGCAACGTGATCAAGCATGATATGGAGATCGGGAACGGCATCTGCAATGCTCGCCACGGTGGCAAGCTCATCGGGCTGTGCTAACAGGTCTATTGAGAGCCTTCTAGATGCAAGCTCTCTGAGGGCGCCGATTAGCTTTGGCCTCATCTCAGGACGTAATTCGTCTCGTCTCAGTCGGATGCCGCGAAAGATAGGATTGGATGAAAACCCCTCGATGCGGTCACTAAAACCATCGGCGAACAGCTCTACATTACCAACAAAACCGACTATGACAGGATTTGACTCCGCCAGATCGAGTATCCACCGGTTGTCCTCGAGCCACACGCTTGCCTCAACCACAACGGTTCCCGTTACCCCATGGGGGCTCGAAACCTCTAGAAAATCCTTTGGATAGGTCGGCCTGTAGAGTATTTCGTTGTCTGCCGGCGGCCATGGTACCCCTTCAGAGCGGGTGGGGTCAAAAAAGTGGGTATGTGTGTCGATGATATTCTTACTCATAATTTTCTCCTTATCGATGGGTACGGGAAGGCTTAATTACTCGAGGTAAGACTCCCCTTCTATAAAGGCCCTGATCCGTTCCATGGCCGGCTCCAGAACTGAAAAATCTGAAGCGCAGCACAACCGTACCGATCCTTCGCCGCCCTTTCCAAAGGCGATACCCGGAGCGACAGACACCTGAGCTTTTTCTAAAAGCGCTTTTGCAAAGGCAAAGGAATCGGTGATGCCCTCGATCCGTGGAAATAAATAAAATGCCCCGGCGGGTTTTGCCACCCGGACTAAATTGAGTTCTTCAATCGCCTTATAGCAGTATTCTACTCGTTTATGCAGTACTTCCGCCATATCAATTATTTCCTGGTCATCTCCCCCAAGAGCTATCTCCCCGGCTCGCTGGACCATGGCGGCGGCATGAGAAACAATAAACTCGTTGAGTTGAGCCGCTTTGTGCGCCAGATCTCCGCGGCTTACGATCCACCCGAGACGCCAGCCTGTCATGCAGTAGGTTTTTGAAAACGACTGAGCTACAATTACAGCATCGTCTCTGGTGCATAGCCGCAAGATAGACGGCGCCGCGCTACCTTTATAATAGATACGCTCATACACCTCATCGGCTAAGAGCCACAATCGGTGTCTCCGGCAGTATTCAAGCAACCGGCGCTGATCATCAAGAGTCGCGGCCCACCCCAGCGGATTAGATGGCGATGTATAGGCCAGCAACCTCGTACGGGGACTGATCGCAGTCTCGAGGGCTTCAAAATCAATCTCAAATCCTTCCGACATTGTAAGAAAGGGAACTTCTACCGCGCGGCCGCCGTACATATTTACTATGGCTTTAGCGTTGGGCCAATTTGGTGACAATATTATCGCTTCATCTCCCGGATCAATCACGCAACGGATAGCCACGTTGAGAGCCTGCACCCCGGATGCCGTCACCACGATCTCAAACCGCGGATCAATCGTTACATCATGGATTTCTGAATATTTGTCGGCAATTGCGGCTCGCAAACCCGGGAGACCCGCATTTTCAGTATAGAAGAGATATCCTTCATCCAAAGCGGCAACGGCCGCGTCTCTGATATACCGAGGCGTCGGCATGTTGGATTCACCAAAATGCAGCTGCAGCACGTCCTCCATAGCAAAAACAATGTTTGCCAATTCTCGTATACGCGATGGCTCAACGGATTCCAATGAGCGTGCGATAGGAACGTTCTGAATATTCGGGGCCTCGGGATCCGTGTGCATACTGCGATTTCTCCTCAGGAGAAAAATCTACCATAGGGCATGGAGCGATGTACACCCGATCCGCCTTGACCACCGTTGCCGGCGTCGGCTACCCTGTTTTGTAATAGGAGACGGATATGGCAACCTGGCACGACAACGCTTTTTTTGGAATGCATTATGATTTGCACGCATCGCGGTACGATACCGAGCTCGGGTCCGCATTGACTGAAGAACACCTGAGGGATCGCATGCAGCAGATAAAACCCGACTGGATTCACTGTGATTGTAAAGGGCATCCCGGATGGACCAGTTGGCCGACAGATATTGGATCAACATCGCCGGGGGTGGTAAAAGACGCCCTTAAGATACATAGAACCGTAACCAAGGAAATGGGTATAAAGCTGGGGATGCATTATTCGGGAGTAATCGATGAGCGAGCTACCGCTCTGCATCCTGAATGGCTGCAGATAGAAGCTAACGGCCTACCAAACACCCGGGGTATTACCTGCAGACAGAGCGGCTACCTTACCGAGCTGATGATACCGCAGATGCTGGAATTGGTGGAAAAATACGATGTAGACGGGTTTTGGGTTGACGGGGAGAATTGGGGATCAAAGCCCTGCTGGTGCAACCGCTGCATTAAGGCGTTCAGAGAAAAGACGAGCATCAAGGTCGTGCCGAGAAAGCCGGAGGACGAGACGTGGCACGACTGGCTCGCATTTCACCGGCAACAATTTGTCGACCATGTTACCGCCTACGCTAACGCGATCCATGAGAAAAAGCCAGAGTGCGCCGTTTGCAGCAATTGGATGTACACCGTTCGACAACCCGAGCCTATTAGCGCACCGGTGGATTACCTGAGCGGCGACTATACCTATGATTGGGGATCCTACCGCGCGGCCTTAGAAGGAAGGATGCTCGACGGGCGGGGAAGGAGCTGGGACTTGATGGTCTGGGGCTTTAGCATTGTATTTGCGCCCGGGCACGAGGCCCAAGGTATCTATCAGAGTAAGAATGCCGTGCATCTCAAACAGGAGGTGGCGGAGGTTATCGCCCTCGGCGGGGGCCTAATGATTTACGTTCAGCCTGAGCGCAACGGCAGACTTGTTGGATGGCAACACGACGTGTATGCGGAAGTTGGGGATTTTGCCAGAGAACGGAAAGAGCTTTGTTTTAAGACTGCGTCTGCATCAGAGGCGGCGGTTCTGCATCCGGCAAGCTCGTATTATCGGCACAACGATCCGCTCTTCAACTACGGCCGGACCATCTCTCCGGTGGAGGGTGCCCTGCACGCGTTGCTGGAGAATCATTTTTCTACCGATCTCATAACAGAAGAATCTATGCCTGCAGACACAGAAAAATATAGGCTTATCGTGGTACCGGAGAGGGAACATCTTGGGGCAGAGCTGGTTGCGCAGCTACGCGGGTATGTTGAGGCCGGCGGGCATATTGTTATGAGCGGCAGCCATCTGTGCACGGACTATCCGGAGCTTGTGGGCGCATCGTTTGACGATGAGTTCAACCGCGGCCGTGATGACAGATTTTTCGCCCTTGCCTCAGGCAGCGAATCCGTGGCGTATGCCGGAAGCTGGTGCGCAGTGAAGCCGGGGGAGCTTACAGAAGTTCTGCGATATAGGCTCAACAGCCGTGAGCCGGATGACAGGGACGAGTCGTGGCCGGCAATCACCCGCAGGACCGTCGGAAAAGGCACGGTAACCGCAATACACGGTCCCTTCTTTTGGAATTACTCACTCAGGCATTATCCCGGCGTTAGACGACTCCTGCGGGAGCTTATTGATGGTTTGGATATTGACTGGAAAATATCGTTAAAAGCCGGTCCTGAGATTGAGCTTATTGCGAGAAAGCGCAAAAGACGCCTACTCATAAACCTGCTCAACCGCGGCGCGGGGGAAACGCTGATGCCTGAAAGGGTGATGATAGAGTCCCTCCCACCGGCACGTGATGTGTCGGTCAAAGTGCAGCTTGCGGGGGAGCCCGCCCGAGTGCTCCGTCAACCGGGTAACCAAGATGCGGCATGGCAATTTGAGGCCGGTGTGCTAACGATTGACGTTCACGAAGTCCCGATCCACGAAATTTTGGAAATAGTACTCGATTAGTATACTGTATTAAAAATTGCTTGCTTTTGCGGGCGAATTATTTTATCTCTGAAATGCGCACCTTGAAAAAAGTACAAAATAATTTACAAGTCCGCCGAATAAATACCAAAAAGTTCTAAATTTTCCAAATCGGTGTCTTTTATGCAGTCTCCTTAAAAATTGTTGTTCGAGAACTCTAGAACATCCCGTCGTGGATATTCTCAGCCACGCGAACGGCCAATACGTCACCGGTGTGCAGCAGCTAGGCGGTTCTTTCGGCGACGATATTACGGTGGCGGCGCTCCGGATATCCGCCGACGGCGGAGAGACTTATTATGATATTCCCTTTGATCCTGCCGCCGTGCAGTGGGCCGTAGAAATCGATACAGCAACATTTGTGGACGGCGAACGAGATGTCCGCATTCAGATAGAGGATACATCCACCAAATCGGCCGAGAAAAAGCTGCTGCTCTATTTTGATAATCACGCACCGGTGGTGGTCGTCAAAAATCCCCAAGGGTATAAAAGCACTCAATTCAATGATGACATCACCATACGGGGTGAAGCCGTTGATTACTCCGGCATCGTCGCCGTTGAAGTTGAGCTCCTCGACGAGGCCGGAAATCCGGTTCAGCAGGTGGATGCCGACGGTAATCCTACCACCGATCACAGGTCTGAACGGTCTTCGGATCGCCGCGCAATATCTACCGTCGGAGCGCCAAAATCAATGGTAAAGTCTATCAATGGGGTTACATACTCGTTGTTCGGAGTTCCGATTAGCTCGGATTCACCCGAGCCCGAACTCCATGCAAGTACATCAGGCGGCTGGGAACCTTCCAATATTGATAGGGCATTTTGGGTAATCTCCGCAGAAGAGGCGGTCTGCACTGTTACGGATGCCGTTTTATTTTCCTGTACGATGTAACCAAGAAGGTCCGCATCTAGCTGCGCGTTTTGCTCCGCGGTGAGCATAGCGACTACGTTCCTCCGCCCAGCTCTCCCGGATTTCGCGCAACCGGTATACCCGGCAATCATAAAAAAGCAGATCAAAATTAAGATTACGCGAGTGCGACGGTCTCGATTGGTCGTAGAATTTCCTCGGCGGCTCCCATTGGGCATTTTCAAGGTGTATTTTCGGCTCTATGTTTGATACTATTCCCCTACTCAAACTGGGGGCAAATGATGAGCGCTGCACCTAATATTTTGTTTATCATCTCCGATCAACACAACGCAAAGGTGATGGGACACCGCGGACATGCTGATGTCAAGACTCCCCATCTCGATAGGTTGGTTGAGGAGGGAGTTCGCTTTACAAACGCGGTAACCCAAAACCCTATTTGCACTCCCAGTCGTTTGAGTTTTCTCTCGGGTCAGTATTGTTTGAATCACGGTTACTACGGATTATCCGGCCCGCACCCGGACGGACTACCGTCGGTCTTTGGTCAATTCAGAGGCCACGGCTATACAACAGCAGCATTCGGCAAGATCCATTGTCCCGAGTATTGGGTTGAGGATGATTGCGATTATTTTCAAGAGACGTATGAGAACTGCAGCATCGGCGGCGTGTCCGGCTACAGTGAGTACCTTAAAGATAAGGATCTATTCCATCTGCGCGACGATGCAACAGGCTACGACGCCGATCCGATGGTCATACCCGGGCAGCAGTTTGACGGCCGGGTATCAAACCTTGGATATAAAGACTCTGTTGAGGCTTGGATTGTGCGGGAGGCGATTTCGGCAATGGGAGCCGCCCAAAAAGCCCGGCGGCCTTTTTTTGTACAGGCGAGTTTGCCGCGTCCCCATGCCCGCTACGTACCAAGCGAGCCGTTCTGGTCACTTTACGATGAAAGCTCAATAAGCCTTCCGCCAAACGCCGACTATGATATGAGCGGCAAAGCTCCGCACATGATTCAATCCGCCGCCGCCTTCCGGACCGGCAATTGGGCGCTGTTTGAGCCCAAGACATTTGAGGCCGCACGGATGAGAAAGCTCCACGGATACTTAGGGTGCGTGAGCCAGGTCGATCATGCCGTAGGCGAGCTGATGCAGTGGCTTGAAGATGCCGGCCTGGCCGATGATACCATCCTGATCTACTCATCCGATCACGGTGACTACGCGTGTGAGCACGGTTTAATGGAGAAAGCGCCTGGAATTTGTGCCGACGCCATCACCCGGATTCCATATATTTGGCGATGGCCCGGGCATTTTGCCGGCGGGAAAGAAGTTACTGAAATCGTTGAAGCAGTCGACGTGGCAAATACTCTATGCTCGTTGACCGGGTTGCCTCTGCTGGAAACCGCTGACGGGCCGGATTTGTCTCATCTTCTGAACGGAGGCAGCGGAGAGGTCCATGAAATCGGCGTCACCGAGTTTGCTTTTAGTAAAAGTGTGAGAAAAGGCGATTATCGGCTAGTCTATTACCCGCCGGAGATGTTTCCCGATGAGTATCCGGACGGATTTGGCGAATTGTATAATCTGCGACAGGATCCATGGGAGATGCGAAACCTTTTTTTCGCACCAGGCCATCAACTGAAGGTTTCAGAGCTCAGAGATGATCTTCTCAACTGGCTGATTACAAAAAAACGTCCGAGGACCTCCGCGCCGCACATCCGATTCGAAGGGCCGCAGGCGATTGCCCGTTTTAGAAATAGCGTGAATCGTGACGGGAAAATACACTCAGACCGACTGCTCGGTAGGCCGATGTCGTATCTGTAGGGGCGTACATCAGCTCATGCGCCGTTGCGGCGCGCATCTCAACGGGCGCTCGTCTCAAGCACAACCGTGTCGTGATCAAAGAGCCTAGGGAGCCGGATGGAGTTTCCGTTTTTTATCTCGAGTGATTCGCCGGTGTGGATGCTCAATGCCGAGAGTATCGGTAAATAGTGAAACCACACGTTGCTGACGTTAAACCCCGCCTCGACTAAATGTCTTATATATTCACCGGGGCCGCCCACCAACGGACGTTGTTCGAGGCCACGAATCCGATAGGCGATAGGAAGATCTGTTTCGGTTTGGCTCATCTCACACCTCCCTGCAAAAAGCATAGATGGGCGGAATTCCCGTGTCAAACGAGGAGTGCGAAACGAATTGCCGCGGCAATTCTCAACATACCCTCGAGTGTGCTACCCTCTATACGGCAACCAAACGATATGACAGGAAAAGAACGAATTCTGAAAACTATTCAGTTTCAAGAGCCCGACAGACCACCTCATTTTGAAGCGATGTTCGAGTTGGAAAGAGAGGCGTTTGGTCTTCAATTTCCCCATCGAGACAGCTGGGCGACCATGTCATCGCCGGAAAAGGAGCGGGCCATCCAGTCCTGCATGGACATCTACGAGCGGATAATCGAAACTTATGAGTGGGATGCCCTCTCGGTGTATTGGCCGTGGGGTGACCCGGATGGTGTCAGGGCGGCAAAGCGACGTTTTGGCGATGAAATACTCGTCGGCGGATTCGTGGGAAGCGGCGTGTGGTCTATCGAGCATATAGACGATTGGGACCGGTTTGCCCTTGATGCGATGGAGCACCCGGAAGCGATGCATGCGGGCGCCGAGACCATGTGCCAAAATGCCATCGAGAAAATAGAAGAGCTGATCGATGCGGGAGCGGACTTTATCTATATGCCGAATGACATTGCATTTAATGCCGGCCCCTATATTTCACCGACTCAGATGGATGAATATATATTTCCCTATTGGAGACGGCAGGTGGATCGAGTCAAGGAGCTCGGGGCTATTGCATTTATCCATACAGACGGCGAAATCATGCCAATTCTTGATAGTATCGTTTCCCTCGAAGCACATGTGCTCCAGTCCATCGACCCCATGGCCGGAGTGGATATCGCCGAGGTTAAGAGGAAAACGTACGGCAAGCTTGCACTCATGGGCAACGTTCAATGTAATTTGCTGCAGGAGGGACCCGATGAGGCCATCAAAACCTCGGCCCTCTATTGCCTTAATCACGGTGCGCCCGGAGGAGGATATATCTATGGTACGTCGAATACGATTTTCCCTGGTATGCCCCTAAAAAATTACCACCTTATGCTATCAGTATTCAGGGAATGGGCAAACGCTCGGCCTGGAGGCGCTCAGGCCTAGAGGAACAGAGATATGAATATATGCCTTGCACAGATTGAAGTAGCTACGGATATATCCGCCAATCTCGAAAAAATCGACGAGGCTCTCAGCTACGCAATCGAGCACGATGCCGACATTCTACTCACCCCTGAGGGCTCTCTCAGCGGCTATCATAATCAGTTTGACGGGGATGAAGTGGCCGAGGCCCTGGAAACAATAGTGCGCAGGGCAACCGTAAACTCGATGGGTTTGGCGTTGGGCACCTGTTTTTTTGAGTCCGATGGAAAATGCTACAACCAGATCCGTTTCTACGATAAATCGGGAAATTATCTCGGATTCCACAGCAAAATTCTCCGTTGCGGATCGTGGGCGGATCCATCGGTGGGAGAGATAACCTATTTCGCCTGCACAGATCTCAACGTGTTTGATTTTCACGGTGTGCCCGTCGGCGGGCTGATCTGCAACGATCTGTGGGCCAATCCCGCGTGCACGCCCATGCCGGATCCCCACCTGAGTCAGCAGCTCGCCAATATGGGCGCAAAAATCATTTTCCACGCGGTAAACGGCGGAAGGAACGACACCGAGTTTTCACGGCGCGTGGTGAGAAACTTTCACGAATCGAATTTGCTTATGCGAGGGCGCTCGGCAAAAGCGCATATTGCTACCGTGGACAATTGCGCTCCTGAGCATCTTCGCTGTTCGAGCCAGGGAGGGATTGTCTCGCCTGCGGGCGAGTGGCTTTACAAATTACCCGAAAAAGGGCAGGCCTTCAGTGTATTCTCCGTGGACACAGAAAAGGAAACCTGACTTGCCGAATATCCTCCTAATTACGACTGACCAGCAGCGTTTTGATCATCTCGGACTTGCCGGAATACGCGGTATCGATACGCCACATCTCGATCGTCTTGGTAGTCAGGGTGTTCATTTCAATAGGGCGTATACCTGCTGCCCAATTTGCACACCCGCCCGCCTTGCACTCCTCACCGGTCAATACCCGTCGGTGCATCGCGGGTATTCTATCGGCGTTTCCGTGGATCCCTTTCCGCGGCCCACCATCGCCGACCTGTTGTCCGATGCCGGTAATGCGACGGCCCTGTTTGGCAAAGCCCATTTTGTGCGAAGGGAGGATGAAGAGCGTCACTTCGCCGGAATTGATTCCCCTCCCGCTGGCTTTTATCGGAATAATAGTGGTCCCTTTATCGGGTTTGATTGCGCAAAGCTGGAACGCCGTCATACCACCAACGGCGTGCCGGGAATGCATTACCGCGTGTTCCTCGAGGATGCGGGGGTTGAATATGCCGATTGGTATCCCGATGTGCACGGAAAACACGACCACGCTCAGGCCGGATTGTGGAATATTCCGGCGGGGTTTCATGATACCAACTGGGTTACCGACAACCCCATTCAATGGATTAGGTCGATGAGCCGGCGGTCAAAGGATACCCCGTGGTTTGCGTGGGCGAGCTATCAGGATCCCCACGAACCGTTCGTCTGTCCCGATCCCTGGTTTTCAACAGTCAGGATGAATGAAGTCTCGCCGTTGGAGGGACACCGAGACGGGGAGTTTGACGACAAACCACCGTTTTACCGGCAGGCGTATGAGACCGGCTTTGGCAAAGATTTGAGCGTCCAATATGGCGGCGCGGTGCCCGGCAATTGGAGGTCTTTTGACGATGGGCACGGAATCCCGTCGGCCTTTAACAGGATCGATTTAACCGGCAAGGAGCTCGATGCCCTCCAAGCTACTTTGGGGATGGTGGCATTTATCGATCACGGTGTGGGGAGAATCATCGCCGTTCTCGAAGATCTCGGAATGCTCGATAATACCATTATTGTCTTTACCACCGACCACGGCGAGATCCACGGGCACCACGGTCTATGGCATAAAGGTCTTTTTCCATATGAAGACAATCAGCGAATTCCGCTGCTCATCTACGGCCCGGGCCACGTGAAAGCGCGCGGCACGGTCCAGGCTTTGGCAAACTTGGTCGATGTGCCGGCAACATTGCTGTCTTTTGCGGGTGTGGAGAAGCCGCAGGGCATGCAGGGTGTGGATCTTGGCCCGATTCTGGATGGATCGGAGGACACCGTGCAAGACGCCACGGTTATAGAGCTCGAAGCGACACAGAAGGTTTACCAACAGACCATGATTACCGATCAATATAAGATCGTTCTATAGAGCCGACGCATAAACTGCTACTTGCTGCCGGCGCAGACTGCATTTTGGAATTGGCAGCCATGTTTTGCGCCCAATAGGCTGTTTTCAGCCC
>NZCE01000048.1 GCA_002688185.1 Spirochaetales bacterium
AATCAGCAAACCGTATAAATTATGAATTCAAAAGTCTCGACCGAGGGGGGTGGGACTTGAGATTACCCTGCTGGGGAATATGATTACCCCTGACAGTTCATCCAGCGAACTGCATGGGTGAATAGAGCTTCGCCTTTCTTTTGAAGTTGACTAGTAAGGTGATTCAACTCTTCAGCTACGATTTTGCTCAAGCTATCCTCGTACATCGAATCGCTCTCCAAGCGCTTGTTTTGCCAGGCTGAGCGAATACGATGCCCCGCAATTCTCGAAAATGCAGATGCTCTCGGTGAGTTGCCTCCGGCGCTCCGGGTTATTCAAATCGAGGTGCTTTGCCATTTCAAAAAGAATAAACCCATGTTCGTAGGGCATTTTCATCTTTGCCGCCAAAGCCGCACCTGTAGTCCACAGAGCCATCGCTTTTGCGTACTTCTTCTGAATATGGCAAAATCTACCCCTTAATAACAACGCCCGAGGTTTACCGATTGGGAAAATATTGGAGAATTTGTCTATCAGCCTAAGTCCTTTTTTGCAGTATTTTCTCACAGGCATTTCGTCGGAACCGAAACCTAACTCCCACAGAGAAAGAAATATGTCTGCAGGGCACGAAAATCCCATGAGAGATGAAAAAAAACTAGGAGAGTATTTTGAGGCAATCTGCATTATGTCCAGGGCTGTATTTGCGCACTGCTGATACTCTTGTTTTCTCAAGTAGTATATTGTTTTTAAAGACCATAATCCCATTAATAAGAATTTGTCAGATATCTCTTCATTTTCGCTGAGAATGTGCTCAAATTCGCCAAGAGTTTGGTCGGCTTCATCATAATATTCAAATTCCAATAAAAACCCGGTCAAGAGATATAATGATTCGCAAAGGTTGTGGAGATATGGTGTTCCTCTATTTAATTCATATAGCTCACGACTTAGGGCTTCACCCGCGGAAAAGTTTGCCGTGAAATAATTCATGGGGATCAGTACGCTTAGCGCATCGCTATTTCTGCGACTATCGCCGATTTGTTCTGATTTGCCTATGGCGTCAGTAATAAGTTCTTGTGATTTTTCCCATCGGCCCATACCTCCATAGTATAAACCGACAACCGTTTTCGTGTAGCATCTAGTAGGTAGATCGTCAATATCATCAAGTGTCTGTAAAGCCTTGTCACAGTAAATGTCGGCTAACTTGTGCAAAGGCACAAATCCAATACCCGCGCCCAAGCTTGCATAGCTTCTTGCCAATTCCGGCGATGTGCCTACTGCTTCAGAAACGTTAAGTAAGCAGAATCCCGTGTAGTAAGATGGTATGTGTTTTCCCGTGACAAAGTAAATTTCCGTAAGGTTTTCGTAGGCACGCGAAACCATCTGCAGAATCGCTTTTTGGTCGGCTTTACGTCCGACAAACTTTTTCGGAAATAATCTGCAAAGAGCTTGAAGAGTCACCTGCCACGTAATCCCGAGAATCAAACCTGCTTTGGAAGATGGAATCGGTTTGTATGCAAGGGACAGTCCTTTTACGATATGTTTACTGCCTTCCGGGTAGTTTAGTAGGTTTACCCAAGCTTCACCAAGTTTAAATTCGCATTGCGCTTTTTTTATGTTTGTCAATTGAAAGCCATTTGCGTCGACAAGTTTTAGCAATCGGCTATAAAAGGCAACTGCCTCTTCATTGGCGTAATTCTGCAGCGCCATTTCTCCCGATGACTCCAGGTAGCTGATAGCTCTGGATTTATCATCTGAGCGCTCAAAGTGATATGCAAGTACTTGGCAATAGGCGGCAAGTTCGCCTGCATATTTCTTTTCATACCAGCCGGCCACTTCTCGGTGCAGCTTTTCACGCTGGGAAAAAAGCATCAGATTATATATCACTTCTTGCGTCAAGATTTGCCTAAACATATAGCTGAGGTCTATGCCGTTATACAGTTTTTGAATAATACTTAGCTGGTCGAGTGAATCGAGGTGGCCCAATAGTTGAGTTTCGGCCGAATCAGATTCATAGATATCTCTCAACATAGAAAAAGAGAACACGCGCCCAATAATGCTGGCGGTTTTTAGTACTGACTGTTGCGCAACGAGCAATCCATCGATCCGGCTGGTGATAATGTCTCGTACATACGTCGAAACAACGCCTTGCCTGAGATTTGCTTTTGCCGAAAGTCTGAAAATGCCGTCTTCGACTGCAATCAGCCCGGAATCGCGGAGAGAATATGCGATTTCTTCACAGAAGAAAGGATTGCCGTCCCCTTTCTCTTTCAGGATGTCGATAAACTCTTGCGGCAACTGGCCGGCACTTAAACGCTGGCGCACGAGTGATACAACATCGTCGGTGTTGAGCGGCTCGAGCCTAATCTCCGTTGCGTTTGCCGACCGCTTGAGATCTGCGATTTTTTGGTTGATATGATTGTCTTTCGGTCTGGTCACTACAACAATCATTATTGCCGGCAAACTTTCCCTTAGTTGTGACGCCAAAGCCCAGGAGCTGGAATCGAACCAATGAGCGTCTTCCAGTATCAAAAGCAGAGGACCCGATAATTGGCTGATTCTCTCGGATATAATCAAAGTGAGAAAATTCAGGGATTTGTCGGACCGTGATTTGCCCGTCAGCAAGCGTGTTGCTTCGTTTTCCGGAATGTTTAGAGGCAAAACTGCATTTAGAAGTGGCATATGCGTTATCAGAAATGGATCATGTCTCAGTTTGCCCTCGATTCTCATCGTAGTTGCTGCGATATGATCTATTTGATCTATATTGAATATTTTCCGGAAAATGTCTCTCCAGGCATAGTAAGAGGTTGCGCTGTTTATCGAATCACCTGCAGCCATCAGCACAGGTATTTTAAACGTATCAGGTCGTTCCACCAGATCAGCAATTAGTCGAGATTTACCGATACCGGCATCGCCCTCAATTACGACAATTGAACCGTCACCTTTCTTTAATAAATGCAAATGGTTCTCTAGGATATTTAGCTCCGCATCGCGTCCCAGCATTGGATACGTGGTGTCGTGTTTAATGGACAATCGCGCATCCTGTGGTTGTTGAGGAGAGACTCTAAAAACCGGAAGTGGGTTTCTCAAACCTTTGAAGCTCTGAATCCCGATTGTTTCGAAATTAAAAACTGATGAAGCCGTTTTCTCGATTGCTTCCGTCACAAGAATATTACCCGGGTTTGCGAGTCCCATTAATCTGGCAGCGATGTTGACTTCGTTTCCCAAAATGCCGAAAGTTCTGCGAGCACCGGAACCGTAGGTTCCGGCGTACACTTCGCCCCGGTTGATGCCGATCCGAATGTTTGAGACATAATCAAACTCAGTTTCTAATTCTGTGAGTTTTATCGAAGCCTCGACCGCCCGAAAAATATCATTTTCATGTGAAATGAGAGGTCCAAATGCTCCGTAAATGTAGCTTCCTTTATCCCCAAATATGACTTGTAGGAGAATTGCTTCATACCGATTGAAAACATTTTGAACCTTTTTAATAAATGCATCGAGTTTTAGTCCGGCATCCCTGTCTTTGTCATAGTCAATTCCCTCAAAGTTCATAAAGATGATTGCGGGAGAACGGAATTCAGCGATAAAGCCTTTGTTTTGAGAGAGGATCTTGTAGTAAACATGACGATGTATCCAGGGCTTACATTCCGTTTTTGTGAGCAACACATCTTCTTCCAAAGACGTCGGCTCGAAATTTTCAAGAAGATCTATTCCAACTGCAAAATGCTCGCCTTCGGCGGAAGAGATCCACTCCTTAATATCGATGCTATTGCCAAAAAAAGAGAGCAGTTCCGCACCGATTATTATGTTATCGCTTTGAATCAACTCCTCGGCTGCCGCAACACGGTTGAGCAGTTTTCCGCCGATAAAGTCCATTACTTGAATTCCGGGATCACCAATGAGAAACCTTCGCGCTTGACCCGAGCACACCGATATTTTGAAACCTAATCGTATTCTTGAGCCATTTGAAAAAACGACTTCCGAGAAGTCAGCCAACTGCTTCTGCATTGTCAAAGCACAATAGACCGCGCCTCGGCAGTGGTCGGAATCAAACCAACAAGTTATAGCATCTCCGTTAAAATAGATGACGCTCCCGTGACATGCGTGGACATGCATTATCATCACACTAAAGATTCTATTTAGATGATATGTCAGCTCTTCTGCGCCAAGCACAGCGCCCAGCTCATGAGCCAGCTTTTCAGCGATTCCGGTAAAACCGCCTATGTCTGCAAACAAAACCGCGCCGTCAACGTAGTCATGCAGACCTTCGTCTCGCGATATTGCTCGCCGTCGATCAATTGGGATAAAGGATTTTGGCTCCATGATTCTCGAATCTTTTGTATGCCTTCATGTACTTAACAATCCTACTTAGGAGGCATGCCATTTTACCACTTTTTGGATCAATTCAACACAGGTCTATGCACGAGAACAATATCCGCTTCAAAGTCCACGAGGAGTCACTGGGATTTGATGATTCAGAAAATACTCGACCGGCTCCCGTTGGGGGGTTAAGTGCACTATTTGGGACGGCTATGCGTGCCCAGATGTCGTCTACGAATTCTGATTTTGCTGATTAGTACTGTTTTCGACTGACACAAGCGTAAATAAACGATTCCTTCAACTCCAATGACAAAATCAAAAATGGGCTTCGCCGGCAACTCGGAGATGGATGTACTTCCGACATGCTGAATATCTAGAAAGTAACTGCCGGTTCGCTGTCAGGGGTCGCCTGGTGCCCCTTGCCGGCCGGTTCCCGCTTCGCCGCAATCAATGCGTACTGGGGACACCGCGTAGCCCATGCCGCTTTCCCCGAACCGGTTCCCCGTGAACCAGCAATGAAGCTGGTCGTCTGCGCAGATAATGGCCGGGTATGAACGCTGCCGGTCGTCGAATGTTCCGGCTTTGCCAACGCCTAGTTCACCATCGGGTCCTTGTCGCTCTGCCCACTTCCAGTTCAGGCCGTCCGTACTCGTTAGTCTGTGGACACGGTAAGCGGTCCCGAATGTATTGACCCACATGATGTACCCGTCCCGGTGTTTGACGACACATGGTTTCGAACAGATGTATTCATAAGGTGTTACCCCAAAGCCGCGAGGGGCGATCAGAAGCTGATCCAGGGGCTTTTCCCAGTGAATACCGTCCGTAGATTCAGCGTAACCGATTCCTATCTCGGGAATCGTATCCCCGTGCCCTGTCTCGACACCATCGGGCTTGGCGAAGTATCTGCCGATGGCCGTGTAATACATCTGGAATTTGCCATTCTCCCGCTGTATCCAGAGACTGCCGGTGCCTTGGGAGTCATAGTCTCGGTCGAGTGGAATCACCGGATGTTCTGGATGATAATGCCAAGTTGCACCGCGGTCATCCGAAACAGCTAAACCGGTTGTGTTCGGCAGTCTCCCGTCCGTTCGGGTGCCCCAGGCCGTGAAGTACAGGTGCCAGCGGGTGTCGGTTACCGGGAGAAGGAAGGGGAACCCCGGACCTTGATTGTTGTGCGTCGTGTCCGGCTGCGGACCTATGAGAGCATTTCCCAGAGGGCGCCACCCGTTTGGATCGGTCGCCGGAGACTGGGCTTGGAGAATATAGTTCTGGCCCTGCCGGCCACTACCCCAGTAAACCATCCGAAAGCCGTCATCAAGCGCCACTACGTGTGCTGCTCCGGCCCGGCCTTCATCAAAAGGCGGATGAAGCGAGCCGGGTGAAACGACCGGGTTCCGCATATCTATCGTCCAATAGGGCATGGGTCTCACTTCCTGGGGCGGCGCGTGGGATGAGCGGCCGGCTCATTCCCTTCCCGTTGCATGCCAAAGTTCCTCATTTTGCGGTATCTTTCACCCCATGTCAAACCAGCTCCGATTTACCGACAAGCATAGGCACAGGACGACTATATGAATTGTCTATTTTGGTATTTGTCTAAGGCTCTTTATCAGCGGCAACCCCGTAATCCTTCCGTGCAGACTCAACGCTTACGAGGTCGTTCTTTACATCCTTGAGGACCTTTTCCGGATCCCGCTCGCGTGGATTGCCCCATCCTCCCGCTCCCGGAACGACGGCGCGGAGCAGATCACCGGGATTCGCATGAAATGTCTCCTTCTTTAAAGCTCTCATGTTACCGTCCGGGGTTATATGAAATCCTTTTGCTCGTCCTCCGGATCCGCCCCCATTCAGGCCCCATGCGGGAAATACTGATCGATCTTGCCGCCATTGTACATCTACACTCTCCGTGCTCTCAATGAGGTAGTCTTTTACTATGCTAACCCCTCCTCTATATTTGCCAATACCACCGGTATCCGGTAAAAAGGAGTACTGCATAATACTGATAGGATATTCGCGTTCAATGACTTCACAGGGCACATTGGAATAGTTTAACCAAGGTGGAGTGTGTCCATCAATTCCGTCAATGGACGGACGCCCCGGCCATGAACCTGGCAAAAAATCTGTATAGACGAACAATGTCCCGTCCCTATTTGCACCTCCCATACATATACCAAAATCCACGTGCGTCCAACACGCAGGGCACTTGTCCGGGAGTACTTTAGCCATCGCTCCGATAATAACATCCCATAACCGTCCCAACGTTGCGCCGCGTCCGGCAACTCCGGCGGGAAACCCGGCATTGACCACGGTGTCATAGGGTGCCAAAACAGTGACAGGCCGAATTACACCACTATTGGGTGGGATGGAAGGATCAAGAAAATATCTCAATGCGGAATTAACGATGGCCACCGTCGAAGAGAAGGGAAGATTAATGGAACCTCGCACAGTCGGTGATGAGCCGGTAAAGTCGAAAACAAGCGTATCTCGACTCACCTTTATCTTCACCTGCAATATTACCGGATTTGAAGTAAAGCCGTCGTCATCCATCCGGTCTTCGAAATCATATTCACCGTCGGGCATCTGTTGGATGGCGGCCCTTGTCAGGCGTTCACTGTAGTCCAAAAGCTCGCCAACATAGGGGCGAACTACATCCCAACCACCATACTTCTTGATCAATTTAACAAGCTCTCTCTCACCCAAGGCGGTAGCGGCTACCTGAGACTCGAGATCTCCCAAGACTTTGTCGGAAATGCGCGTGTTCTTTTCGATGATCCGGTAAAGCGCCCTGTTGCGCTCTCCCTTTTCATAATACTTCAAGGGGGGTATTCGTAAACCCTCCTGGTAAATAGACGTATGGGGGTATGCACTTGACTCCGGTACACGCTACATCTGGTGTCTTGGGGCTGGTCCACGCGCATGCTTGATCATTGACTTGAGCGGTGCCGGATC
>NZCE01000049.1 GCA_002688185.1 Spirochaetales bacterium
AGCTCAGGTGGCAGCTCAGGTGGCAGCTCAGGTGGCAGCTCAGGTGGCAGCTCAGGTGGCAGCTCAGGTGGCAGCTCAGGTGGCAGCTCTTGGGGCTCCGGCTCTTCTTCAGTCTCAGGATATAAAGGCTCTATATTGGAGAAATCCTCAGGGACCTCTTCGCTGATTTCAAGATCTTCTTCCTCATACTCAGGGGTTTCCTCAAGCTCCTCGTCGTTTTCAGATTCGTCATCGCCCACCTCATCATCTTCATCTGTCGACTCACCGTTGCCCACGTCGACTTCCTCGTCCGGCAACTCCGTTGATTGAGGCTCCTCCTCCGCCATATGGCCCTGAACGCTCACTTCGACATCCATTATCCCCGGTATGTTGGTCACCGTAGCCGGCGCTGCCGGCCCGACTTCTCCCTGCGTCTGTATGACTGTATCGGCCACATCTCCATCATTGGCTCCCGCTGATCCCAGTGCTGCGGCAGCCAGTGCTGCGGCAGCCGGTGCTGCGGCAGCCGGTGCTGCGGCAGCCGACGCCGCTGCCCCCGGCGCCACCTCACCTCCAGCTGCTGCCCCCGGCGCCACCTCACCTCCAGCTGCTGCCCCCGGTGCCACCTCTCCTCCAGCTGCTGCCCCCGGTGCTGCGGCAACCGGCGCCGGTGTGCCGGTCATAACTACCGCCGGGGTCTCGGGCTCCAGTTCGTCCTCCTCAAACTCAGCGGGCGGCTTCAGATCTCTCTCGAGCTTTTTGAGGCTGACAATTTGTTCGACCTCTTGCACCGCAATGACCGGCTCGATCCCCCCAACATCGATAATCGGCACCATTTCATCGATTTCCGGTGCGGCGCTGAAAACGAGGCTTTCCTCGTCCTTCTGAGCACCCTCTTCAAAAGAACCCGCGGAGAGCGACGCAAATATGTTGAGATTGGTCTCCCAGGTCTCCTCGTAGTCTTGTGCATATTCATTGACTACCTGCTCATACATCTGTAGCGTGTCCTGCAGACTTCCCAAATCCTCGCTATTTCCCTGCTTGTTCTGGATATTTAGCAGCTTTTCAGCACACTGAATAGCGGTTTCCTGGTTTCCCACGGCGTTATATACCCGGATTGCGGCCGAAAGCACCTCCTGACTTTCGGGTTTCTCGTCGAGCAGCTCTGAGACAATCGCCTGAGCTTCATCATACAGATTTGACTTGAGATATAATTCGGAGAGTAATAGCCGGGCCTGAAAGTTTGTCTGATCAACCCTGAGAATAAAGCTCAGCTCTGAAATCGCTCGTTCTACGTTACCTTGATCTCTATGCGCCTGTGCAAGACATAATCGGGCCTCGACGCTCTCAGAGTTAATCGACAGGGCTTTTTCAAGATATTTGATAGCCTTTGCCGGTTGGCCTCCCCTAATGAGGAGATTTCCCATGCCGATGAGGGCCCCAACGTGAGAAGGCTCCTGTTTGATAATGGGTTGTAGATGCTTAGCCGCCTCACGCAATTTGTTGTTGTGCAACAACGCGCAGGCTAAGCGATATCGAAGCTCGATATTGTCTGGATCATGTTCAAACTGGCGATCGAGATGCTTGACAGCGAGATCAGTATCACCATGCTCTTCATACAGATCGCCAAGATTTATTGCGGCTTTACTATAGTCGGGATCAACCTCGAGAGCTTCTTGATAGAATCGTTCCGCCTCATCAAAGTCACCTTCGCCGGAATAAACCACCGCCATGTTGTTTTTGGCCTTTGCATTAGACGGGTCCAACTGCAAAATATTCTTGAACGCACTGAGCGACTCATCTATGTTTCCGGTTTTTTGGAGGGTTACACCGTAATTATTGAGACCCTCTATCCAGTTTGGCTTGGCCTTTAGTGCCTCGCGGTACTCATCCAGCGCCTCGTCGGTTTTTCCTGTTGTCTCGAGAACAACACCGAGATTATATCGGAGCGACGGATCACTCGAGTCGCTATTTAACCCTTTTCTGTAGATAGACTCCGCCGTGTCGTGCTTACCGAGCTGTTCGTACAGATTACCTAGATTGTTATAGGCGCGCATCAGATCCGGATTGAGTTTTATGGCCCGGTCGTACCACTCTTCGGCGGCATCGTTATCCCCGCCTTGCTTATAGTAATTCGCCATGTTATAGCAGATCTCCGCATTGTCCGGTGCAAGGGAATGGGCCTTTCTGATTGCCTTCTGTGCATTATTCAGATCACCGCGCTGCCGAAAGGTGACGGCTATGTTGTTATACGCCTCCGGGTTTTCCGGGCGGAACTCGAGGGATTGCTGGTACGCCTTCAACGCATCGTCAAAGTTGCTTTTTTCCAACTGTATATTGCCAAACAGGATGTGGATGTTTGGATTTGACGGATCGTCCTGTAATAACTTTTCAGTGTATGACTCCGCTGCGTCCGTGTCATGGATTTTTAGTGAGTTTATCGCTCGTTTCAGGAGTTGCGGCTTGTTTATGGGCATATGTGCAACCTGTTATCGCCCATCGTATATAGTCGAAGGACGAGCGGCAATTTCCTGAGAAAAATCACTCTGATGGGGTGGTTCACTTGAGTCATAAGAAACAATCGCAATATAGTAAAGTTTGCCGTTTTCAAGGCCTTGAAGACTCATTGAAGTGACATTTCCGACGTCTACAGGCGACGGGCCCGTTGCGCTTTCTATCCCGAAATACTGGCCGGGTCTCTCGCCGTAGTATAGCAGATAGCCGGCAACATCACTATCCATCGAGGAATTCCATCTGATGGTGATTTCGCCGCTGCCAGGCTCCGCCGCAACCCACCCCGGGGGATGGGGCGGCAAGTCAGGCTCATAAAATATCGACAAAGTGGATATAGAAGGACTTAATTTGCCGCCGCCGTCCGGGAATAGCTCGAGAAACACCTGAAGGTATCGCCCGCGTGTCTCGACTCTGAGCGCATCTCCCGGTGTAAATGATCGCCACTCACCGGTAACTTCCGACAGAGAACGGTAGCTCTCCCCAATACGATAATAGAAATTGATGCCCGTATCGCCGGGCGTGTCTACGAGGGAATCGAACCGTTTGAGCAATGAGTTACTGTATCCTAGATCAAATACCCTAGTCATCGCGCTCCCCACTCTGAGGGGATAAGTGTCCACAAACGGCTCCTCCACGAATGCTCGGGAAAACCGCATTTCATCTATAATGCCATTTAGGCCGGCTCCTAATGAAAGCTCTCCGCTGTTTGTTTGCCCGATAAGCGGAACAAAGAGAGCGCCCATTTCATGCCCCGTGTCGGTTGAATACGTAACCGCATCCGGTACGCCATCGGTAAGATATTCAAGAAGACCGCTTGCTGAATCGTGCCGAATGAGATGATGGTGCCATTTTTTGGGGATCATTCTGCTTGTTCCGTGCACCACGATTCTGGATTCCCCTTGATCCGGGGGGAGAAAGATATTGGTGAATTCCCACAGGAGTGTTCTGCCGGATATGCTACACCGGATTTCTTGCGGGATTATTCCTCCGGCAACCCTCCGCGAACCACTCCAAAGAAGAATGGTGGCCCCCTCATCAAAGACTGCGGGATAAAACCAAAACTCCATGGAAAAATTTCCCCAAGATTGACCTGGAGCCAGCATGCTACCCGACTGAGGCACTATCGCGAGAGCGTCGGTTTCACCGGTAAAAAGCCCCGCACCCGCTCCAAGGCGATATATTTTTTCGGTAGTGCGTACCGTTGTCTCCGCCCCTATGGTGTAGTTCTCAGCTTGGTCTAAAATTGGGGTTTGATTAAAATGGATCAGCAAGTCCGTGGAATCACCGGCGACATATTCACCATCAGCAAGCACCATGTCGGGGTATCCCTGCCTACCCTCTCGTATAACCAAGCTTTCTAGAAAGACGATGTCTTGCCACCCGTCCTCGTATCCGAGGCGGATTTCATTGTCTTTTCCTGAGCTTTTTTCGGCCGCAAATGACATGAATAGGATGACCCATAGCGCAAACAGTGCTGACAATATTGGAGACGATTCGTGTAAACTGCGACGGGAGCTTGAATGTCTGAAATGGTATCTCGAAAATATTTTCTTTTTCACGCTACTTGAGTACACTATAGCCCGTACCTTGGCATAAAGATCCGCCCTCAATTTATTATCGGCAGTTTGAGTGCAAGGAATATCGATCTTGTTTGAAGAACTGAGACAATCAATTCGCCACTTTCCCGACAAACCCGGCGTGTATTTAATGAAAAACGAGCAAGATCACATCATTTATATCGGCAAAGCTACCAGCCTGAAAAAACGCGTTACTTCATACTTCACAGGCAATAAAGATCCAAAAACCCGGGTACTTGTGGGAAAGATCCATGCGATAGATCATATCGCCACAGGCAATGAGTATGAAGCCTTACTTCTTGAGAACAACCTGATAAAAAAGTGGCAGCCGCGGTACAATATCAATCTAAAGGATGGCAAATCGTACCCGGTCATCAGAATTACCGCAGAAGATTTTCCCCGGATCTTCAGAACCAGACGGATTTTTGATGACGGCTCGGATTATTATGGCCCGTATCCAAGCGTTCACCAGCTGGATACTTATATTGACGTAATTGAGAAGCTCTACCCTCTCAGAAAATGCAAAGGGCCGCTGAAAAAGCGAGAATATCCCTGTCTTTACTATCATATCCATCGCTGCTCCGCTCCATGCACCGGAAATGCAAGCAAAGATGAGTATAATGAAACGGTAGGAGCTATTAAAAAACTTCTCTCGGGCAATTCCAAGGAAATGGTTAAAACCCTTACCGGTAATATGGAATCAGCGGTGACGGAGCTGAAATTTGAACAAGCCGCCGAATATCGTGACGCCATTCAGGCAGTCAAGGAAACGGCGGCCGCGCAGGAGGTGCAAGATTTTAACTTTGACGTCCGGGATTATGTTGCGGCGGTGGAAAAAGAGCACCTGTGCTCCTTTATAGTGTTTCAAATGCGCGGGGGAAAGCTGATGGGCAGGGACCTTTATCGCACCGAGCATTACGGCGATTTTCCCGACGCATATTATCAGTTTATCGTGCAGTACTACGGCGATCGTGCCGCGGTTCCTGATGCGCTGTTTGTATCGGATCTTGTTGATACCGAACTGATCTCTCAATACTTCTTACGGGAGAAGGAAAGAAGAATAGAGGTCAAAATTCCCCAGCGTGGGAGACACCGATCAATCTTGCGAATGGCACGTGAGAACGGCCTCCTCGACATGGACCAGCGGATGAGAAAACGTCGTAATACCGAGGCTCTTGAAGAGCTAAAGATGGCTCTCGACCTCGACCACGTACCACGCAGAATTGAGGGATTTGATATCTCCCAACTTTCGGGAAAACATCCCGTGGCGTCTATGGTGTCTTTTTACGACGGTCTTCCCGATAAGAAAAACTACCGGCATTACCACGTCAAGACCCTTGACGGGGCCATAGACGATTACGGGTCGATGCGGGAGATTGTCGCCAGGCGCTACACTCGGATTCTCAATGAGCAGTTGGAACAACCCGATCTTATATTGGTAGACGGCGGAAAGGGACAGGTGAGTGCGGCAAAATCGGTTCTTGATGCCCTCGGATTGGCGCATATAACTCTTGCAGGACTTGCCAAACGCCAGGAGGAAATTTTTCTCCCTGGCCGTGACAAACCCTATGAGCTTCCTGACACTTCTTCCGCTCTCAAAGTGCTCCAGCGCGTGCGTGATGAATCGCATCGGTTTGCCACTTCGTTTAACAAGCGGTTAAGACAGAAGGATGTTAAGTTCACGAGTCTGACCGAGGTCCCCGGAATCGGGGAGGTAAGAAGCAGAAAACTCATCGAAAAGTACGAGTCACTCGAGGCGATTGCGAAGGCGGAGCCATGCGAATTAGCGGCGCTTCTCGGTGTAAATAATGAGAAGGCCGAGGGGATGGCAAATCGGCTACGCAAGCTCGGATGATACGGGGCGAGTAAAAACCGTCCTTGCAATAGCAACCCTCTGTAGACTATAAATGAAGAGATTTACGCATTTCTTACGGAATCGAATATGAGAAAGAACCATATTTTACGCTTTCTATTTTTATTTTTGGTCGCCTCCGCCGCAATCGGCCAAGGTACGGTCAAGTTTCTCACCATAAATGTTTGGTCCGGGTTGACTTATCAAGGTACTTTCAAAACTCAGGCCTTTGAAAGCGGCGAGCAACGGGCATTTCGGTATGGTCTCTTGGTAAATGAGCTCAGGGAAATCGACGCAGACGTTATTGCTCTCAACGAGGCCAATATGTTACCCGGCTACGCTAAGAGGATTGCCAGGGATTTGGGCTACGATTATATTTATGCCGTTGCAAGAGGGGGTGTCCGTCTTGGGCAGGTGGGATTTCCCTTTAATCTCCGGGAGGGCGAGGTTATTCTCGCAAAAAGATATTTAAACCTGACTCAACTAGGGTCAAAGGGTTTGCAGGGCGGGTACGCAGGAAATTTTGCATCATTTCATCTGCATGACGCTACTCAGGCGCTCGCCGGCAGGATAACTGTGGGCGAACGCGAGGTCGTGGTCTTTAACACTATGTGGCACGATGCGTTGTCGCCAAACCGACTCGGAGAATTGGTGGCTCTCTACGATTTGGGGGAGATCGAAGGTAAAGGGCTTCTTGATCGCATGAGAGTTTCGGTGGAAGGTAAGAGCATCCGCATGGAAGAGGCGGAAAAGACGTTGCTTTTTGTTGAGGAGCTCGTGGGTGGTTCCGGGGCACGGGCCCCCGGGGCAGCGGCCACCGGGGCAGCGGCCCCCGGGGCGGCGACTTCGGATGCTGTCGATGCGGGAGCCACCGGTGAGGTACACACCGGACAATCTGGGGCGGCTGTAGCCGTTGTATTGATGGGGGATCTCAATGCCCCCCCCTCCTCTGAGGAAATCGCTTTGCTGAAAGCATCGGGGCTGTTGGATTCTTGGGATGACAGCGCGGCCCCCGGCTATACCTGGGATGAGTTTACCAATACTAATATCATCAAATACCATGGCGATATTGGAGAATCGCGTCCCCTTCATCGTGAGCGGATGAGCTATGTCTTTTATCGCGGAGTCGATATCAACGTTGTATCTTCCGACCTCGCCCTTGATGGTTCAATATATGATATCCACCCGTCCGACCATTATGGTGTTTTGGTGGAGCTCGAGTTCTAGCTTTTATGTATCACCTTACCAGAGAGCAATCCATTGCAAAGATGAATGACTATGGAGGTCTCGGGATTCCGTTTCTCTTCATCATTGATTTTTCCGGCGAAATGCCCATCGTACTTGGCCGGCATGAAATTTTAGATAATGAAATTTGCTTTGATTTCAACGGGATAAGGAATTGTGAACCCCCCTATCTTGAATCCGCACCTGATTTTCTGTTTGAGGGGTTTCCCATTCACTACGCGCATTACAAACGCGCTTTTGATGTAGTGATGAGAAACTTTATCTGGGGCAATAGTTTCCTTTTAAATCTCACATTCCCCACCCCCGTTCTTACTGACATGGATTTTAGGAGGATTTTTGCCTTCAGCAATGCAAAATACCGTTTGTATATTAAAAATCAGCTGGTCGTGTTTTCGCCGGAGAGTTTTGTGCGGATCGACGGAGACCTCATCTCATCGTTTCCCATGAAGGGAACCATTGACGCATCGATTAGCAACGCCAGACAGGTGATTCTTGATGACCCAAAGGAAACCGCTGAGCATATTACTATCGTGGATCTTGTTAGGAACGACATCGGTATGATCGCCGACCATGTTCATGTCCGCCGGTTTCGATATATCGATACACTGGAAACATCTGAAAAAACTCTGCTACAAGTTAGCTCGGAAGTGTGCGGGCTGCTTCATGGAGATTTTCGCAAGCATATCGGCACACTTCTGTTTAGGATGTTGCCGGCCGGGTCTATCAGCGGCGCCCCAAAGAAAAAAACCGTGGAGATAATCAGAGAAGCGGAGGGCTACAACCGCGGCTATTATACCGGTGTTTGCGGATGGTTTGACGGGGTTAATTTGGATAGCGGCGTCATGATTAGGTACCTTGAACGAACGCCGGACGGGACAATCCTGTTTAAGAGCGGTGGCGGGCTTACCGTCTATAGCGATCCTGTAAGCGAATATCAAGAACTGATAGATAAGGTTTATGTGCCGTTTTCTAGAGACAGTCAGAGTATTACACCGCCAATTCTTGAATCTTCCCTATCATAATCATCGACTGAATAGCACGAGAGGGCTTGTTCTGGGATGTAACGACGCGATTGACCTAGGCCGGGCCCTCTCCATTCCCAGTTGGGTCGGTGAGGACAGGTATAAGTGCCGGGTGACGTACGATGTCGATATTCAACGGGTGGAATATCAAAAGTACACACCCAGGCACATTCAATCCCTGGCGCTTGTAAACGGCGACAACTTTAATTACGCTTATAAATATGAAGATAGGACCCTTTTCAACGAGCTTTTGGCAAAAAAGGGTAAGTGCGATGAAATACTTATTATACAGAACGGCCGGCCCACAGACACCTCATATAGCAATGTTGCATTTTACGACGGGACCGCCTGGGTGACCCCATCATCGTTCCTCCTCCCCGGCACAATGCGAAAGAGCTTGATTGAAAGGGATTTGCTTTCAGTTGCCGACATGACCGTGAATTGTATTTATCAATATGAGAAAATCTGCCTCATAAACGCAATGCTCGATCTTGGTGAAGTAGAGTTACCCACAAAGAACATTGTTGCCTGACCATTAAATGTTTGCGAAACATATTTAGTAGTCAGGCGTCGCGATTATTGCCGTGGTTCCCTTCTTGAGCACTACGTCATAGAGAAACAACTTGAGATAGATATCCTGCATGTTTCCGCTGTTTGACCGGAGCTGTGTTTCATATTCTGAAAAGAGGGTGAAAATTCTTTCCAACTGCCCGGCAGTGTAGACATCACAAGCCACCGCGTACACTCGTTGGTTTTTTTTGCCCCTGATTTTCAGTTTTCGATATGCGTCATCCAAGCTGTAGCGCGCATCGATCATCCTTCTCACGGTCAGCAACCTTCTGAATTGCCAAAGCAACCCGCCCAAAAGCTGGGACGGATCGGTGGCCCCGGAATGCCTGAGATTCTGCAAGATTTCAAGCGATGACGAAAAACTGCCCTGAGCGATTCGATCGAATAGAGTAAAAACATTCTCTTCTCTGCTGTGGTAAACGAGATCCTCAACGAGATCCTCGGAAATAGTTTTCTCGTCTTTTAAAAAGAGTGCGAGCCGCTCACACACCTGTTTTAGCTCTTGGGTGTTATTTTCCACATGCTCGAGAAGAAGATCCACCGCTTCAGCGGTGATAGTGATGCCGGCGGATCTAAAATAATTGCTGATCCATGATTGCTTCTGATTTTCAAACAGTTCCCAAAATACTCTTTTTTGCTCTTTTGGAACTACGGAATCCAAGCGCTTATCGATCTGATAGAGATCCGAGAGCATGATGAGGGTGGCATCACTAACCGGCCGCTTGCAGTATTCCGAGAGGATTTCGCAATCGGTCTTGTTTTTCACGTCGTGAACTTGATTGAGAAATACGATCCGGTGTGCGGCAAACAGAGAAGTGTTTCTCAGCGTTGAAACAACATCCAAAAACTCAAGTTTAAACGGATAATATCGATATTCTTCTGGCTTTTCGCCCGATTCAGAAGCGATTTTTTTCGTTAGCTGATCAATAAACTCCTGCTTTTGGCCATTCTCAGGGCCGAGCAGCAGATAAACCCCGGGTTTCTTACCCGATTTGCGGCTGGCGGACACCTACAGAACCATGATTTTTCCGGCATCACACCGGTTGGCAGGCAGGAAAGCTCTACGCATAGTTGCGCATAATGCAGGCAAGTTTACCAAGAATTCTTACGCTCTGGGAGTAGATTGGCGGGTATACCGGATTCTCGGCCTTGAGTTTAACCCGATTCTTCTCTTTGTAGAAACGTTTCAATGTCACCGCTTCATCATTTAAAACTGCAACGACAATATCACCGTTATCCGCGTAATTCTTCTGTTCAAAAATCGCCGTGTCACCATCAAGAATACCGGCGCCCTCCATGCTGTCGCCTTGAACGCGAAGGGCAAAATGCCGCCCGCGGCTCAAGTTCTCAGCGGATACTTTCAGGACACCTTCCCAGTTCTCTTCCGCAAAGAGGGGCATGCCGGCGGCGACGTGGCCGATGACCGGTACTTCTATAAAATCCTCAGCGTCTTCCTCATTATCCACGATTTCAATAGCGCGAGATCGCCCAAGATCACAATGGATCTGCTCTTTTTTCTCGAGGGCTTTGACATGATCGTACGCACCTTTTACCGAAATGTTAAAATTGCCCGCGATTTCTCTGATGGTAGGTGGGTATTTGTGCTCCCGAATAAAACCCTTGATAAAGCTGAGAATTTCCTGTTGGCGTGTTGTTAGTTCTTTCATTTTTCTATCTGTATCCCTAGTTTCTTAATCTTCCCATGCAGGTTACTGGGATAAATACCCAAGGTCTCAGCAGTCTTTGAAATATTGAAGTCGCTTTCTTTGAGCTTGTGTTCAATAAACATTTTTTCAAACGCGTTTTTGGCGTTATTCAACTTCATCTCACGAAAACCTTTAAGTAACCTATTTTGGGGATTAATATCCCTACTACTTTCCCCCAAGTAGTAGCGGACGTTCTCATTAGATATTATATCACTAGTCACCATAATACTAATGCGTTCAATAAAGTTTTTCAATTCTCTAATGTTTCCAGGCCACGAATAATCTTGCAGTATCTGCATCCCGGCCGCCGTAATCCGTTTTTTCTTTCCGGAATTGTGGGTGCTGAACTTTTCCAAGAAGTGATCCACTAAAAGAGGGATATCGTCAATTCGATCACGTAGCGGCGGCACTTCCACCGGAACGACATTCAGACGAAAATACAGATCCTCCCTGAAAGTGCGATTTCTTATTTCGTCGGGGATATTTTTATTTGTTGCCGAAATGAGCCGGATATCCACAGATATCGATTTCTCTCCGCCAATCCGTTCAAACTTGAGCTCCTGTATGGCTCTCAGCACTTTTGCCTGGGTGGGCAATGACATGTCTGCAATCTCATCTAGAAACAGGGTGCCACCGTTCGCGACCTCAAATTTGCCCTTTCTCCGTGCTACCGCGCTGGTAAAGGCGCCCTTCTCATGGCCGAACAACTCGCTCTCGATAAGGGTTTCGGGAATGGCCGCGCAGTTTACCTCCACAAATGGTTGGCCCGATCGACTGGATCGACGGTGTATCTCCCTCGCGATGAGCTCCTTGCCCGTGCCGTTCTCACCATGAATCAGTATTTTTGCACTGGAATTAGCGCTCTGCTGGATTCTCTCCCAAATAATATTCATCGCCGGACTGGTGCCGATCATCTCGTCCTCTAAAAAGAGATTGTTACGAAGGCTCTGATTTTCCCGGCGCAGATCTTCAATTTTCAGCGCGTTACGGACTAGATTTATAATCTTTTCCATGGAAAGGGGTTTTTCCACAAAATCAAACGCGCCGAGTTTAACCGCCTTGACCGCGATATCTATATTTGCGTGGCCTGAAATAACGATGACCTCTATCTCCGGATAGTCACCTCTTACCTCCCGCAGAACGTCAATACCGCCCATGTTTGGCAGCAAAACGTCAAGGATTATCAGATCTATTGGGGAGTTTTTGAGGACTGATAATCCCTCATAACCATCGCCGGCTGTAAAAACAGAATAATCCTCATCTTCTAGAATGCCTGAAAGAACCGTACGAATACCCGGCTCATCGTCGATGATTAGAATGTTACTCATTCATCGCTCCAGCGGCAGATCGATAAAGAATGTGGTACCGGTATTTTTCTCTGTTTCGAACCAGATCTGACCGTCATGGTCGAAGATGATCCGTTCTACAATCGGCAAACCGAGCCCGGTTCCGCCTTCTTTGGTGGTGAAGTAAGGGTTGAAGACCTGGCCGTGAAAATCTTGCTCAATTCCAAGGCCTGAGTCTTTTATTTGAATCCTACAGTACTGTTTATTGCGTTTTCTGACAAGATCGGTCCTCAACATCACGGATCCGGTGTCTTGGATAGACTCGCACGCGTTTTTTACCAAGTTTGTAAATACTTGTCGCATCTGCGACCGGTCCGCCGGAATTGAAAGCGACTGATCGAGGTTTTCGAGGTCAAAGGTGACCGTCGGATAGGAATCCCGGAAGACCTCCACTGCCTCCGTGAGCAGGTCACGAATCCGCAGATCGGAAATCTGCGGCGCCGGAAGCCGTGCAAAATCCCTGAATTCGCCGAGCAAATCATTGAGATTCCCAACCTCTCTGATTATCGTGCTCACTGCCTGCTCTAGAATACGCTCAAAGTTTATATTTTTATCACGGTAACGGTAGAGGATGCGCTCAGCACTCAGTTTTATTGGAGTAAGTGGATTTTTTATCTCATGGGCCATTCTCTGCGCTATCTCTTGCCAGGCGGAGATCTTTTCAGTCTGAAGCAGCTTGTGCCGTGAGCTCTCGAGCTCGGAAACCATGCTGTTAAACGATTGTACCAAACTCGAAAGCTCATTTCCCGTCCGATTAAGGATCCGATATGAAAAGTCTCCGTCCGCGACTCTTCGCGTTGCATCCTCCAGGCTCACAATCGGTTGGATCACTTCTTCACTCAACAGAAAACTGATGAGAAGAGACAGAAGAATAAGAGGGAATGAGAAGAAAAAATAGAAAAGAATCAGCGTAATTCTGAATATTGGCTGAAATAGCTCAATCTGGTTAAACGTGTCATTTGATGAGGTCAGCTTTTCAGCCTTTTTGTCAAAGTCCTTTGGAATAATCGTGCTGAGGATTATGAGATACTCATTGCCACCAATGGTTTGACGCCTGAGATATCTGAGGGCGCTGTACGACTCATAGCTTTCTCGATTTGCCAGCCCGCTATCCCACGTGTTTACGCGCTGATAGGAAACTTTTCCCCGTTCATCTCCAAAAAAGGAGTGCTCTTCCCCGCCGGCGAGATAGATCTGAAGGCTATCGGCGAGGGTGCTGGTTTCTTGGACGGTCTTCCACACATTTAGGGGAGATCTGGGAATATCCCGATAAAGACTCGAAAGCAATGGACTCCCTCCGAACGCGCGTAGCCCTTTCACCTTTTCCAAATTATACTGGAGCACTAAGTCCACCCCACCCTCCAATCCTTCCGCGATGGGCGACGAAAACCATCTGTTCATGGCGATTTCTATAAAACTCACCGAAAGGATTCCCTGGGGAAGCGAACTCAAAAGGGTGATTATGGCAAAAAAAAGCATGAGGCGGATTTTTAAGTTTACCCCCGGATGCCCACGGCGTTTCTCCCGCCATATGCGGTATACATTGAGGCCGATGACAACGGTCAGAAAAAGCGGGAGGATGATGGCGATAGGGATAACAATATAGTTGGAAATGGGGCTTTCAAGGGAAACGTCGCTGATAATCTGTCTGGCAAATACAAGAATCAGCACTATAAGAGAGAAGTAAGTGAGAAGAATGCTGATTAAACCAGCGGTTGAGGTAGTTGCGGTCCGCTGCCGGATCATTATTTTACTATACTAAATGGCACTCGCCGCCACGGCAAGATCTGTCTATACTCCGGACGCAAGAGAATCATCAGAGTAAGAGGTGGAACCAGTTTTATGGGTTGTATCTGCGGTCTACATAGTACATAGAGATCATCGCTGGATTCCGATGGAATTGCTATTCGCTGATTTTTAAGGGTGAAAAGGTGCTCCATAAAGCCGCCGGCGTTCCCGAAAACAATTTCAGCGTCATCGTCGACCCGAATTATGTATTCTTGATTAATTGCGTTCCACCAAGCTACGTGGACTACGTCATATTCGACCACCCGCCTGTCACCAAATAATCTTCCAATGCCGGAAAGCTCCTGATATATTCTTATTTGGTATCTAATCTCGGCCCGATGCCCTTCTACCAGAGATTCAATAATTGGCCCAGGGTTGTAATCGGCCAGGGCGTAGGAAAACTCTATGAGTACCTCCTCCGCCGGTAGCGGGGTAATGCAGAGCAAAAACAGATAATAACGTACCGATAGTTTACTCATTCCTCTTCAAAGCGGGTGTCGAATAGTTTGGCTATTGCGGCCACGGCGTCCGTCTCATCCTCTCCATCAGCAGAGAGGGTAAGTTGGGTTTTATACGCCGCACCAAGAGTTATGATACCCATGATGGACTTCGCGTTGATTTTGGTACTTTCTTTTTCAAGAAATATTTTTGAGACAAACTTGTTCGCTGTCTGTACGATAAGCGCCGCCGGCCGGGCATGGATTCCCGCCCGGTTCAGGATCGTAACCTCTCTACACGTCATGGGGAATCCTAAAAGATGTCTTCTTTTTGGAAATAGAGTGCCCGTGCGCTTTCACTCTCAAGCCATTGGAGAACATTTTCATCAAACTCTTTTGCCGAGTAATACCCCATCTTTTTCAGACGCTCAACCATGGCCGCAACTTCAATAATAATCGATATATTCCTTCCGGGTTTTACGGGAATATAGAGACAGGGTACATGTACACCAAGAATTTCTTCGCTCTGATCGCTCGATCCCAGCCGGTCATATTCCTTTTCCGGATCCCAATCTTCCAAATGGACGATGAGCTGGACCTGTTTGGTATCGCGAATGGCTCCCACACCGAATAAATGCGCAACATTGATGATACCAAGCCCCCGTATCTCCATATGATGGCTTGTCACTTTGTTGAGTGCAGAGCCAAGCACCACGTTCCCGCTTACGCATCGGACATCTACCGCGTCATCACAGATTAGACGATGACCGCGCTCGATCAATTCAAGGGCTGTCTCACTTTTGCCCACACCGCTTTCGCCCGTAATCATTATGCCGATCCCGGAAACTTCTACCAGCACACCGTGAAACACCTGCTGCGGCGCAAATACTGTGTCTAGTGCCCGTATAAGGCGGCTTGAAAAATCGGCCGTTGCCAGAGTTGTCTGAAGCACCGGACAACCGGCTTCCTCCGCATTCTGTATAAACTCCTCATGAGGCTTTAAACTGTGGGAAAAAATGCAGCAGGGTATTGGGTAGCTAAAGAGCTCATGGATGGTATCAACATTCCCTTCCTCATGGAGTTTGTCAAGAAAAGCGGTTTCTCCACGGCCAAAAACTTGTAGCCGATTGTAGGCAAACTTATCAAAAAAACCTCCAAGGGCTAATCCGGGCCTATTCAGATCGGGGGCCGATATCTCTCTAGTAAGACCGGGTCTCCCGGCTATGCACTTAAGCTCAAGTGAATCTCTCTCTTTGAGATCTAAATCGAGCAGATCAAGTACGGTAATGTTGTTCATGAGCGCCTCTGGTGGTCAGGTATCAGCCGTGCTCCTGTATCTTTTCTTTCTCTTTGTTTATTTTTACGTCCATTTTGTCAAAGAGCTGATCGATGCCCTTTATGATGTTATACGACTCAACTCCAATATGGGAGGATGTCCCCCACCGGAAGTTGATATTTACTTCAGTTTTATATGCTTTTGTGTCTTGTGTCAGCGTAAAGAGCATATCAACGATAAGATCTTCAGCGTAACTCAAACGCTTCATCTTTTTATCGAGATAATCTCTCACCCGCTGGCTGACGTCCATATGCACGCCTTTGATGTCTACATTCATCATTTCCTCCCTAAAGAATGCGATTATAATTCAATAAAAATTGAAAGACAGACAGCCAATTGATGGCGCCGGTACAATCAGCGCCGATATGAAGAGTCGATATCAAGCTCATTGCGGTACTTTGCTACCGTTCTCCTAGCAATATTTATCCCCTGCTTTTTGAGTAGATCTGAAATTTTTTGGTCCGATAAATGTTTTACAGATTCATGGTTCTCAATGAGCTCCTTGATTACCTGTTTGACTCCCTCTTTTGAAAACCTTGAGCCCTGCGAACCGGCACCGGAGATACTATTTGAAAAAAAGTATTTTAGCTCGTAGATGCCCCACTCTGTTTGCACGTACTTTGAAGTCGTAATACGTGAAACTGTTGTCTCGTGGACATCAACCTCTTCCGCAATGTCCCTCAGGGTAAGGGGAACGAGATACTTTGGACCCTTTGTAAAAAAATCTCGCTGGAACTCTACGATAGCCTTTGCGATTTTAAGCAGCGTCTGGTTTCTCTGATGAATGCTGCGGATAAACCAACGCGCGTCCTTTAGGCTACTGTTTACAAAGCGCTTGACGTTCTTCTCAGACCTCTCCTTCCCGTTTTTCATGATCTCGGTAAAAAAGGGATTTACGCCCAGCACCGGAATTTCCTCATCGTTGAGCACCAACACGAACTCGCCGTCTTTCATCTTGATCATGAGATCCGGAATTACGTACATTGAGCTCGAAGTCGAGTATCGTCTGCCGGGGAACGGATCTAAAGTTTTTATAAACTCGAGAATTTCTTGAACATCATCCGGGGAAATACGAAATTTCCTGGCCAATTCAACAAATTTTCCCCGTTCTAAAAAGTCGAGATGGTTGAGAAGCACGTCCTCGGTGTGCTCGGGGGCATCAGAAAACCGTCTTGTTTGTACAATAAGCGATTCCCGGTAGTCAGCGGTGCAGGTCCCGGCGGGCTCCAAGCCCTGTATTAGGTCCATCATCTTTGGGAGCAGCTTGATATCGTCACCGTTTACCAGGAGCTCTGGATCTTCAATATGAAAACCGTTGTCATCCAGATTCTGGATCAGCAACTCACCTACTAAAAACTCACGTTGTGAAATTGGCTGCACCCGTAGTTGCCAAACCAGGTGATCATGAAGACTCTCAGGCCTCGCGAGGGCGCCCTCCATGAATTTTCGTTTTGAGTCACTTGCTTCATTATCAAGACGGCGGGTGTAGCCCGGATCGGAGCTATTCTCAAAGATGTCATATTCTTCAGTGGCTCGTTCTGCCGACTCAAGAGATTCATCAGTCTTCTCTTCGAGTACCTCGAGGGCCGGGTTTTTTTCCAGCTCTTCCCTAATGGTAAATTTCAACTCCTGGAGGGGCATGGCCATCAGCTGGATCGATTGATACAGCTGCGGATTCATTTTCAACCGTTGCTGCTGTATAGCAACGGGTCTTTGATATTGCACGTTACCCTCCGGCAAGAAAATCGCGAGAATTGCTTTTCCAAACCCCTCCTTAATTAATGTCTATACCGTTATCCTTTGTCAATGAACTCGTCCTTTTCATTGACTTTTTTCGAGGCTTGTGGGGCTGGTGCATGCTAAACACCTGTCTGCTTGAGAGGCGTTTGAATGGAGTTGCCAGGCTGCTTTATTTAGGCCCTATCTACATAGTGAATTCTTCTCCAAGATAAACCTTGCGGGCGGTTTCACTTGTAAGGAGCTCCTCCTTGGATCCACTAACGAGAATCTCACCAAGATTGATGATGTAGGAACGATTGGTAATTTCAAGGGTGTCCCGCACATTGTGATCCGTTATGAGTATGCCAATCCCCTTTGCCGAAAGATCCGCAACAATTTTCTTAATTTCGTAAACAGCAATTGGATCAATTCCGGCGAACGGTTCATCGAGCAAAAGAAATTTAGGCTGTATCGCCAGGGATCTGGCGATTTCGGTCCTTCTACGCTCACCGCCTGACAACGTGTATGCTTTCTGATGGCGGATCTCATTGATCCCAAGCTCATCGAGAAGCGTATCGAGCTCTATCTTTTTCTGTTTCCTGCTGAGATCTCGCCGAGTCTGGAGAATGGCCCAGATATTGTTCTCTACCGATAGTTTTCGAAAAACCGACGCCTCTTGTGGCAGATACGAGATGCCTCTTCTTGCACGCTTGTACATGGCTTTGCGGGTAATATTTGCATCGTTTAGGTAGATGAGACCCGAAGATGCACGGATGAATCCGACAATTATATAGAATACCGTGGTCTTCCCAGCACCATTTGGACCGAGGAGCCCGACTATTTCACCGTCCTCCATTGAGAAACTGATGTCACGAACCGCCATCTTGCGGCCATAGCTTTTTTTTAGTCCCTCAACACGAAGGGTTGCCACCTGTGCATTACTCCTCTGGCGTTTGAGGCTCTTCTTCCTCTTCAGAATCGGTAGTTATGGTGCCCGAAACGTCACGTTCAAGGATTATCTCATCGGTTTCTAAGTTGATGATAATTCGCGCCGCTTTATACAAATCGTCGTTCCGCGTCACGCTGGGCATGCCGGAAAGCTCGAGTATCTCATCTTCACGCAAATATCGCGCAAACTCTGAGCGACACGCCAATTCTGCATCCTCGGAGACTTTGAGGATTCTTACTCCGATCTGGATAATAGCTATCTCATCTTTGCCAAAGTATTCAAAAAAGCCGCCTTTGAGAACTACATCGTTTTTAAAATCTTGCACATCGACAAAACCGTCAACACGGATAATGTCCTCCTCGCGGTCATAGAACAGCCGTCTGCTTGTAAGAGAAATGCCCCGTTCCGAGTCCGTTGCTTTTACATTTCCGGTACACATGGCAAACCGGAAATCCGTTCCCCAAAGCTCGATCGAGTCAGCCTCAATTGTGGTTGAATCAGAGGTGATGGTTGCTCCGCCGGTCAATTCCGTGAGCTCGCGCCCCTCCGCGAGTTTTGATCTCTGGCGCGCAGCACTCCAAGAAAAAGTTTCTGCATTGGTGGAAACCGCAGACGCAAGGAGCAGCGCAGCAAGGATGCTATTCCTGGCCATCCTCATCATTTTCCGTTATATACATCCCTTGAACCGGACCTGAAAAGGTTACGCTTTTGCTGAGAGCTTCCGCCTCAAAACCAATACCTTCAATGTGAGTGCCCGAATCACGTTGAATACGCAACGGCACCTCCTCTTTGCCCGTCAGCTTCCTGTCCTCATTATTCCAGTAGAGGTAATCAGTGGTAAAAGTAGCTTCTTCAGTCAGTGAGTAAAACAACAAATTTCCCCAAAACTCCGCATCCTCAGTTTCTGTAAAAAAAATCGCCTCAGCTGCCTGTCCCTCCGTAATGATCTCACCTTTGGCGCTGAACTCCTGGAACCGTATGTTTTCCAGGCGTGTTTCCTTCTTTTTATTGAATACCAGCGCCTTTTTGGCGCCGAGGGTGAAAACCGGGTTCCCCTTCTGCACGCTTGTATGGGCAAAATCGTAAAGCACCGAGTCTGGGATATCTTCAGACAGGTCTTCTGTAATATATACATCCGAATAATCAAGGCTGCAGGAGAAGAAAAGGATGATAGCTGTGCAGAAAAGGATGATTTTCATCATGTTGCGAACAAATTATCGGGAATTTCAGCTTAAAAAGTCAACGAAAAAAAAGAAGTGTAGAGAACGCTCCGCATTACATAAGGGTTATACCCGATTTCTGCGACTCGAGGTAGAGTATCTCAGATCTTGATAAATCGCTGTCGTAGAAATAATCATGCTCTTGAGCGAGGCTTTTGACTACATCGTTCTCCACATAAATTGGCGCACTGAGCCTGATCGCCAATGCTATCCCGTCGCTCGGTCTCACCTCCATCGTGTAGGTCGATAGTTTATTCCTATATCGAATCCTGGCTAACTGCTTATCTTCTAAACATCTATACACCTCAACGCCCATAAGCTTGAATTTATGCTTAGAAAAAATTTGTGCCAACAGGTCGTGAGTGAGCGGCCTTGGTGGTTGGACGCCCTCCATTTCCACAATAATGGCACTCGCCTCAAACGGTCCGACGTGTAGCGGCAGCAAGATGTTTTTAACCGCATTGTGCAATAGCACCAGCGGCAGCCTCGTTTTTTGCTCGAGGGCAATTCCTTTTACCGTAAATTGAAGCATGTTGCTTTTCCTGGAGGACAATTACTATCCTCTTGCGGTAGTATAGACTGTTCCGCACCTTATTTATGTTTATTGCCGATTTTACGGCTTGAAATGGTGTCACTTTCAAGCAGTGCACCCTATGGATTAATTTATAGCACATTGCTCCAAAAATACTTATAATAACGCAGAAACTAAGTTTTCTTTTCGTTGCCAGAAAACATATGAAAAACATTTTAACCGACGAACAGTTCAGCAAATTCAGAACCCTTATCTATGATCAGACGATCCCGCCCTGTCTATGTGGACACGTTGACGAAGGGTTGGCTGGACACTTTCGCTGGGTACTGGTTTGCGGTGCGCAGAAGCACGCCGCGG
>NZCE01000050.1 GCA_002688185.1 Spirochaetales bacterium
CCAACGCTTTTTTCAGAGCATTCAACTTGGGAGACAGAAGCTCATTTACTGAGGTCTGTATATTAGGTCGAATATGGACCTTATTCGGCCGACTGTGCTTCTTTTCGCCTCATTTTGCATGCTGCAATTTGCCGGCTGCAATAGGGAGGAAGAGGAATCAAGCATCGGGAACCAAGCCGAGACAGTGCCGGCGGCAGAGGCAGAGACGCCTAAGGTTGAGGTCCAGGACGTGGTGGCGCTCCCTGAGCCGCTGACTTGGGACACTATTCTCGAAAAACACGAGCTGCTTCCGTCCGCGATTACCGGCGAGTCGCTAAACTCTGCCGGATTCGCGCTGTATGAGAAAGGCCTCTTTGAGGATGCATCTATCGTTTTTCGTGAAGCGACAAGGCTCGATGAGAATTATCGATACTCATTTTATAATCTCGCAAGTACGTTGGGTGTTTTGCACGGTAACAATGAGGCCGTCGATCTGGGCGAGCTTTTCCGCGCCTTGGATCGTTCGATTATGATCGCTCCAATCGAGCGGTTGGCAAAGGTGGCCGGCGACGCCGATTTTGACTCACTTAGGGATTTAGCTGAGTACCACAGGATTATTGCCAAACATCAACTCTCTGGGTCATACGATTCTAACATTTCATATCAGTATAGTTTTTATCCAGATGGGAGATTCATTTACTTTCTGATGTTTGAAATGGGCGCGCTCGGGGAGGGTTCATGGTACCTTCAACCTGATGGTTCCGACCCCGACCGAGGGCTAGTGGAATTGAGTGGACGTTACGCCTCTGAAAGTGCAGTAGATGGCAGTATCCGGTCGCGCCGGTACCCTTTCGCAACTTACGACTTAGCTGACAAGACTATATCGCTTTTCTCAGATAGCGCAAGAAAGGATCAAATGCGCGTGTTGCGGTTTAATGGAAATTTCGTGAATCCTGTCGGCCAGTACGAGATTCCGGATGTTCCAATCGACGAATACGAGAATCATTACCTTTATCAAAAAGTAATAGATTTGCGACGATAAGCAGGTTCTTAATTATTGCTCCAGGCACAATCGGGGATTGCTCCCCCGAAGCCCCCGCAGATCCGGACGGCCCCAATTAAGGCATCCCATCGGCGCCCGCCGATCGCTCACGCCGGCTGGGCGCCCCCCCAATCTCACGTTCGACTCCCGCTTACACACGTAAAACAGCCCGCCAACCGGCGGACCGGTCAGCGGGCTGTTTTGGAGGTGGCGGGAGTCGAACCCGCGTCCTAAAGGGCGGACGGTACGTATCTACAAGCTTAGGTTTTTCTTACAGTTTTAGGTGACAGTACGGTGAAAAACCTGACCATCTATCACCCTATTCCGGATTTGATGTCCCGCCTATCACCCGAACTTGATAAACGGTGAGCCTTGATTTCTGTCAGGCGGTCCCCGGCTTCATGGCTGCATCCGAGGCGCCCGTAGCTGCACTAATTAGGCAGCTAATGCCAAATTATTATCGTTGGCAAATAAAGGGTTGCCAGGTTAAGGAGACTGACACTCCGCCTGCAACGCAAAATCTCACAATCCTTCAGTCGAATCCGGTGCACCCCCCAAATGTCTTATTATCAACAAAGATACGTTCTCATCGGCTTTTTGTCTACCTTGCTTTAGGAAGAGGCTGTTTATAAATTTTACGTCCTTTGCGAGACTTCTTTATTCCTCGCTTCAGCCATCTACCTGCTTTTAGAAATAGCACCCTGAGAAAGGCATCGGCAACGCAAGATCGCCTTATCCGCAGAACTCCTCGATTGCGCCGGCGATGGCGGGCAAGCTGGTTCTCCAAACCCTATGGGGGACATTTTCAGAAAGCTGAATCTGCAGGTTCCCGGTTGACGCGGCAACTTCAAGTATTCTGAATGTTTCCCGCCGAATCTCATCGGGCGGACGCAGATGCACTGAGGAAGGAAAGTTCATAAAAATCCTCATATCCGGCCAGAGCCTAATCACGTCTTCTATGGTTGTATCGTTGTCCGGCGCGGGGCTGAAGGAATCGAGACCTCTCACGCCGGAAATCGAAATTTTCTCCCACAGCGGTTTGAGATCGCCATCCATATGTACAAATACCGGCCGCCCACTCGGCGCAAGTTTTTCGGCGAGGTCGCGATACAACGGGACGCAGTATTTTTCAAAGCGCGCCGGTCCGATAGCCGGGGCTGTGATATTGTCAGGGAAATCAATGAATGGGGCAGGGGAGTCGACGGCAATATCGAATATTTGACGAGCCAGCTCTTCCAAGATTTCTACAGTTTTGGCGACCTTTTGCGGGCAATCAACAAAATGGTAACCGAGGGCCTCGAGTCCTACCCATTGAACCCAGAGCTGTTGGTACGGCGACCGCTGTATAGCAACCAGGGGTATACCCCGGTCTCCCAGGTCTTCGGCGTCACGATTGTATCGCTCGTAATCCGCTTTTATTTGCCCGTCCTCCAATAGCGCCCACAGGGCCTCATAATCATCGGGTTTTTCCACAAAGTGCTTTCGAATTGAGCTGCTGTTATATTCGGGTTCAAATGCCCGTTCCTCAAAAATCGCGCCGGCGGGGGTATGGATGGTATTTCGTCGCCACCGAGTGCCTCCTCTGTCAAAATCTTCACTTTCAAATCGGCACTCTGAGTGCTCTACCTTGTGAATGGAGCTCCATCTCATGAGCCCGATTCGTTCACTACCCAAATGTGCGCTGACTTCCGCTACCGGCAGCAGTCCTTCATACATCACAAACGGCACTCGATCCACCGGCTCCCCGCGTACCACCGCAAGAATCCGCTCTTTCATCGTCATAATAGATCTCCAATGATTGATATATCAGATTAAGAATCGGGCCACTTAATCTCGCGATATCGATTAGCGGATATCACCGTGCTTTTTTTTCCTGACATAAACATAGTATGGGGCAATAAGACGTTCTATTTTGTCGTGAAAAGACGCATATAGCCTATCTTGACCGGTCTGCAATGTCACGTCAAATTGCGCCCCGGTGTCATCAACACCGATCTCCTGCTGGTATGTCTTACCCCCGATGGTGATTTGAGCCCATCCGATCTGGAGCGCGGTGCCACCCGAATAATGGCTGGCATCCGCGTCTTTTATTGCGTCTTTCCGCCATTCTATGTCGTCGCCGTCAATGCCGGCTATTGCGGCATAGCCGGTCTCTTCCGGCCATCGTCTGAGCTCTATCTCATACGCGCCCGGGGACCTGATATCAACCTCCCAATATCCACTGCACACAATGCCCTGACGCACCTGACGATGGTTCCAAACGGCATTGCAGGCTTCATTCCGAATGTCATGGGTAGTGATTTTTACCGGCTCCTCATCTCGGCCAAGAGAAATCGGGATATCGCGGTCAAATTGCTCCGATACGATATCCCACCAGGAATCATAGCCTGCTCTGAGATCGGTAACGACATCTGGATTCCTATCTGCAACGCTATTCCGTTGACCGGGGTCTTGTGACAGATCGTACAACTCGTTTCCGTTGACCAGCCGCCACCGGTTTTTCATAACGGAACTTTTGCGCCACTTCATCGGTCTGGCGATCCTCTGGGTATCACTCACAATAATCCGCTCTTGCCAAGACGGATCGTCTGAGTCGCCCCGGACAAGTGGCCCTAAGTCCTTTCCGTGAAATGTACGGCCATCCGGCACTTGCACGCCACAGAGGCTTAGCAGGGTAGGCATGACATCCACATAGCTGGCTAGAGAGGAAATATCGCGGCCTCCCCGGATATCTCCGTTGGGATAACGAATGATGAACGGCACACGGTGTCCTCCGTCGTAGGGAGATCCTTTTTTGCCCCGCATACCGGCGTTAAAACTACCGGGCCCTTCAAACGGAAAGCCTTTTTCATCAAGCTCGACGCCCGTCGCGGTGCCGTTATCTGTCATAAAGACAAGAATCGTATCGTCAGCAATCCCAAGCTCCACAAGCTTTGACCTAAGCTTGCCAAAGTTTTCATCGATATTGGTAATCATACCGTAGAATCTAGCCCGATCTTCATGCGGGGTGGAATCTCGATACATATCGATATATTTGGGCTCTACGTTGAGCGGGCCATGGGGAGCGTTTGTGGCTATATAGCAGAAAAACGCCTCGTCTTTGTGCTCTTCAATAAACCTCATTCCCTCTCGAAAAAACACATCGGTACAGTAGCCCTCAAATTTGCCGGGCTTGCCATTGACAAAATAAGTGTCATCAAAATAATCGTTGCCCCAATGATCTCCCGTGTTACCGATTCCGCCTCCTGCATGATAAACGGATCTCTCAAACCCCCTCTCGTGAGGTCTATACGGCTGACTGTCGCCAAGGTGCCACTTTCCAAAATGCCCGGTCCGGTATCCGGCTTCATGAAACGCATTGGCAAGAGTCCATTCATCTTCGCGAAGGAGCGACCTCCCTCCAATGGTGTGCCACACTCCGGCACTGTTGCAGTAATGTCCCGTCAATAATCCCGATCTGGTGGGCGCGCATGTCGTTCCTACGTGAAAGTCGGTAAAACGAATTGCGTCACCATAGTGGGCGTCGATATTGGGGGTTTTAATTACATCATTGCCGTGGCACCCAAGTTCACCATAGCCCTGGTCGTCTGTAAGTATAAAAACTACGTTTGGTTGTTTCTGATTCATTGCATCCTCAAATCTCAACAGTTTTGCCAATTATCGCCGGCTTCTCAATTCCCGCTCCGCCTCTCGATTCAAGTCCCGCTGCTTAATCGATTGACGTTTATCGACCAAGTTCTTCCCTCGGCAGACGGCGAGCTCGACTTTTACCAATCCCTTTTTAAGATAAACCTTCATGGGAATGAGGGTAAATCCCCGCTCATCGACTTTGCGCCTGAGCCGCTTTATCTCTTGCCGGTGAGCGAGAAGCCTTCTTTCCCGGATAGGATCATGATTGAAAATTGTGCCATGCTCATAAGGAGCAATATGAAAACCCACAAGCCAGAGCTCATTTTCCCTTATCCGGCCATATGCATCAGAAAAGGCAAATTTCCCGGCTTTTATCGACTTAACCTCGGTGCCGACGAGGGCAATCCCACACTCAAACGAATCTTCCACTTGGTAGTTAAAACGAGCTCGTCGATTGACCGACAGGATCTTTGCACCGGATAGCTGCGTTGCCATAGATTATTTTTTTACCATCACAATGCGAAAGCCGGTAAACGGTGTGCACCATTCCGGCGGCTGAGATCCGCGAGTAACCGGGCTGATTCGATCCTCGGTCCGGTTGACCCAAGATCCACCCCTCACTACCACCTCGGCTCCCCGCATCTCCGTTGGCTCCTCAACAATGGGGGTCCACGAGCTCAAAAAATACGCGGCAGGCTGGTACCATGTGACGCACCACTCCCACAAACTTCCCATCAGTGCCTCTACGCCGAGACGGCCCTGCAACGGCGCCGGACCGTCGGCGTGTAAATCGCCGGATGCTTCTTCTTCAGTGCTGGACAGTTTTGCCGCCCATTCCCATTCGACTTCAGTCGGAAGACGTACCTCAAAGCCGCCCCAAGCTTCCGGCAGAGTTGTTTCAAACCACGCGGCGAATGCCTGTGCCGCATTATATGAAACGAATGAAACGGGCAGATCTCCAGGCAGCTGGTCTGGAAAATCATTCAAATATTGGTCATCCACCGCATTTCGGTCAATCAGATCCCTCTTATTGTCCGGATGCCATTCGGGGCTTTGGGCGACGAACTCTGCATAGGCATCGCGAGTAACCTCCCCTTTAAGCATGTACAATTCACCCACACTCGCAGGGTGTGGCAACTCATTACTTTGGGACGCTCCGGTCGGCATACCGAATGCAAACTCCCCTGCCGGCACCCGTACAAACGGCAGCCCCCTAATGATCCGCTCATCCCTGATGCGCTCGGGCTCTATAGCATTGTACCGTTCCAAGACTTGCCGGTATGAGGCAACAGTTTCAAGAAACCAATCGCTTTCTCTATATTTGACGGTTGCTAAAGCGGGAAGCACAGCGGGTATGAGCAACGGTAGGTTCTTATATGCCTGCTTTAGCACCGCCAAACGACGGATACCCAGCACTAAAGTGTCAGGGGTAGGAATGAGACCTTTCGACTCATGCAAAAGAGTACCCCGTACCAGGTCGGCAATTGTGATTGGATTGTCGGCTGCGGCAAGTGCTTGAAGCAAAAATTCGTCGATCAGGGAAGCATCAAAGGTCGCAGCGGACGCAGTTGTTTTTGTAGCCGAATATATGTCGTTGATGATATCAGAGATGAGATACGGTGGCTGGTATGAGGGGCCGAATCTATCGACCAAAGCCCACTCACTTAGATCAGCAAAACCGCCGACTATGAGTTCTTTTAGAGTATCTATTTCTAATGATTGTGAAATTATCTCTCTTCTTGGTACAAACAGCGATCCAAGAAGGCGTCCGCGCGTCGATATTTGGATAGCCTGGGTGACGAAATACTTACGTCGTATGGTGACTTCGTGTTCGCCCTTCTGGACAAAAGCTTTGGTGGGAGTTGACCCGGCATATTTCCCATCGACGAATACGGCCGCACCTCTGGGCACGGTGCTGACGGTATACAAAGTCCCGTTTCTCCTTATTCCCGGCAGGAACAAAAGCAGGAACAGCAATCCGGCGCCGACCAAAACATACAGAAAGGTAAGATATGCACCAGGCTTGATTCCTAAAAGTGGCTTTAGCTTTACGCTGACTTGGGATATATCTTCAAGCTCATCGGCCGGCTTTGGCTGCTTTGGCATAGGTCGGCATTATAGGAGCACTCCCGCTGCTTGTCAATCTCAATGCTTGTATGTTACTGTCCGTCAAGGAGTTATCATGGATAGGTGGTATGCTGACATAACCCATTTTACTGAAACTATCCTCACTTGGCGCAAAAGAAGATTGCTCCGCAAAAAGGCAAAGCAGAAAAAAAGACACGTCATAATAGAATGGCTAGATGCATTTCTGTGGGCGGCTTTTGTCGTCTTGCTTATCAATCAATATCTATTTCAAGCATATCAGATACCCACTCCGTCAATGGAGAATACGCTAAAAATCAGTGACCGAATATTTGTAAATAAGTTGATATACGGACCCGAGCTACTACCGGGGATCGTCAAGCTGCCCGGCTACCGAGTTCCCACCCGCAATAAAATCATCATATTTGAGAGCCCGACATACATCTCAAAAGGGACTCTTTTTGATATCGTGCAGCGCATTCTCTATATGCTCACTCTGTCGCTGGTTGATATCGATAGGGATGAGAACGGCCAACCACGCGCACATTTTCTTATAAAGCGGGCCATCGGTGTTGCAGGTGACCGTCTGAGAATCAGGGCCGGTGAAGTTGAGCTAAAGGCCCCCGGGCTTGGCGAATGGACAAAAGAAAGAGCACTCAACCCGCTACATCCAATTGCCTACGAGACCCAACGGATGATTAAAGAAGACGAGTATGATGTGATACGGGCCGCCATCAAGGTACGAGAGTATCGGAATCTTTCAATCGAGCCGGACCCGTCTGAGGCGGCGATGGTGGAGTCTTCTCAGTCCATAAAAAATGATGGGTATGAGCGAGCCGCGGTCTATAACAGCACCATTCACCAGATAAATCCTCACCAGAGCCGTTACCGCAGCGAATACAGGCGCTACCTCCTAGGTTGGTACATACCGGAAGGATGGATTTTTCCAATGGGGGACAACAGGGATAACTCGAATGATGCGCGGTACTTTGGCCCGGTGCGCCTGGAAAAAGTGCTTGGGAAAGCTATGTTTATATACTGGCCCCTCGGCAGGCTGGGCGCAGCGCGTTAGCATTGGCGTTATGAGCACCGCGGCGGAATTCTATGACGGCCAATAGGAGAGATTTCAAGCACTTTGGGAAGGCAAGACACCCGGCAAGACGAATTATTAGAACTGTAATTCTTTTTTGTACCACCTTCTTTGTAATCTATTTACTCATTACGTCGTTTTTCCTTGCATCATATTCGGTAGGTTCAATGGCCATGGAACCTACACTCTCTATTGGAGACCGTATTATCAGCTCCCCACTGGTGTTTGGTCCTACAATCCCTTTTACTACCTACCAAATTCGAAAAATACGGCAGCCTGAACGAGGCGAGCTAATTATCTGCAAGCCGGTCTTTTATTCGGCAGCGTCGGTGGAGCGTGTGCTGTCGCCTTTCGTCGCTTTTTTTACCCTGCGTATGGTGTCTATTGGACACGATGAGGAGTGGGAGACAACGCATCTGATTAAGCGGGTCATAGGTCTCCCGGGTGAAACCATACGGATGGAAGATTTCATTGCATTTATCAAACCTGCCCACGAAGATGGATTTTTCAGCGAAATTGAGCTGACCGAAAAAAAATATGCAATTACCTACTCGCCCACCCCGGCAGGCTGGCAAGCGCAGTTTCCATATTCAGGTAATTATAGCGAAATAACGTTGGGACCAGACGAATACTTTGTTCTTGGTGACAATCGCAGTGGCTCACATGATTCTCGACACTGGGGACCGGTTCCATCTGATTACGTCAGCGGCAAAGTGCTATTAAGGTACTGGCCGCTGAGGAAGTTCGGTGCACCATAATCTCCGCCCAATTTCTGACATATCCATCTATATTCACGTCCCATTCTGCCCGAAAAAATGCCGATATTGCGACTTTTTCTCTCTGGCAAAGCAAACATCCACGACCAAAAGGCAGATTATAGGTGAGACTTTACATCAACTTGTCTACTTTTTAATAGAGCTCGGTAATCCCCGCGTGGCCACGGTGTATATCGGGGGTGGGACGCCAAACGAGCTCGAGCTCCCCCTGGCACGATATTTTTTTGAAGCCGTTTATCAGATGCTGCGTTCCTATGCAAAGTCTGACGACATCAAGGAGTGGACTGTAGAACTAAATCCTGAATTGATAACCGCAGAATACTTATCGTTGATGGCTGAATATGGGGTAACACGACTGAGCGTTGGCGCTCAGACCTTTTCTGAGCGTCAATACGATATCATAGGCAGGGTCGGAGGGACCAAACAGAATCGGGTGGCGCTAGATTGTATCCGACGGGAGTGGAAGAGGGACTTGAATATCGATATCATAACCGCGCTCCCAGACCAACGGCTATCGGAAGCCAAACTTGACATTGACTCGGCCACACATTATCAACCTGACCACATTTCTCTCTATACCTTAACAATCGAGGATAACACGCCGCTCCGGGATGATGCCCGTTTAGGTAAAATACAACCGTTGGACCAGCAATTAGCGGAATCTATCTGGTTGCGACAAATGGAAAAGCTCGAAACAATGGGATATGAACGCTACGAGGTATCAAATTTCGCTCAACAGGGAAAACAATGCCTGCATAATCTCGCGTATTGGAAAATGTCCCCCTATCTTGGCTGCGGGCCGGCATCGGTGTCCACTTTGCCTTCAACAACCGGCCCTCACCGTTTAACAACAAATAGGAGCTTCGAAACGTTTCTCACGGGTAGGACAAGCTTTTGGGGAATTCTCGATGAGGCCATTTCAGCGCGGAGTTTTCTTATCGAACATGTTATGATGGGAATAAGACTTTCCAAAGGTATCGACATACGACGACTCAAAAGGATTTTTGGTATCGATTTGCTGAAAATCGTCCCGCGAGTTTTTGATGAGTGGTTTCGGAAAGAACTTCTATGCGTGGAGACAGATCGGGTATGGCTGAGCCAGAACGGATTGAACCTTCTCGATAGATTCCTCCAAGAATTCATAGAAGAGCTTGGAGAGACGATCCCGGAACGCTTGGTATGGCCGGTGTTATCGCGTTGACCGCGTTTGCAGCCCTTAAACTGCGGCTACATCGAATCAATGCTCTTTGGTATACTAGCAAGCTATTTCGCCAGAAGCCCGTTATCGAGCTAGGCGGTCAGCGACAGGAGAGACAATATGTCCGGACATAGTAAATGGGCGTCTATAAGACACAAAAAGGGTGCCGTGGACGCAAAACGAGGCAAACTTTTCACGAAGATTATCAGGGAAATTACCGTGGCAGCTAGATCCGGCGGGGGAGAGCCGGAGTCCAATCCAAGATTACGCACGGCCATTCTCGCGGCACGCTCGGCGAACATGCCAAAAGATAATATCGACCGAGCGATCAAGAAGGGGACAGGTGAGCTCGAAGGCGCCAATTATGAGGAATTGATTTATGAAGCGTATGGCCCGGGCGGCGTCGCTTTGCTAGTAAATTGCCTCACCGATAATCGGAACAGAACTGCGGCTGACGTGCGCAGCATACTTACAAAAAACGGCGGGAGTATGGGCGAGGCGGGATCTGTTTCCTACCTCTTTCAACGGAAGGGAGTCATCGGTATCGACGGCGGCGAATACTCGGAAGATCAGGTATTTGAGGTTGCTCTGGAGGCCGGTGCAGAAGACGTTACTGACCAAGCGGGGACTATCGAAGTTCTTACTGAACCCGACGATTTTGAAAACGTGGTAATAGAGCTTGAAAACGCCGGCATAAAACAAACGTTTGCCGAAGTTTCACAGGTACCGGATTCCATGCTTTCATTGGATAATGAAAAAACTAAAAAAGTACTGCGGCTGATTGACCGGCTTGATGACGCGGATGACGTACAATCGGTTTCATCAAATTTGGATATCCCCGACGGTTTCGAGCTCGAGGATGAATGACGACGATTCTCGGCGTTGATCCCGGGCTTGCCAAAACCGGCTACGGTGTGATTCGTGTCGAAGGCAACCGGATTGCACATATTTTCCATGACACCATCTCAACCGACCCTGCGGCAATTACCGGTGTCCGTCTTGAAACTATTTACGATGGTATAAAAAAGGCTGTTGAGACCTTTCAGCCATCCATGGCGGGCATCGAAAGCATTTATTTTGCTAAGAATATATCAAGCGCGCTCCCAGTGGCGCAGGCCAGGGGAGTAATCCTTCTTGGGTTATCGCAGGAAAACATTCTTACACGCGAGTTTTCCCCCCAAATGATAAAACAGATGATTACCGGAAACGGAAGGGCGGAAAAGGCACAAGTGCAGCGTCTGGTTCGCTTTCTCCTCTCTATGGATGAGCCCCCAGGCTCAGATCACGCATCGGACGCTCTCGCGGCGGCTATTTGTTGCTATAATTCGTCGACAGCTGAATCAAAAATCGGGAGCTTTGCGGCAAAACATGATAAATAGCATCACCGGCGTGATGACCGGAAAAGATACCGAATATGTTTATCTCGAAAACGGTGGAATCGAGTGGAGCGTGAGGGTTTCAGCCCGGACCGCGCACGCGCTGCCGCCTTCCGGCCGGGAGGCGCGGATCTTCACCTATTTGCACCACCGAGAGGATCAGATGGCTCTGTATGGCTTTTCATCGGTGGAAGAGCGTTACCTGTTTCTCGACCTCCTCAGAGTTGGTGGCATTGGTCCGAAGCAGGCGCTGCGAATACTGTCTGGCATGAGCGTGGATGAGTTTGTAACGAGCTTAGATGCCGACGATGTGGACGGACTTTCGCGAGTTCCCGGTTTGGGGAAAAAGACGGCTCAAAAGATCATACTTACACTGAGGGGGCGTCTTTCGTTGCCGCCCGATGAAGAGACACCGGCGCAAAACGCAGAGATTGTCGCCGCACTCGTTGAAATGGGATTTGACCGGCAAACCGGCACTAAAGCGGTTGAGCGCGCGGCCTCCGATGTGCGAGATGAAGGACTCCGGGACGAAGAAGCTGAAAAAGAGATATTTAGGCGGGCCATTGTATCGCTGAGCTCAAATCAGTAGGGTACTACCCATGGATGCCGACGACGATCGCGTGCTTTCGGGGAGCTACAACGAGCATGAGGATGATACAGAAACGTCGCTGAGACCGCGTTTTCTCAGTGAGTTCCAGGGGCAGAGCGCAATAAAGGAAAACCTATCCATTTTTATCAGGGCAGCAAGAGATCGAAAAGAAAGTTTAGACCACGTATTCCTCTCAGGCCCTCCCGGCCTTGGCAAAACGACTCTTGCGGGGATCATGGCGAATGAGCTTGCCGCTGAGTTCAAAGCAACCGCTGCGCCGGCTCTAGATAAGCCAAAAGATCTTGCGGGCATACTTACGACTCTCCCTGAAGGATCTGTTTTTTTTATCGATGAAATTCACAGACTGAGGCCCGCGATTGAGGAAATGCTCTATACCGCTATGGAAGATTTTGAAATCGACTGGGTAATCGGCCAAGGCCCTTCGGCAAGAACTTTGAGAATTCCTATCTCATCATTTACTCTCATGGGGGCAACGACAAAAGCCGGAAGTGTGTCCGGCCCCCTTCACAGCCGATTTGGAATCTCTATTAGGATGGATTTCTATTCCGATGATGAGATTATTCAGATCGTAAAGCGGTCGGCACACATACTGAATATCGAGATACACGAAGCTGCGACGGCCCTTCTCGCCCGGTGTTCTCGGGGAACACCACGCGTTGCCAATCGGCTTCTGAGACGTATGCGGGACTTTGCCCAGGTCATCGGTCGGGGAATCATAGATCGCAAAGTAGTCGCGGATGGGCTCAAGCGGCTTGAAATCGATTCATACGGCCTCGAGCGCCACGATCGCGAGATTCTCCGCGTGATTATTCGCCATTATTCCGGCGGCCCTGTGGGGGCCGAGACTTTGGCAATATCGATTGGTGAAGCCACCGAAACCCTCGAGGACTTCTACGAGCCGTATCTCATTCAACAGGGCTTCCTCAAACGAACGTCTAGAGGACGTATGGCGACCGAATTAGCGTATGAAATTCTCTCAATAGACCAGCAAAAACATGAAGACCAGGGACTTCTTTTTTAACCTGCCGCCCGAGCTCATCGCACAACGACCACGGGGGCAACGCGGCGACAGCAGATTGATGGTTCTAAACCGCGCGACAAAAACAACAACCGATTCACACATGGATCACATTTGTTCTCACATCAGCTCGGGATCCGTTATCGTATTTAACGACACTCGGGTACTCAACGCACGGCTTTACGGGCAAGCGGAAACCGGTTCCCGGGTTGAGATCCTGCTTGTGAAACGGCTATCAGAACTCAGGTGGTGGGCGCTCACGTCTAGAGGAAAAAAACAACGGGTTGGAAGGTCCTACGCCCTGCCAGACGGCGTCATCGGAACTATCGTTACCGACGACGGCCAATTCAAAGAAATAGAAGTCTCAAAAGCAATTGACGATGGATGGCTCGAAAAGCATGGGAATGTCCCGTTGCCGCCGTATATCCATCGACCAAACGAAACGGGGGATGCTGATCGATACCAAACAGTTTATTCTCGAGAAACCGGCTCCATTGCTGCGCCCACGGCTGGCCTCCATTTTACCGACCGAATCATCGGTTCACTTGCCAAACATGGAGTAGACCACGTTTTTCTGACTCTGCATGTGGGTGTCGGAACCTTTCTACCTATGAGAAGCATAAACGTCGAAGACCATGTAATGCATGAAGAAGAGTACGAAATCACCGTTGCCACCGCAAACCGGATAAACCGCGCGCTGCGGCAGAATAGCGCCGTCATCGCCGTCGGCACCACCACGGTCAGAACACTTGAATCGGCCTGGCAAAACGGCGGAATAAAACCGGGTCGAAGAAGGACCGAGCTATTTATCAAGCCGGGACATCAGTTCAAAACCATCCAGGGCTTTTTTACCAACTTCCACACCCCGGAATCAACATTGTTAGTCATGGTTTCAGCATTTGCCGGCATCGATTTCCTAAAGACAGCATATAGAGAAGCAATCGGTCGGGAGTACCGGTTCTTTTCCTACGGCGATGCAATGTTGGTCCTGTAGTTACTTTTAGACATCGGTTCCGCTAATAGGTATTTTCATCCATGCGCTGAAAGTCGTCCTGTACCGAATTGAGTCTCTCCAGATCCATCGCAATAATCGATTCGTAATCCAACTCATAGTACTCAATACGATAGTTCTCATCCGCCCAGTGATGAATCTGATGGAGATCGATAAATTGCAATTCCCAAGCCTTGTCGGACCATAAGACCGCATTTTCCCAATAAAACAGTGCCGCCTGGTAGTATGATCGAGCTATCTCTAAACTTTTGAGATTCTGCGTCTTCCAAGGTGCGTTATAAAAAAAAGCCGTTCGTTTATCAAATTTAGATCCGAGGAGCCGGTACTGCTTGACCAGCTCAAGGTTCATATGCATGGAAAACAGATACCTATACCGTTCCCATTCCAAATCCGACTGTATACGGGCAAGAGCATTTTGCGGATTTACAAAATCCGATGCCAGCGCACGTTCGAGGTACCAGATATTCTCATTAATATTTTCCGGGTGCTGATAGAAATGTTGATGGTAAAGTCGATAATATTGCTCGGCATAACGAGTGTCGTACGCAAAAGCCTGAAAGGATGCCAGTTGGGCTATGAGAGCTATCGCTAGTAAACAGAGGCGGAACTTCACCTTTACACCATCGGTAGTCCGCTCACATGACTCCAGACCTTTTCGGCCACTATTTCAGGGGACGCCGCACCATCAATTCTCATGATTTTTACTCCCGACCGTGCATAAGTTTCGAGGGCCTTCTCATATAAACTCACCACTTTTTTCTGAAAGCTTAAATTTTCAAATATCTCCCTTGTTTGCCTATTTGATGCCCGCCGCTCACCCACCTCAACTGAAACATCGAGAAATATCAAGAACTGCGGCAGCGGAAATGCTCGATTTAGCTCATCCACAAAATCAAATCCGCACTCAACGGATTGGTACGCAAGGGAAGAAAACAGGTATCGGTCGCAAACCACCAACTCTCCACGGGCAAGCCTATCGGTGATACCATATTCTCGAGCGTACAGGTGTTGATATCGATCGGCAACAAAAAGGTGGGCAAGAGCCTGCGGTTCAACGGCAATGTTTCCACTCAGCACACGTCGAATCAGAGCACCTACTTCTCCGTCAGTTGGTTCACAGGTCAACCAGGATGATGTGTGTTTTTTTCGGTAGCGCTCACCAAGCTGTTTTAACAGCGTAGTAGTGCCTGACCCATCAATACCCTCAATGACTACAAAGTTGCGCAAAACCTCGCGTTTTTGCATGCACAGTATTGTAGCGGTAAAGGATGTTTCCAGGTAAGTGGTTGGGGTTATTTTATGACAACGGCCGGGAAAGGAGGCCGATAATTTGATATAATAGTAGTTGGAGTAGCAGTTAGGGGTGCCCTACCATAAAACACACATATAGACGGTCCCATATTGTTCAAATTTTGATACTCGCTTCACTAGTTGTGGTCACAATGCTTGCAATTTGGCCGCTGCAGAGGATCATCAGAGAACGTATGGATGTGCTCCGTGATGAAGTTATTCAGTACCTTGAACGGACTACCGACCGTGAAATTCAATATACTTCCGTTTCCCCTTCTGTTCTCCGCTATCTGGATATTCGTGATATGAAAATTCTCGCGAAGGAGGAGCCGCGTGAATCCATTCTGGCAATTACAAGAATTCGGGTGTATTACAACATTTTTGCGCTTTTGGGAAGGAATCCCCAAACGGCTTTTAGCCGGGTAAGCATAGAAGATTCGACGCTTTCATTTGACCTGGATGAAGATAAGGATCTCATCGAGCTTGTCAAAAACATGGTGGCTCTTGCGGACAATAGAGTTGACAGACCAAACCTGGTAGTAAGCGGCCGGAATCTGAGCGTGGCGGTCAAAAATGAATCATTTGAGGCATCTATAGAACGGCTATTCTTTGACATAGATACGGGACCGGACTTGTTGGCAATCGAGCTGGACGGTGAAATGGCAGTCACCCCACTTTCGGCCCTCGACTATATTGGCAACGTACACGCAAATGTTGATATCTCAGGTACGCTGGCACGCGACCTGAGCGACGCGACCATGAAAATCGGTCTGGCAAAAATAGCGTCCGAGACGGCATCTCTTGCGAGGCAGACATTTCAACTTACCGTTGCCCAACGTACGTGGAGACTTACAAAAATCCAAGATCGATTGCCAGTCGATTTTACCATCACCTACGATACCAATCTGAAAATCCTTCTTGCCCAATACGCAGCGTCGGACTTTGTGCCTTCATCGCTACTAACACTCGAGGATATAGGTGAGGATATTTCCCCTTGGATGGACATAAAGCTCACGGGCAACGGAGAGGTAAGGTATCTCGTTGAGACGTCTGACCTATCGTTTTCAGGATTTGCATCGACGAACGTGCCAATATCTATAGGCCCTCTATCGGACATTTCAGTTCAAGGAGTTTTCAGAGGGACTCCTGCGCTCCTGCATCTGTCCGACGTGCGTGCCGATACTAGCCACGGTGGACTTGGGTTTGACGGTACGATAGCATTAAATCCGCTTATTCCCAGCGGCCGCCTAAGCGTGCAAAATTTCAGCTGGCCTCTAAACCGGCTCATTTCCGGCTCGATGCAAATTTCGGAAAACGACGGTACGTACCTGATTGACGACGGCAACCTTTTGGTTGATGGCATCGAGCTGGACAACCTGCAGGCCAGCGCCACGACCTTTGAGGAGGAAATCGAATTTACTTTGGAAGGCGTATTAGGCAGAGAATCCCCCCTCCAAATTGTGGGAAGCTTTGAAACCGGCGGGGAGAACGTCCTCGAGGCATCTGTTTCCCTCAAAGACCTTCCTCTTGACATAATTCTCGACAAAATCGAAGAGTTTCCGGAATCTCTTCCAGACTACATTACCCAACTCAGGATCGATGCGGATGCGTTCGTGCGCACGGATTTTGACCGTTATTCATTTTCGGTGCCGGCGTTTCTGGCCCATGATCGGGGCGGCGATTATCGCCTTAGCGCCCGGATGTCGGGCAACAATAGTGCAATTAACATCACCGATCTGGTGGCGTCTTGGCAGGAGATTGAGGTGCTCGGAACTGCCGAGATAAGAATTGAAAACTTAAGCTCCCTCGAGCTTTCGGCGACGTTGGGTGCGTTTAATCAGACCTACTCAATCGAAGGTCTACTCAGCAACGGAAGCGAGTTATCGTTTACCGGCAACTATGGCCTTTCCGGCACATTTGAGCTAGATGGGAAAAAAGCCAATATTACAGTCCAAAGCACCGATTTGCCGGTGCCGTACAAGGAAAACGTCTATTTCTTAAGCCTAAACGCAGACGGATACTTTCTCGATAAGGATCATTGGTCCTTTAAATCGGAGTCGAGCACGATCCACCCGATTCCTCTTCTCACCCTTGGCGATGCGGAAATCGGTTTTACGGGTACTGCCGAGCCGGGCCTCATTAAAGCAACGCATATCTCACTTGTCGACCAGTTCTCCGAGATCTCCGGACCCGCTGAACTCAGTTACGCGCTCAATCCAATCCGCCGGATGGCCGGCGATTTTTATCTCTCTGACGCCGAGCTCGATGAACAGTATGAGCTTACATTTACCCTCGGGGGAGATGTATTGGATGCTGAGGCGAGGTTCGAGCATGCAATGCTCGAGCGATTGGGAGATTTGCCCGTTGCGGGGAGGTTGAGCGGAGCCGCTCATATTTGGGGCGCTTTGGATTCACTAAACGCCGACGCACTCGTCAGTGTGGAAAACGGCTCATTTAACGGGGACAGGGTCGAATTGGAAACGGCGATGTATCTGGACCAAAAACATATAGAGTTTGCCGATTTATCCATAGATTATCTGTCTAATCGGATACGGTCGGCAAATGGCTCCATGACTTTTTCGGATGGCTTGTTTTCTGTAGCTGCCGAGTACGCAGGTGCAATCCAAGATAGACCTTTATCCTTTGACTTGTCCATAGACGGAGCGTTCGATATGCCGATCGATCGATCGGACTTTTCGGTCATCCCTCAAATGGGGTTTTCCGCCGCCGTAGCAGCGTCGAATGTCACCCTCGGGCAGAGCAAGATCGATACATGGCAATTCTTGCTCAGTCAGCGTGACGACGTCATATCGGTCCGTGGGGGTCCTGAAGACGCCATAAGGGCTGAGTTCAAAAAAGATCAGACATTTAGCCTCGTTTTAGATAAGCCGCTTCCCCTCTCAGTTACGGCCAGAGGCGCGCTAAAGGGAGGGAGTGTGGAAGCGGAGTTGATCGATGTCGAGCTCGACATGGAGCGCGTGGAATCGGTATTTACCATCCCGTTTTTCAACATTGCCTCGGGGGTGGCCAGGGGTAATCTGCGCGTATCCGGCAGAATAAATGATCCGGACATCTATGGCATGCTGATCGGACGAGATCTATTGGCTACCGTGCCTGTGGTCCCTGAAATAATCGGACCGTTTACCGCACAGCTCTCATTCCAGGGTAAAACGCTTCTCATCAATGAGGCGGTGTTGCCAGTTGGTGGCGGCCGTGTGCTGGGAACCGTCGATTTCACCCTTGATCACTGGCTGCCCCGGATGTTTGACGTCCAGCTCGCGACGTTGAGCAATCCTGGCATCCACATAAAACACAATTTCAGCGGGATTGATATCGACGGCTATGCAAATGGTGATCTCACCGTTACCGGTGACCCCGTAGCCATAGAGGTCGCAGGGAAACTCGAAATTACGTCTACTACAATCATTATCGCCGAAAAGCCGCCTAAGAAAAAGGGCGGCTCAAATCTCGTGGTGAACCTTGATTTTGTTACGGGGAAACAGGTTTCATTCCTTTGGCCAAATCGTACACTGCCAATTGTGAATAGCTTTACAGACACGGGTCAACTTCTTAAGCTGAGGTCAAATCCTCTTGCCGGTACTCTGAGTATCGATGGCGATATGGCCATGCGCGGCGGAGAGATATTTTTCTTTCAGCGAACATTTTATCTCAGGGAAGGGAGCATTCTTTTTCAGGAGGATCAAAATCGATTTGATCCAAGAATAACGGTCCGTGCCGAGAGCAGGCATGTGGATCAGAACGGCGACGATTTACGCATATATCTAGTGATGGAAAACCAGCCGTTTAGCCAATTCACACCTCGGTTCGAATCGAGCCCGCCAATGTCAACCACTGATATCTATGCGGTGCTCGGTCAAGATCTGCGGAACGACATGGGCGGGGACTTTGGCCTTTCATCCGCCGTGATATTGACTACCGATATTCTTGGCCAATTTGGATTTTTAAGAACCGTTGAGAGGGGGGTGCGAAATCTTTTAAGTCTTGATCTGTTCTCGATTCGAACGAGCATCCTGCAAAATATCATAAGCGAACGAATTTTGCCGGGGGGTGGTATCCTGCCGTCTGGAACAACCTCAATCGGTAAGTATCTTGACAACACCACGCTCTTTTTGGGAAAGTACTTCGGAAATGATCTCTTTGTGGAGGCAATGGTGCGTCTGCGCACAAATCAGGCGCTGCTTTCCAACCTTGATGCGAGGGATGATCTATACGTAGATTCCGAAATCAGGCTCGAATGGAAAACACCGCTGTTTCTTATCGAGCTATCTCTACTGCCTAATCTTGTAGATCCGTTGTCCAGCATCACAAACGCAAAACTAGGTCTGTTTTGGGGCTTTTCCTACTAAGGAGTTTCTATGCGAAATATCGTCCTACTATTGTGGCTTATTCTTATCCCTTTTGCGTCGATCCTTGCCCAAGCCACCGATAGTGACGACACCGAGTGGTATCTCAATAAACCTATTGAAGAAATACGATTCAAGGGACTAGAAAACGTCGCTGCGGCCGATCTTGAAGGAATCACTGCAGGATTCATCGGCAAGGCCTTTACCACCCCGCTATTTTGGGATCTGCAGAGCAAATTATTTGCCCTTGACTACTTTGAAGAATTCGTGCCTGAAGCGATTCCAGCTGATGACGCCAAGACGAAAGTAATCATCGAGTTCAGCGTCACCGAGCGGCCGGTTATCGATGCAATAGATTTGATGGGGAATCGGTCTGTGAGACGAAACGACATACTCGATGCGATTGTGCTTAAAATCGATGACATGGTGAATAGCGCCAAGCTCAGGGTGGATATCGAGGCGATAAAGAACCTCTACCTTGAACGCGGCTATCCTAATGTGGATGTTGACGGACGCATAGAAAAAACTGAAGGGTCAAATGCTACGGTTACCTTCACTATCGATGAAGGGAGTCAGACTAAAGTCAAGACTATTCAGTTCTCCGGCAACTCATTTGCTTCAGAGTCGACCCTCAGGCGAATCATGAAGACAAAAGAACAGTCTTTATTCACAAGCGGCGTGTATCAGGAGAGCAAAGTCGCCGAGGACATCGAGATAATCCAGGGATATTATTGGGATCGCGGCTATATTGACACGGAGGTAATCGACGTCGTTCGCGACATCCAGGAGGGAGAAGACGGCAAAACTGACTTGATACTGACCGTGTATATTGAGGAAGGCAATCAATATACATACGGAGGCATGGAGTTTGAGGGAAACGAGCTCTATTCGGATGAGCGACTACAGGAACTCCTCCGACAGGTGCCGGGCAAGATACTGTCAAAAACAAAATTAGAGGCGGATTTCCAGCGGGTCAACGAGATTTATTCGAGTGACGGCTACATCTACAACATGATAAACCGTGAAGAGATTCGAAATGAGGAAACACGCGAGATATCCTTTAAGATCTCAATTATCGAGCGAGGCCGTGCGCATATAGAAAACATTATTGTCACCGGTAATGAGAAGACCAAGGACCACGTGATTTTTCGAGAGCTCCCGTTTGAGGAGGGAGACATTTTTAGCGCTCGGAAGTTTGTTGAAGGACACCAAAATCTGCTGAATACTCAGTACTTCTCCTCGATTATACCGGACGTCCGGCAGGGCAGCGTCGAGGGACTTGTAGACGTAATATTTAACCTTGAGGAAGGGAGGACTACTAATATTGAGTTTGGGATCACGTTCGCGGGCGCAAACACCGGGTTCCCCATAATCGGCATTCTCGCGTGGAATGACAGCAATTTTCTTGGGAGAGGGCAAAATTTCCGGATCGGAACCGAGATATCCGGGAACACGCAGAACCTTAATTTCAGTTTTACTGAAAGCTGGCTTCTTGGGCAACGCTGGTCCGGAGGGATAGATCTCAAGCTTGACCACTCCCTTGCCGAGGGTGTGTACCAGGACGTTCTAACACCCATCTTTTCAAATGAAGACGAAAATCAAGTGCCCGATCCATATGACGGCCATTATGTATCATCCGACTCCGGCGAACCGTATAATGAGGACTCGGCGGGCGATAAAGTTACGGATTACGCGTATGCAATTAGCCAAGGTGAGACTATTGGGTCGGCATATCTGATGGACTATGACTCCTACAATGTGACGCTGGGCGCGAGCACCGGATATACGTTTGTCACACCGGCAGGGAGAATCGGCCTCGCCACACGGATAGACACCGCGCTGTCCTATGTCGACTATGACAACACTATCAATCGACCCTACGATGAGGCCATCCGCGAAAACTACCAGGCTCTGAAGCCGATTACAAAATGGCTTCTCAACGTCACCTTTGACACGAGAGATCTGATCTACAGCCCAACAAAGGGGATGTATGCCAAACAAAGCGGTACGTTCACCGGAGGTATCCTGCCATCCACCCGGGACTATATCCAAACCGGATCAAAGTTACAGGGATTTTTCACTCTTTTTGACGTGCCCGTTTTTGAAAACTGGAATCTGAAGGGCGTGTTGGCCCTCAACACATCGATATCGTTCATATTTCCTCAAATTGGCGGCGAAAATACAACGAGCCAAGATCTCCTCTATATAGATGGGATGACCATGGCAAAGGGTTGGCCACGGATATATAATGGTAGAACCCTCTGGGACAACTGGATTGAGTTACGGATGCCAATTGTTGAGCAGTATGTCTGGTGGGATTGGTATTTTAGCGGAACAGCGCTCTGGGCGGAATTGAGCGATTTTGCCGCAATGGCTATTGATGACTTCCTTTTTGGTTTTGGAGGTGGAGCGCGGCTCACGATTCCGGGGTTTCCAATCGGACTCTATTTTACCAAACGATTTCGGGTTCAGAACGGCGCGGTAGATTGGCAGATGGGAACTCTCCTTCCCATCGAAGGCAGAGATGGATCGGGGATAGACTTTGTGATTTCTTTTACGGCTGATCTTTTTTAAGTTGCCGGCGGGTCTTTGTTGGGTGTTTCGGAGAAAAAACGTGAAACAGAAAAGCATACTTGCGATATTTTTCGTCTGTGTCTCAAGCTTTAGTTGGGCTGAGCAGCTCTCCAAGATTGGAATAGTCGATTTTTCCAGAGTTGTGGAGAACTTTCCTTCGGGCTCGGCGGCATTTCGAAAGTACGATCTGCTTAAATCCGAATACGAAGAGCGCATCCAACAGTATCAATTGGATCTCAACGAGAAGGAGCTCCAACTCCTTGATGCAAAAGAGCGTGGAACCGATTTAGAGATCGCGAGATTACAGCGCGAGGTAGAAGATTTCAAGGCGTTTATCCGCAAATGGAATGAAACAAAGTTGAAAGAGATTGACCTGGCACGAAATGAGCTGCTCGAAGGAGCTGAAATCGTGCAAGATATTCTCAAGGCTATTGAGTTCATTGCTGTAAATGAGGGCTATACAATCGTCTTCGACGTAACGGATAAGGATATCGTGTGGCATAGCATGGAGATCGATATTACTGATCTTGTCATCCGACGCCTGCGCGCCCTGGCACGATAGGCAATTTACCAAAGGACTTGAAAGTAGTAAGACGCACCGATGAGCACCCCTATGATGAGGCAATATCGCCGCATAAAACAAGACCATGGGGATGCTATTCTCTTTTTTAGGCTTGGTGACTTCTATGAAATGTTTGAAAAAGACGCCAAAGAGGCGAGCGCTTTACTCAATCTGACCCTTACAAACCGTCAAAACGTGCCGATGTGCGGCATACCTTACCACGCATCTCACAACTATATAGCTCGGTTGCTCAAAGCGGGCAGAAAAATCGCCATATGTGAGCAGATAACTCTCCCTGAGGGTGGACGGGGAATCGCCGAGAGGCGGGTAGTGGAAATCATCACACCCGGCACCGTTGTCGACGAAGATTTTCTTGAAAAGAACTCAAATAACTACCTCGTTTCCATTGGCAGTACAAAAACTCAATTCGCCCTGGCATATATCGATCTATCCACCGGCGATTTTCAAACTACTTCATTTCCGTGGGAAAACCGAATTGAAATGCTCAAAAAGGAGCTGGCGCGGCTGGCGCCAAAAGAGCTCCTGATTCAGAATACACTCTGCGAAGATGATCCGGGCGTAGGCAGAATACTCGATGAGTACCCGGACTCGATGATCGGCAGGTACCCTGACTGGAGCTATGATATCGAGACCAGCGGCGCGCTACTGAGAAAGCAGCTTGGCGTTTCCAATCTCAAAGGGTTCGGCATTGATGAGGCCGACCCGGCGCTATTGCCTATCGGCGTATTGCTGGAATATCTCGAAGACACTTCCAAAAGCCTTCTCAGGCATGTTCTGAGCTTGAAACTCTACCGGGGCGACGATTTTGTGGGGCTGGATGAGTCCACTCAAAAAAACCTCGAGCTGGTCAAAAATTTGCAGGACGGGGGTCGCAAGTACACGCTTCTTGACGTATTGGACCACACCAAAACGTCCATAGGTGCGCGGATGCTAAAAAAATGGCTTTTGAGTCCTCTCTTTGATAAAAAGGCGATTGAGGAGCGCCAGCTCGGCGCCGACGCACTTTACCGAAATCAGCTTTTGCTTTCATCAGTCCGTGAAATTCTCTCCGGGGTACTCGATTTGGAGCGGCTGTCGGCCCGAGTTGCTATGGACAGGGCCCACGCAAAGGATCTGGCCGCTATCAAACAATCCCTTCTGGCGGCTGAAAGCTTGCAAGAGCTAATGAGCGATTGGTTTAATCCGTGGACCACGGACGCAGAAAAAAAAGCCGCGATAAATGACGTACAGTCGCTGCTTGAAAGAGCAATACACGAGGATCCATCTATACTTCTGACCGAGGGCCGGCTGATTAAGACCGGTTTCAATAAGGAGCTGGATAGGCTAAAGAACCTGAAGCAAAACAGCCAAAAAGTCCTCGAGAGCTATTTGGATGAAGAAAAGGAGCAAACAAAGATCGGCAATCTACGGATCAAATACAATCGGATTATCGGCTACTATCTGGAGGTTACGAAGGGCAATCTATCTCAAGTGCCTAAACACTTCATCCGCCGCCAATCTCTCGTAGGCTCTGAGCGATATACCACCGATCGCCTTGTTGAGCTGGAAACCAAAATCAGTGGCACAACCGACCAAATTATTGATTTGGAGCGGGAGTTATTTCTCGAGGTACGCCACGCGGTTCAAGAGCGAGTTCCGGCAATCTTAAAGCTTGCCTCGTGGATCGGGTGGCTCGATTGTCTTTGTTCTTTGGCTCAGGCTGCAACAATTCATGGTTATATCAAGCCATCAATTACGAACTCGCCTAAGATTGCCATTGATGACGGCAGGCATCCGGTGGTTGAGTCGTATCTGCCCGCGGGTGAGTTTATTCCCAATAGCACACATATTGACCCAAGGGATGTTTCTTTTGCACTTATCACCGGTCCAAACATGGCGGGCAAATCCACATACCTTCGGCAAGTAGCTTTGATTACCCTTATGGCTCAAATTGGGTCTTTTGTGCCCGCGAGAGAAGCTGAAATAGGATTGGTCGACCGAATATATTGCAGAGTCGGCGCTTCGGACAATCTGGCACGCGGAGAATCGACATTTTTGGTGGAGATGAACGAGACCGCGCATATACTGAGATCATCAACCTCAAAAAGCCTGATTATAATGGACGAGGTGGGAAGAGGAACAAGCACTAATGATGGTCTGTCAATTGCGTGGGCCGTAACCGAGCACCTGCTCGAGCAGTCTGCAAAAGTGTTGTTTGCTACGCACTTCCATGAGCTTACATTCATTGAACATCCCAAAAAGCAGAATCTTGCACTTTCCATCGCAGAACATGGCGATGAAATAGTCTTCCTAAAAAAAGTGAAGCCAGGTGCCGTCAACCATTCGTACGGGATTCACGTGGCCAAACTGGCCGGCGTACCCCGGGAGGTGGTGCAACGGGCGGAGGCAATACTCAAAAAACTCCTTGAACATGAGCGTCAGGACGCGTTGCCCGAAGCAAATGATAGAATAGAAGAACCCCAAACTAGTCTATTTGATCAGGATGATTTACTCCTCAAGGAGATCGCGTCCGTTGATGTAAACAGTATTACCCCGGTTGAAGCGCTCAATCTTATCAACCGTTGGAAACTCGAGCTGAATAAGCAAGAATAAAGCCTTCCTCGGTGGCTGAAGCAGGATTTCGTGTCTGATAGTACATACATTATATGGCGTCGCGACTATTTTCTTCTTACAAAAGTATCGTTCGCACGATGTCGGATGCGGTTCTAACGACTCGATGCTGCCTCTGCAGCGGGCCGCTGGTGCTGATTCATCACAAACCATATCCGATATGCGACGAGTGTGCGCAGACAATCGATGCAGCACCGCTACCAAGATGCCTTATTTGCAGCATGCCGTTAGTGTCAGAGCACCGTGTCTGTACGCGATGTAGAAACCGCTCCTACGAGTTTGCATCCAACTACTCGCTTTTTGTATACAGCGGAACGATTAAAGAGCTTATCTATCAGTACAAAGCAAAAGACATAAAGGACCTTGCGTCGTTATTTGCAGAGCATCTTGCGCCGATTATCCATATTCGCTTTCCAGGAAAACCGGTTGTACCCGTTCCATACCGACCGGTACGCAAAAAAAAGCGTGGATGGGATCAAGTTGAGTGTATTGCCTTCGAGCTCAAGAAACGGTTCAACACCAACGTTTTGAAGGTGCTGCGGCGACGTAATTCGGTCGCCCAAAAAATATTAAGCTATGAAGAACGGAAGACAAATCTCTCGGGCAGAATACATGTGAGACAATCGTTTAAGAGCGTACCGTCGGAAATAGTGCTGCTCGACGACATTTTTACCACCGGCGCAACCGGCGATGAGTGCGCACGCGTGCTAAAGGGATTTGGTGCTGAGACCGTGCATATGGTGACAATCGCCATAGATCGATGATGCCTGGGGATGCCGTGTGGTACTTTTAGAATTGCTCACTTGACAGTATTTTTGTGCCTTGGTATGTTCACTATGGTAACATAATGCCCGTGACTTCAAAGAGTCGGCTTTCGGCTCTTTTTTTATAGGTGAAGGTTGCGTATATGGACGCGCAATCAAACGACACAAGCGACCCTCTCTATAATGAGATCGCCCCGGTAATCAGGGGCTTGGGATACACCGTGGTGGAGCTCAAATGCCGGCAAAGGCAGAAAACGCTGCACGCGGTAGCTATTATCCACAAAGACGGCGGTGTGGGTCTTGAAGATTGCACCGGCGTGCATAAGGCGATATATCCGCGTTTGGAGGTGCTCAGGAGCGGCGTGGATATTAACCTCGAGGTCTCGTCGCCTGGAATTTATCGAAAATTCAAAAGCCCTCGAGAGTTTGCCATCTTCAAGGGCTACGGTGTCAAAATACTGCTCGATGGTGAGAGCGAATGGCAGAAGGGTACTATCGGCGATGTCGCCAAAAACGCGGTTTGCATTATGTCTGAACGAGGCAATGAGAATATCGATTTTTCACGAATACGAAAAGCAAAGTTGGATGATCCGTAGGAGGCGTGATACAGCATAATGGCATCTGGACTCGGAGACGCAATACGACAGCTTGTACACGATCGCGGCATATCGGAAGAGCTTGTCGAAAAAACAGTAGAAGAATTGCTCATTGCGGCGTACAAGCGCAAATACGGCACTTCTGATAATGCAGTTGTCCGTTTCAGCGATGATTTTGATGAAGTATACATCTTCGCAAGAAAAAACATCGTTGAAGAAGTGATGGATCCTGTGGAGGAGATCTCACTAGAGGAAGCTCTCGGATATAACGAAGAGTGCGAAATTGGCGATGAGTTGCTCATTGAGATAAACCCGAAAGATTTCGATCGAGTTGCCGTCCAGAGCGCGAAACAGAAGGCAAAACAGACACTGAGGGAGATTCAAAAGGACACGCTATATTCTGAGTTCGCGGATAAAGTCGGCGAGATGATTATCGGATATTACCAGCGGGAGAGAAACGGCAATATTTACGTTGATCTTGGGAAAACGGAAGGAATTTTGCCGAAGCGTTACCAGTCCCCGAGGGAGATTTACCGGCCAAATGATCGAATAAAAGCGATGATATATGAGGTAAATAAATCACCCACCGGCCTTCAGATTGTTCTTACCAGAACGCATACGGAGTTTGTAAAGCGGATTTTTGAGCTCGAGGTGCCGGAAATCTATGACAAAACCGTCGAGATATTCAAAATTGTGCGTGAACCTGGATATCGGACAAAGATAGCAGTCTACTCTAACCGCGACGATGTTGATCCGGTCGGGGCGTGCGTCGGGATGAAGGGTGTTCGGATACAATCGGTTGTCCGTGAATTAGAGGGCGAGAAAATTGACATTCTTAAATATGATACGGATCCCAGAGATTTTATTCGCAATGCACTTTCACCGGCTGATGTTGACTCAGTTGTAATTTATGATGATGCAAAGCGCCAGGCGCTGGCGGTAGTCGATGAAGGACAGCTCTCCCTAGCAATAGGCAAGCAGGGACTGAATGTGCGTCTGGCAAATCGCCTCGTTGATTGGAACATCGATGTGAAAACAGCGGAGCAATTTGGCGAGATGGATATAGCGGTCGAGTCTAAAAGGGCCGTCTCGGCGCTGTTTGGTGATATAGAGGAAGAAGAGGAAGAGATTACCAGGATAGCCGAGCTTCCCGATCTGCCCGAGAGAATTGCTGAGCTGCTTTCGCAGAACGGTATTGAGTTTATTGAAGCGCTGATCGGTATGAGCTCCGAGGATCTAGAGAAAATGGACGGCATTACTGCCGACGATGTAAAAACCATCCGGTCAATTATCTCCGATAGTATCGAAGTTATTGAAGAGGCCGAGGCTCCGGAAATCCCTGAGAGTGACGAAGAAGCTACCGCGGAAAGTGAAGAGGACTCAGATCGGCTTGATGAAGATGAGATAGAGGAAGAGGATAAATACGAATGCCCCGAGTGCGGATCTGAGATTACAATTGAAATGACCGCTTGCCCAAATTGCGGTGTCGGTTTAAGTTTTGAATTTGAGGATGAAGAGGATTCTGAAGAAGAATCTGAAGAAGAATAAAAAGGGGTACTTAAAAGGAGCTGTATGGCTGACGAACAGGAAAATAAGCAGAAACCCAAAGCAACCCTTATAAAGCATAGGAAGCCTGCGCCGGTCTCGGAACCGGCTGATGACGAGAAAAAGATAGAAAAGAAAAAGGTCGTCGTCATAAAGAAAAAAAAGCCAAAGCCGAGGGTGATTGTAAAGTCTGAACCCGTGCCCGCTGAAAAGGCGGCTATTCAGCCGATTTCTTCTGCGGAGCATCGGAGCGGCTCTGCACCGCGGCCGGGAGTTGAAAGACCGGTTGCCAGGGATGGTCGGCCCGGTGATGTCCGAACCGGCCCGGCTCAAGAGTTGAGGACGGGTCGGCGCGAACCGGTGGGACCTCGGTCTCCGAGTCCCAGGAGACCGCAGCAGGGCGGCGGCCAATTTCAACGTGGGGGAGCACAAGCCAGGCAGAGGACTGACAGCAGACCGCCTTCAGGGCGACCACCTTCAGGCAGGCCGCCTTCAGGCAGGCCACCTTCAGGCAGGCCGTCTTCGGGTAGGCCGCCTTCGGGCAGATCGTCAAACCAACGACCTCCGGCCGGCAGGGGTGGAGGTAGGCCGACTTCCGGACGACCTCAGCAGAGACAGTTCGGTCGTTCCGGTGGCGGTCAACAGAGGCCGTCGCAGCCTACCGCAGAGAAAAAGCCGGTTGGCAAGAAGTTTTATAAATCCAAGAAAAAATCCGCGCCTTCTTGGAAGAAAAGAGAACAGATCAAGGAACGGGACTTTCAGATAAAAAAGCGCCAGATTATCCAAAAGGCAAATCCCGTGCCAAAGCAAATCGATATCATGGAAGTCATTACGGTTTCTGAGCTTGCCAAGAAGATGAATTTGAAGGCATCAGAGCTCATCAGCAAGCTGATGGGAATGGGTATGATGGTGACCATAAATCAACAGATAGATGCAGAAACTGCGTCTTTGCTGGCGGAAGAATACGGCTCAAAGGTCAACATCGTCTCACTTTATGATGAAACTATTATCGAGACCGAAACGGATACTGATGAGGATCTTAGCTCAAGGCCGCCTGTTGTAACCGTGATGGGGCACGTTGATCACGGAAAAACACAGCTTCTGGATACGATCCGCAAGACCGACGTCGTTTCCGGCGAGTTTGGCGGCATTACACAACATATTGGAGCATATAAGGTAAAGGTGGGTAACGGCGAGATTGTTTTCTTGGATACGCCGGGCCACGAGGCTTTTACGCTAATGCGGGCGCGCGGTGCTCAAGTTACTGATATTGTTATTCTTGTAGTTGCGGCCAATGACGGGGCGATGCCTCAAACGGTTGAGGCCATCAATCACGCCAAAGATGCCGGTGTTCCGCTTATCGTAGCCGTAAATAAAATAGATCTGCCTGAAGCAAATCCCGATCGCGTAAAACAGCAGCTTTCAGAATACAACCTTATCCCGGAGGATTGGGGAGGGGGCACTCTGTTTAACGAGGTTTCCGCTCTCAACGGAACCGGGGTAAAAGAACTGCTGGATACCGTGGTCCTCCAGTCCGAGATGCTTGAGCTCAAGGCAAACTACGATTGTCGAGCAGAAGGCAAAGTAATTGAGTCTAAAGTGGATCACGGACGCGGGATCGTGGGGACAGTGTTGGTACAGCGGGGGACGCTTAAGGTAGGCGACGCATTTGTTGCGGGCATCTATCCGGGCAAAGTCCGGGCCATGTTTGATGACAAAGGGAATAAAATCGGGCAAGCTACGCCCGCGACGCCTGTGGAAATCCTGGGATTTTCAGGTATTCCTGATGCGGGTGCGCCGTTCCAGGTGACGGAAAATGAAAAAACAGCCCGTCAAGTCGGCTTGAAGAGACAGGAGCTAGAGAAACAGGGCGAGGCTATGAAAGTCAAGAAAATCACCCTTGACAACCTGTACGATTCAATGCAGGACGGCGAAACACAGGAGCTCAAAGTTATCATCAAAGGCGATGTCCATGGTTCTGTGGAGGCCTTGCAGACGGCACTAGAGAAATTGAGCACGGAGGATATTCGGCTTACTGTAATTAACGCTGCCGCGGGAGCGATCATAGAAAATGATGTGAATCTGGCCGTGGCGTCCAACGCAATCATCATCGGATTCCATGTCCGCCCCACGCCAAAGGCAGCCGAGCTCGCCGAACATGAAAAGGTGGAAATTCGGAAATACAACATCATATACGATGCTGTCGCGGATATTGAAGGCGCGATGGAAGGTATGTTGTCGCCGGAGCTCAGGGAACAGGTCGTGGGCCGTGTGGAGGTGCGCAATACCTTTAAAGTGCCGAGAATCGGTGTAATCGCTGGATGCTATGTAACAGCAGGGCAGATCGGCCGCGGCGCTGACGTGAGAATATTCCGAGATGGAATAGAGATCCTTTCGGGGAAAATCACCTCTTTAAAGCGTTTTAAAGATGACGCTCGGGTTGTTGAGTCCGGATACGAGTGCGGACTTAGCGTGGACAATTATCTCGATGTTCGTGTGGGTGACGAGCTGGAGGTGTACGAAGTACGGGAGGTCGCAAAGAAACTCACTCAGGAAGGCGCGAGTGTCTGAACATAGGCTAAAACGAGTAGAAAATCTCATTCGCGATCAGATCAGCGCCATGATTATGAGAAAAGTGATTAAAGATCCGAGGGTTGATTCGCTTTTGTCCATATCGCGTGTCAAAGTGTCCAAGGATATCGGATACGCGGATGTTTTTATTTCGGGCATACGAGGTGAGAGGCAAGTTGAGAAGGCCGTGGACGCGCTCAATCATGCCGCCGGGTTTATCCAGCACAAGCTAAAGGGAAAGCTCCATTTGAGAAATACCCCAAAATTACGTTTTAAAGTCGATACGTCAATTGCAGAAAGCTTTATCATGTCACAAAAACTAAAAACCATTTCCCCCCTCACTGCGGAGGAGCAATAGGATCGGCATTTCAAAATATAGCGGCATTATCCTCGTCAACAAGCCAAAAGGAATAACTTCATTTCGCGCCCTGCATACGATAAAAAACACGTTAGGCACCAAGAAAGTAGGTCACACGGGAACGCTTGACAAATTTGCATGCGGTCTCCTCGTCGTGTGCGCAGGTTGGTGCACACGTCTTATACCGCTTTTTGTGGGACTTCCGAAGCGATATGAGGCGACTATATGCTTTGGTAAGGAAACAGATACTCTTGATCCGGAAGGTGAGGTTATCGCTACCGCACCTTTGCCCCAATGCAACGAGATATACCAGGCACTCCCGGGGCTTAGAGGAAAGATCATGCAGGCGCCTCCCCTGTATTCGGCCATTCACGTCGGGGGCCAACGAGCATATAAACTGGCGAGAGAGAAAAAGCAGATTAGAATGCGGGAACGGGAAGTTGAGGTTTTTGCACTGGAGGTAACTTCATGCAATTTGCCTGAAGTCGATATTGAACTGCACTGCTCAAAAGGGACTTATGTCCGGTCACTGGCCAGAGATCTTGGCAGCGCGTGCGGCTCGGCTGCCCATCTCACGAGCCTGAATCGGACCGCAGTAGGCGATTTTATTGTCGAAGATGCGGTGGACCCAGAGCGTGTCGATGTGCAAAAACACCTAAGGAATCCTGCGGCGGTGTTGGCCGAAATCCTCGGCGTAGAGATGGTTACCGTAAGAGAGGAAGCAATAAAGCGGGTGGCACAAGGCGTGCCAATAGAGCTTTGCTTCTTTGAGAGTCCGCCGTCAAATGCCGGCATCTTCGGTATGTGCGACAAAAGAGGTCGCCTAAGGGCGGTTGGGGAAACATCCGACGGTCGGTATGCTTATCGGGTTGTGGCTCCTGACAATGGCGAGGACCACGATGATTGACTTTTCCTGCCTAATTTGTACACTTACACGGGTAAGAATGCGTCTAAACAGCAATAGCGGGTTTACATCCCATAATAGTATTGGTTTTTTTTAATTGAATTAAGGAGAGTAAATGTCACTCACAAAAGAAGAAAAGCAAACAATAGTAGAAGAATTTGGTACCGATAGCAAAGACACGGGCGCACCGGAGGTGCAGATTGCACTCCTTACCAAGCGCATACTATATTTAACGGATCATTCGAAAAATCATAAAAAGGATCACAGCTCGAGACGCGGTTTACTCAAGCTCGTAGGGCAACGCAGGAAATTGCTCAAATATCTTCAGAGAACTGATCTTGAAACATATCGGGAAATTCTCGCCAAACTCAATCTACGAAAATAGTAGGTTAACGTCATCATCAAATCGATTATCTTTTTCTCAAGGAAATTATTATGCATAAAAGAATTACTGTTAGGGTAGGCGATACGGACCTCACCCTAGAAACAGGCCTTATGGCCAAACAGGCAAACGGAGCCGTGTTTGCACGGTACGGAGACTGCGCCGTTCTCGCGACGGTCTGCTGTTCCTCCGGCACTATAGAGGATCTAGACTACGTTCCACTTCAAGTGGAATATAATGAAAAGTTCTATGCCGCCGGCAAAATACCGGGAGGATTCCTCAGGCGTGAAGGGCGACCAAAAGACAATGAAATACTGGTTAGCAGAATGATAGATCGGCCTATGAGGCCCCTCTTTTCAAAGAAATTCAAACGAGATATTCAAGTTGTGCCGACGGTTGTGTCCTCGGACATGGAAAATCCTCCTGACGTTGTTGCAATGGTTGCGGCGTCGGCGGCGGTAACGGCATCCGACATACCGTTTGACGGTCCTACCGGCGCGGTGCGTGTAAGTTATCTTAACGATCAATACGTCATCAATCCCACATTTGAACAGATCCAAAACAGCTTACTTGATATTGTGGTAGCCGGCACTGAGGATGGAATCACCATGGTAGAAGGGGGTGCCCGGGAGGTATCTGAAGAGGTCCTACTGGAAGCCATTGAGCAGGCGCGGGTCATAGTTGCAGATCTCTGCAAGGCGCAGAAAGACCTTGCCCGGGAAGTTGCAAAAGAAAAGCTCCCACTGATGGAGGAGGAGAAGCGCCTTGAAGCCCACAATGCAATCTGGGATTATTCAATGCCCCTTATGGAAGAGGCGTGCTTTATAGAGGGAAAACACAACAGATCAACCGCTATCAAGAAAATCCGGGAGGATGTGAAGCTAAAATATGCCGAACAGATTCAAGAAGATGACAATCCACTCATCAAGGCACTTTTTGAAGATATGGAATATGCCATAGTGAGAAAATCTATTCTCGAGCGTAATTTACGGACAGACGGGCGCGGACCAGAGGATATTCGCCCAATTGCCTGTGACATCGACATATTGCCTCGTTCCCACGGCTCGGCGCTTTTCACACGTGGGGAAACGCAAGCTCTTGCGGTTACGACACTGGGCACCGTGTCCGATGAAAAACTCATCGATGATATCGAAGGAGAGAAACGATATGAAAGCTTTATGCTTCATTACAATTTCCCGCCGTTTTCAGTTGGTGAGACTGGCCGACTTGGTACCGGCCGGCGAGAAATAGGCCACGGGCACCTCGCACATCGCGCCATCAACGCGGTTTTGCCAAAAAACAGCGACTTTCCTTACACTATCAGGGTAGTGTCGGAAATACTCGAATCAAATGGATCTTCATCAATGGCAACCGTTTGCGGCGGCACCCTATCATTGCTCAACGCTGGCGTTCCAATCAGCAAACCCGTTGCCGGAATCGCCATGGGCCTGATTTCTGACGAAGGCGGGAAAACCGTGGTTCTGAGTGACATCCTGGGTGAAGAAGACCATCTTGGAGATATGGACTTCAAAGTTGCCGGAACTGAGAACGGGATAACTGCTTTCCAGATGGATATTAAAATATCCGGTGTGAGCTCTGAAATCATGGCAAAAGCGCTAGGGCAGGCTAAAACCGGCAGGCTGCATATTCTCAAGCTTATGAACGAGACCATTGGAGAGCCCGCAAAAGATCTGTCAAAATATGCGCCGAAAATCATTTCCTTTATTGTGGATCAGGAGAAAATCGGTGCAATCATTGGACCGGGCGGCAAGAATATAAAAGCGATCTCGGAAAAATCAAAGGCCAGTATCAATATCGATGATGACGGAAAAGTGCTGGTGTTTGGCAAAGACCAGGATTCTGCAGAAGAAGCTGAGAGGTTAGTGAAAAGTTTGATTGAAGAACCCGAGGTGGGCAGGGTGTATGACGGGGTGGTTAAGCGCATTGTTGATTTTGGAGCGTTTATCGAAATTCTGCCCGGAAAAGACGGTCTCTGTCATATCTCAAAACTTGCCAGAGGTCGGGTAAACGCCGTAGAGGACGTTCTAACTCTGGGGCAAGAGGTGAAGGTAAAGATAATCGAAGTTGATCGGATGGGAAGGATCAACCTGAGTTATATTGATGCGATTGATCCGGACGGTGCTCCCAAGACCGAAAGAAGAGGAAGCGGCTCGCCGAGAGGTGGGCCACCCCCGAGGAGGAATCCCAGACACGGCAGGGATTAACCGCTATGCTAACGGTGTTTTGCAGGGTTCAGCCGGGTGCGGCTCTGCCGACATATGAGTCCGAGGGTTGCGCGGGTGCGGATTTACATGCCAACACTACTCGGTCGCTTCTAGTAAATCCTGGTGAACAGGTTGCCGTACCAACCGGGCTTTTTGTCGAAATACCTGCAGGATATGAGGGCCAGGTACGGCCAAGGTCCGGCCTCGCTGCAAAATACGGCATAACGGTCCTCAACAGCCCGGGCACAATTGACTCGGATTATCGAGGTGAGGTAAAAGTCTTGCTCATTAATCTTGGGAAAGAGCCGCATCAAATCTGCGACGGGGACAGGATTGCACAGCTTGTCATTGCCCCGGTAACACGGGCCACGTTCGCTTTGAAATCTATACTTTCAGATTCTCGGCGAGGTGAAGGAGGCTTTGGCTCCACCGGTATTTAGTATGGCACGGCGCTATACCACAATCAACATCTATATTGCACGCGAGTTCATTTTTTCATTTATTGTAGCATTTTTATTCTTTTTCTTCATTTTTTTCATGAACAACATCCTTATTCTGGCCGAGGAAGTGCTTGCCAAACGGGTGCCTATTGGTGACGTGATTCTGCTCATTATTTATATGTTGCCTTCGGTGGTGTCTATCTCATTTCCATTCGCCTCTCTCGTCGGAGCGCTCATGGGGGTCGGCCGTTTCTCTTCTGAAAACGAGCTGCAGGCGCTCCGGGCATGTGGCATATCAAAAAAGCGCGCATTTGCTCCTTTCCTCGTGCTTGGAATTGCTTTCTCGGTCGTTTCCTTTATCACAAACGACTATTTTATCCCGTTGGGTAACATCAACTTTGGTCGACTTTACCGGCGCATTCTACTTTCAAACCCGGAATTGGAGCTCGAGTCATTTGCAGTCAAACAGTACCAAGATTCTGTGATTATTACCGGAGAGGTCTCGGAACGACGAATCAGCAACATTATTATCGTTGACGAAACACCGGAAAAGAATAAGCGTGTTATATCCGCTTCCGCCGCCGTCTTGGTGGAAAACGTTGCGCAACAGGGAGTAATATCCCTCAGGCTAGATGACGTATTCAGCCACACAACCGAGACCAATAAAAAGAAACAGTATGAATATTTTGAGTCCGAGCAGATGGAGTACAACATCCTCCTCTCTGATATCAGTTTCCCCATTTCCGCTAATCCCGGCCCGCGGGAAATGAGCTCGGTGGACGTCTATGCCACGCTGTTGGCCAAACGCGATAAACATCAGGTTAAGGTCGACGCTCACGAAGCTTCATTGGAAGAATCACGGTTCGATCTGTTATCTAAGTACTATGCGCTCGCCGAGGACATAGCGTTGAGCCAATCGGTGTCCCCCCAGCTGAAAAAAATGATGGAAAACGCTCAAAAGGAGCTGTACACCCTCGAAAATAAGTCGATTCGCGACCGATCTATTCATACTTATGAACTGGAGCTCAACAAAAAGTTTTCGCTGCCTTTTGGTTGCATAGTATTTATATGTTTTGCTTTCCCGGTGGGAGTTTTTGCGCGCAGGAGCGGCAGATCAGTGGGGTTCGGCGTAGGGCTGCTTGTATCAATCGTGTATTGGGGGTTGCTCCTAGCGGGGCAAAACTTCGGTTTTAGATTGAACTTTTCGTCAATTCTATCGATGTGGCTCCCAAATCTCATCATACTCACGTTGGGGATACTCTTTTTTATCGTTGGACGGCACAGATGAAAGCTCTTCAGAGGATGGTGCTGTTCGCCTTTATCCGAATGTTCCTCCTCTCCCTCTTTTTCTTCCTGCTGATATTTCAGTTGGTGGACATCTTTAGCTACATCTGGCGCTATATAAACCTCGAGGTACCATTCATCCAGATTCTACTCGTTCAGGCATACTACATTCCAAAATGCATCTCGTTCTCTATTTCACCCTCGCTCCTTTTTGCGATTGCTTACACATTAGGAACGATGTACGCCAACAATGAGCTCATTGCAGTATTCGGCTCAGGAGTGTCATTGATCCGGCTTGTAATTCCACTGATGTTTGTAGGTTTTGCTATGAGTGCGGGGAGCTACTTTTTTGAGGAGCGAGTGGTGATTGACACTTACCGCGTGAAAAACACCCTCTCTCAGGATCTTCTCAAACAGAGAAAATCCTTAAGCAATACCCAAGTCACGGTCATCGGGAAAAATAATCGACTAATTTATCACGCCGAATATTTCAACGATTCGGCGAAAGTATTGCGAGGTCTTATTATCCTCGAGCGGGACAGTGAAGGAAGGATCACGAGTCGTATCGATGCAGAACAGGCTGTTTGGAAACAGGATCACTGGGAGGCGCAAAACGTGCGCATCTTTTCTTGGGATGAGGACGGGAGATTTCTCGTTGAGGATGATATGACCGTATTCAGCAAGCCTGGGCTCGACGAAGATCCAAGTACTTTTCGAAAGACTCTGAGAAACATCGGCGAGATGCGATCCGTGGAAGCCAAGGAATGGGTGGAAAACTTGAGAAAAGCCGGGCTTCCATACCGTGAGCCTCTTACCGAATATTACAAAAGATTTTCGTTTGCCTTGACTCCCCTCATCGTTGCATTTCTCTCGTGTGCTCTTGGTGGCCGCTTCAAGAAAAATATCCTGTTAATGAGTCTGCTCCTCAGTCTTGTTGTCTCTGTTCTTTTCTATGTCTCCCAGATGATTTCAAGCCTTTTTGCAAAATCGGGATTACTTTCGCCCCTTGCTGGTGCGTGGGGGCCATATATAATCTTTTTTATTTCCGGCCTCTGGCTTTTCAAGGTCGCAAGGTCGTAGCTGCCCTCAGATGTCATGAAGCTTTTTGAGATCAGCCATATGGATAAAACCTCAAGCGCGCGACGAGGACGCCTTCATTTACCTCACGGAGTCGTAGAAACGCCCGCGTTTATGCCTGTGGGCACAAATGGGACCGTTAAATCCATGACTCACAGCGACCTTGAGTCAATGGGCATCAAAATGATTCTCGCCAATACATATCATCTCTATCTTCGACCCGGGATCGAAGTTATTCAACAGGCAGGAGGTTTGCACGCTTTCAGCAGCTGGCCCTTTAATATACTCACGGATTCAGGCGGCTATCAGGTATTCTCCCTCGCACATTTGAGGAAGGTCAAGGACGAAGGTGTACGGTTTCAATCCCACATCGACGGATCATACCACGAGTTTACCCCGGAAAAGGTGGTCGACATCCAAAAGGACTTGGGGAGCGATATCGCCATGCCTCTTGACGTTTGCACTCCTCCCGGCATTGGATGGAAAAAAGCGGCTGAGGCAGTGGACATTACCACGAAATGGCTCCAAAGAAGTAAAAAGCGGTGGCTAACCTGCAAAGAGGGTTGGCAAGGATATCTCTTCGGGATTATTCAGGGCAATTTTTTTGCCGATCTCAGGTGCCGTAGTACCATCGAAACTCTCGAGCTCGATTTGCCGGGAGTTGCCATAGGGGGGTTGTCGGTGGGTGAAACATGGAATGAGTTTTGTGATTTTTTGGCTATCACTGCGGACAATCTGCCCCAGGAAATACCACATTATGTAATGGGAATCGGTACTCCGGATTTTATCTTTGAATCCGTAGCTAACGGAATCGACATTTTTGACTGTGTTTACCCAACACGCACGGCCCGCACCGGGATGGTTTTTAGTGCAACGGGTATGGTCAACTTAAAAAAGCAGTATAACGCAAAGCTAATGGAACCGATAGATATGACGTGCCGCTGCCCTACGTGCGCGCGGTATACAAAAGCGTATCTTCGACATCTTTTCAAAGCTAACGAGATTTTAGGAATCATGCTTGCAACGCAACACAATCTTTTTTTCATCGAGTCCATGATGGACAAAATACGGGTCAGCATCACATCAGGGCAGTTTGCAATTCTGAAGCGGACCTTCCTAGAGACATTTACAAACGGGTCGAATGGAAACTAGCGTAGGAAAAAGCGCATCGGCATCATTCTTTGTAATGATATGTACGTTCCTTTCAAGAATCCTGGGCTTTGTGCGCCTTGCTGTCATTACAACGGTTTTTGGCGGGGGAGAGGGTGCTGATATTATTAATCTGGCATTCTCCATTCCAAATAATCTGCGGAAACTCCTCGCGGAGGGGGCGTTGTCAGCCGCGTTTATACCCGTTCTATCAGCAAATCTCCTCAGCCGGCCCGACGGCACTCGAGCACGGCCCTTGGTAAAGGGTCTTTTGACATTTCAGATTCTGGTGATTCTGCCGTTCTGCGCGTTGTGCATCATTTTTTCGGATTTTCTCATACGGCATGTTCTCGCCGAGTTTGCCGATCCTGCAAAAATCGAGGCATCTGTCGGTCTTTTTAGACTGGTAATCAACTATTTGCTGCTGATAAGCCTGAGCGCCGTGCTCATGGGAATATTAAACGCCCACAGCAGATTTGTTGTGCCGGCAATAACCCCCATTATCTTTTCCATTTCAGTAATAACTTCAATTATCCTGCTGCATGGCGCCATGGGCGTCTTTTCGATGGCCGTGGGCGTCTTGATAGGCGGTGTTGCTCAGATCCTATTTCAGTATCCGCTGTTCCACAGATTGGGATATGACTTCAGGCCTTATTTCCGGCCGAAGGACCTTGAGTTCCGGAGAATCATGGTGCGTTGGCTGCCAATCCTCGCAACATCTTCAGTGTTTGCCATTACCCAGCAAATCGCATATCGTTTTGCCAGCGGATTGGAGGAGGGTAGCATTACGGCCGTTACCATTGCGCTGACTTTTTTTCAGTTACCCTTTGGAATATTTTCCGCTTCGGTGACCACCGTGCTTTTCCCCCGGATGAGCCGTCAAGGTGCGGCAAAGGACATGCGGGGACTGAGAGACAGTCTCCAATACGGGCTCCGTTTTTTGCTCATTCTTTTGGCCCCGTCCGCCGTGTTTCTCTGTGTTTGGGCCCGCCGGCTCATTTCCACAGGCTTTCAATCCGGCGGTTTTGAGGAGATCCACACACTGCTCTCCGCAAAAACTTTGGCTATGTACTCACTCGGTCTTTTTAGCGTTGCATCATTCACCTTCCTGCAACGGTTTTTCTATTCACTAAATGACTACAAAAGACCGTTCTTCGTTGCGGTAGGTGTAGCGCTGATAGATGTCGCCCTGACGCTATGGCTGAAAAGCACAGGATTGCGCACAAGCGGCATCGCACTGGCTAATTCCATTGCGTTCTCAGCGGGCGCGGTGACCCTTGCTGTTTTCGCAAAACGTATCCTCGGTACTATAAATGGCACGGGAATAGCCAAGACGTTTTTTAAAGTTTGCATTGCTATTCTTCCCGGGATTGCGATTCTTGCAGGATTTGGCACATTTGTAGGCAAATGGTGGGTAGAAGGCCGAACTCTCGCAAGTTTTTTCTTTGTAATTGTGGGAGCACTACTGTTCGCAGCCCCGATACTTCTCGTATATAGGCTTTTAGGAGTTGAGATGCTCGCGGACATCACGAAACGGTTTAGGAGATCACCCAATGGTTAGGACGGCCCTTTGGATTATTATATGCCTTTTTTATCCAACTATTTTGATGGCTCAGGATGATGAGGACCGAGTCCTGTCATTGAGGACTGAAAGGCGTGAAATAATTCTCTATGGAATAGATTCTCAGGTGCTGGACGTCATTGAAAGCTTGAAGGAAGAGGCCGATCTCTCTTTAGTTGGAGATATTCAAGCACTATATAAAACCAGCGAAAATGCGAAGGTAAAAGTGGCGGTGCTGGAATACTTTCGCGAGATAGAAGCACCTGACGCTTTTGAGGATGCGCTCCAACTCGTTGAGACCTATCAAGACCACGAGTCTGCCATAGTTGTCGCTGCCCTCAGATACCTATCTTTTGAGCCGCCGGTAGAGCTTAAGGACTTGCTTATTCCTCTTTTGAGAGAAGAAAACACGGCGATTTTACGAGAAACCCTCAAAACCCTGGGGGAGGTTGGAGACTCGGAAACAGCAACAAAGCTGCTGACCTATCTTGACGATGATGAGTTTCCTTCAGAGATAAAACCTGAAATAATTCTCGCTCTTGGCGATATTGGGAGTTTTGAAGCGGTGGACCGCCTTCAAGAGATTTTGGAGGATGAAAGAGAGGATCCTATGTGGCGCCGTTATGCATGCGCATCCCTCGGCAAGATCAATGATCCAACAGCCCTTCCGGTTATTCAGAGGGTGCTCTTTGATTCCGATGCCATTCTGCGCTCCTACGCCGTTGGCGCCCTGCGCTACTTTGATGATCCTGCCGTTGAAAGCTCCCTGGTTGATGCTCTGAGAGACTCGTTTTGGCGTGTGCGGGTAAGCGCAGCCCAGGGGTTGGGGCACCGCAAGGCCCAGGGCGGTGTCCCTATTTTGGTGTTTAAGGCGAAAAAAGACCCGGAGATGAACGTGCGGGTTGCCGCCGTGAAGGCGCTTGGCGAGATCGGTACGCAAGATGCCCTTGAGGCGTTACGAGAGCTCTACTCCGCCGAGCTTTCCCCCCATGTGTTGCGTGTCACTTCCTTGGAAATTTTGGTTTCACAAGATATTGATGCATCGATTGAGGCCTTTGTTACGGTAATTTCACGGCACTGGGAAAATAAAAACGCAAAAATTCTAGAACGTACCGCCTATGTGATGTCCGTCACTGAATCCGGGAAGCTCGAGCAGTTTTATTCACGTTTTTTGGACTCTGGAGATATGACTTTGATTATTTACGGCATCAGAGGTGTCGAGCGAAACCGGCTAAAAACACTCCAAGATAAAATCGAAAGCTTCTCCCGGGAGGGAAACCACAGGTCTATCCGGCGAGCCGCACTTTCGGCTTTGGAAACTATGTAGCCTGACCACAAAATCCCCCCCCCCAGGTGAAATTCCGCTGTCAGATTATGGCTTCGTCGGCACACCCGGCCTATCCGTTAGATGCATGATACGATTAACTTTCTCGAGCTCGGAGATATAGCGGCTGAAACGTATGATTATCTGTCGACCGCCATCCGAAATAAGTACAATATCGTTATCAAGGCAGTTTTCCAACCTTTCGGGATTCCGGCAGAATTGAAGCTTTACCGGCATATATGAGTAGATGTCCCCGCTTCTTTTGATCTCCCCCACATGGCCCGGGAGTTGATAGAGATAAATAAGAAAGTTCGACATCCCACCGCCGATGGTGCGAGTCGTACCATCCCGAATTACGTGGATATTTCTCATGCCGATATGGGGATTTTGTCCCTCAACCCGCATCTCGATGGCGGGCCCAGCTACAAACGCTCTTTGATGCTGCAAACCCGGCGAGCCGCCCGTCGCGAAAATCTGTCTACCGACCAGACGCCGGACACCAACGATCAGTACCACAACCAGTGCGAGTCCCATGATACCGATTACCACGTATCCGGTAATTGCCAGCACGTTGGGGTTCAAAACCTGGTTTTTTTGCCCGGGGGCATTCAAAATAATCTCGGTGCTACCTTTTTTGGGAAAGACCCGTATGTCTCCCGCGAAAACGGCCTCCAACTCAAGAACTAATCGACCCGGCACCGTGGTTTTCGGAAGAGCAACCAGTGCTCGAAAAGATTTTGTTGTTGAGGGATCTATTTTTGTAGAGACAGTCCGTCGCAGAATATTGGAACCGTTCCAGAGGATGCCGGTAAGACGCAAGTTCACCACATCGGCGCTCGAATTTTCAATGGCGAGGGATAGGGCGAACTTAAAATCAACGTTCCCTAGTTCTTTTGGAAAAATCAATCTCGGCGCACCGGTAACTGCGCGGACAAAATCATTATCAAGTTCTCTATATTGATGTATCTCAGCATTGGAGTCATTGGCGAGCTCGCCAATGAGATTCGGTCTCTCCGGCTCGTCCTGCTGCGGCTCTTGATCAGCAGGAAGTTTCGTAACGCCGTCCTTTGCAGTTTCAGCCGCCGCCTCCGATTCTCGCGAATCGGTTATTTGATCCGGCGTTGTTTGAGATGCCTCCAAATCATCTTGAACCCGGGCGCCGGGCTGCGTGCGCCGGCCATTGAGTTGCTCCGACTGAGGGCTGTCCGAAGAAGCAGGCCTTTGCGCGGCCACGGCTACGTCATCCCCAGACAATCCGATATTCTCGAGGGTTTGAGTTGTGTCGCCGGCGGGTCGCTCATCAGCCTGATCGACAAAGACAGCTGCATCCGCGCCGTCTACAAGCTGGGATTGAGCGGTCTCCGGCTCCCCTTCCTGGGATGACTCCGAAGTATCTTCATCGATCGCAGCCACGTCAACACTGGCTTGCGCTTGGGCGGAATGTTCCCTCTGATCGGCGACCGGTGCAGCTTCTGCGCCCCCTATATGATCGTCATTTACACGGCCGTCTTCGGGCCGGCCGGGAGCGGCCGGGCCGGTCCTGGCCGGGCCGGGAGCGGCCGGGCCGGCGGGAGCCTCTTCTCTTCCGTCAGGAAACTGCAACACGCCCACATCCCAGCCTTCGTCGCGAATCTGCGTTGCGGTCTTCTCCAAGACAGACCTTAACTCTACGTCGGTTGCCGGATACGGGCTTCCCGGCGGAGGGTCGTGAATGCCGTCAGTAAGTATGAGAATCTTTTTGCTACTGTCTGGACGAAGTGTTTCGATAAATGAATAAAGATATTTGAGGGCGGAAACAAGATCTGTGTACTTTCCCAAGGGGTGGAGAAGCAAAATCCTGTTTAAGACGGCGTCGATGTCCTCCTGCGTAGCAATAACCCGACTCAACTCAACATCCGGTGAGTTGGCAAAACTTACAAGATGAAAGCCGTCGTCCTTCTGCAAGTGCTCCTCAACGATGGCACGTATGAGAAAGTTCACCGTGTCATCAAAAAAAGAAAACATACTTTCAGAAACGTCTAGGAGGACTACAAAATCAATAGTGTCCGCGTATGCCGGCCCTGCAAAGGCCAAAATCAGAAGCATGGCGGCAAGGATTATTCTCAGGCGAGGATGAATATATTTCACTTTCGCGTCGCGCCGCATGCGCTCCACCCACCCACCGGACCGCTTCCCGGATTCAAAAGCCAACGGAAATCAGTAGCAGACAGAGACGATGATCCGAAATAAACCCCACAATACGGGATCCTCTATGTGTATATCCCTAAATCGAGCAAGGGCCTATTTCTTTCACCGAATAGCTATACTCACGATCGTTTATAATAAAACTCAATTCGTCCCCAACCGTGTGATGCCAAAGCTCATTCCCGAGTGGCGAGAGATAGGAAATCACCTGTTTTGACGGATTTGATTCCCACGGCCCCAAAATCGTATATGTCTCCTCGTCACCGGAAGCTTGATTGGCAAGCCTTACACTGGTACCAAACGACACCTTGGATATATCGACGTCTTTAAAATCAAAGATCTGTGCCTTGTCAATCTCTTCTTTAAGTCGAGCAGCCGCTGCATTTAGTAACTCCTGCTTTTCCTTGGCGGCCTTATATTCGGCGTTCTCCCTGAGATCCCCCATTTCTAGAGCAGCGCCGATTTCCTTGGAGTTTTTTGGCACCTCAACTTCCAAAACGTGCTGCAGCTCTTTCGTGCGAGACTCATATTTCTCGGCGGTGACGATAAGCCCCATGCTGACACTCTCTTTTTCAATTTTGCCGAAAAATTTGAAATCAGGAAATTTATCCATGATTTTCTGTCGCAGCTCGATCTTTATCGATGGATCCAACTCACCAACGTCCTCAACTAGAGTATACAGCCGACTAATAGAATCTTCATCCGCACTGAGGATAAACTCCTCGAGTCTGTTGTCCTTGAACAGATAACTCTGAATCTGACGATTCATTTTTCTGTTTTCGCTAACGTCTCTGCGGTTCTCGATTTCCCTATATGTGATATCGAGAAGATGGATCATTCCTATAAGAATTTTCTCATAAGTAACATTGAATTTGCCGAACCATTCGTCCGGCAACGCCCGCACGAGCCAAATAAAAGCTTCCCGATATTCTCGGTAGTTGTCGAGAATCCTGGTGGCCAACACCTTAAGCATGTCCTCTTTTCCGGATTCGGTAAGCTCATCTATAACGTACCGACTCATGTAGTACGGGAAAAGCCGGACAAATACTTCAGGCCAATCAGGCGATGATTTTACGTTTTCTAAAAAGTCCTTCTTTAAATCCCCATCGTCAATTGCCGCGAATACACTTTCTACATCCTCTATCTGTTCATAGAGCTCTGAGAAGGCAATGTTTTTCCCCGGATTTAGAAACGGATATTGCTTGACGATTCTCGTCACAAGAAGCCATGAGGCGACTACTGTCTCATTTACTACGCTGAAGGATTTGAGAAAGCTCGTGAAATAGTCCAACATCTCGGCAAAAAACTCAGACTCAGGATCAGCATTTGCTAAAAACTCTTGCACCGTTTTTAGCCTGCCAAAAAAGCTCTTCTCGGCTCGAAAACGATTATACGTTTTTTCCTCATACGATATAGGGCTTTCCCTTACAACAAAGTGATCGATCTTATCCGGAAGGGTCCCAAAATCCGGATCTGTTTTCAAAAGCTTTCTTGCCTCCGTGCTCCAGCTCGTCCATTCTCCCGCGGTCAAAATTCCGGGGCAGAGCTCGGCTTTGATTGTTTTCATATTCGCCGCGTTGCTGTGACTTTTAATGACCGTGGCCAGCGCCCACTTTGCGTCTGATTTAACCTTGTCGTGGAGCTTCATTTTTGGCCATATAGTCCGAAGAACCCAAATATGGTCCCTCGCCAAGCTCGACAGGGCATTTACAGCCATTTTTAATGACATAGCATGGCCTCGTCTCCGCGCAAAATCAATCACAATCTCATCGTCATCTATGGAAGCTATTCGCCCGACACCCCATGAACGGTGACAAACAAAGTTCCCCGCGTCAAACGATATGTGCTTCTCAAAATCTTCTATTGCTTCATGAACGTTCCGCCAACTCTGGTTAAGATTAGAGAGTCTGATATATTCATCTAAATGACTATGGCCGGTAAATTTTTCACCATAGCAGTCGGTGATTTCCTTTCGCGCCCACTGGTTCTTTGGTTCATAATCTAATATGCGTTTGAGAATTCCGATTGCACGGTCCCAGAGCTCAGCCTCCTTATAGTGACCATACAGGTCCTCCAGCAATTGTGAAGCGCGGTCCGGGCTAATGGTTTTTGCTATTTTGGAATCAACATGGAAAAAAAAGTCCGTATCTTCCGGGCAATAAGAAATTAGCTTGTGCCAGATTTCTTTTACATTTGTAAAAAGCTTTTTGCTAATATATCTATGTATAGCTTTCTTATAATAATCGATGCTTGAGTCGATATCCGCCTCTTCTTCCTTTCTTTCGGCCAAAAGCCTTACTATGTCCGCTTCATCATAGTCAACTTTGATTAACCGTTCCCAAATATCGAACTTCTTATCAACCTCATTTTCGTTGTCATAGCATTCTGCTAAAGTACGGAGCGCAAACTTGTTCTCTCCAAACTGGAGAATTCTATCGCAGAGAAACTCGACAACGTTCCACTTTCTATTATCAGAAAATATTGAAATCAGCGTAATGAGGTTTGAGTCATCGATCTGCTGACGAGATAATGCGAGTACACCGGATATATACAGCGCAATAATGCTGTTTTTTGTGTGTTGAAGATGCTCATCGCACAACTGCTTTACTTCAGACTCTTCCTCCGCCTGAATAACATCATCTATCGCATCATCTAATTCCCTGAAATTGCCTATTGTATAGCTATTGAGGGTGGCTCGAGTCCATTTTTCCTCATTGAGTAGCTCATTGATTTCTTTTGTGATTACCTCAGACATCCTGTTTCTCCCAAAAGTTAATTGATGTAATACTCGTATACCGAGTCGTTAATCTCACGAATACGCTGCAACGCATCATCTACTTTTTCTCTTGTATCCCCGCTGGCTATATAATGATCTATGAGCCAGAAGTAACGATTCAGCAATCTCGGCTCGGTTGTATAATTTCGCTTGCCATCATCGCTGAGCTGGCTCTGAAGTGAGAAGATCGATTGCTTGAGCTTGCCGTATTCAAGAGATCTCAGCTCTCTTTTTACATTAAGGACGCCAAAGAGAACCCCGTACACCGGAATCCACTCAGCAAGCTCCGGAGGACCGTACCCCATTTCCTGCAACCGTCTAATCAGCCGCTGTATCATCAATGATTCTAATGACGATATATCAATCTGCTGAGGGTTGAGAAAAAAAGCCTCACGAAAAAAAATTTTTGCGGCCTTTACCTCATTGATAAACGCATAGCAATCTGCCAACGCCGCCAGGATAAGGGGGTCGTCAGCTTTTTGATGATTGCAAATTTCAAAGTACTCAAGGGCCTGTTTATAATTCCCTTTGCCCTTGTAGCAGCTGCCGATTCTATACAATACGTCCGGATCACTCCCTGCCGGGCCGTCTATTAAAGCTAAAAAGTCTCCGAGCGCCCGACCAAAAACCCACTGTTTCAGGGCGAAAATGCCTTGCTCGTAGGTCCCATCATCGCGCTCGAGGAATTTTTGAAAGTTACGCCATTGCTTGAACAGGTATTCTCCGCGTTCAAACTCATCCTCAATATCGTGATATTTTGCATCCCGTTCTGCCCAGAACCCGGCGCATTTTAGCGCGCTGATCACCTCATCATTGTTAAACTCAGCCGATAACGCGGCTTCAAGCTCTTGTTCAGCATCTCTAAAAGCTCCATTTTTAAAAAGTTCGTAGGCGTTTTTTATTCTTGTACTCACTTCACTATTCTGCTGGGATTGCACATTCATTTCTGCTGACTGTATCTATATATTGTAGATTTGCCCGCAACACCGTGCGCTTGAGAGAAGAACACGCTAGTTCCCTCACCACTTTCCACTGCCTCTCGCGGGAATGCATTTCCTGCTCTTACAATAAAATAAACCATGCCGGGGGCTTTAGTCAATGCATGGCCGAAACCACGATGAAGTGGTATTCTTATTGCGATGAGGTCCACCGGTTCTATCAACACGCAAGTGGCGGCTTCCGTGCTCTCTGCTGATTTCTCAGATATCCGGCGAGCAATAGCCATAGCGTTGGATGCGGGTGCCGACTGGATCCATTTGGACATCATGGACGGTGTTTTTGTTCCTAACCTGACATTTGGACCCAAGATGGTGCAAGACATTCGACCATATGCCAGTATACCTCTCGATGTACATCTCATGATTACCCAGCCGGAGGCTTTGGTCCCAGAGTTTGTCCACGCCGGCGCGGATCACATCACGTTTCATTATGAAGCTACCGTGCATGTCCATCGTCTCGTCATGAAGATCAAGGAAGCCGGCAAAAAGGCAGGGATTTCTATTGTGCCTTCTACGCCTGTGTCGGCCCTGTCCGACGTGCTCGAGTTCGTAGATATCGTGCTGGTGATGACGGTTAACCCGGGCTTTGGCGGTCAGCAGCTCATCCCAAAATGCCTTGAAAAAGTTGCGGCCCTAGCCAAAATTCGAGGAAAAAAAGATTACGATTATCTCATATCAGTAGACGGCGGGGTGAATCGTGATACTGTGCAACAGGTCCGGGATGCCGGTACAGATGTGATTATTTCTGGTTCGGCGTTTTACGGCTCCGCGGATCCTGGGGCGGAAGTGGCGTTGTTTAGAGGCAGTTAGAGGCATAAAAGACGGAGGGCCGCTGATGCGGCATAGTTTAATGGGTGCCCTTTAGTTTCCTCTTAATTACGTCGAAGTTAAGAGAGAGACTCAATTCATGGCGGGAGTACCGGAATTCATGAAGATCAAAAGGCTGGCTTGTTTCGGCCTTCTATTATCTCTGCTGGCAACGGGTGCAATTGGTCAGACCCGTGGTGAAACCCTCCGGCAGCAGGGCATCTCCATCTTTGGCAGCGGCAGATATGATGAGGCGTTGAGAGTTTTCAGGGAAATAATCCTCGATTCCGGACTACGGGAACATCATTCCGACGCATATTTTTGGATAGCAAAATCATACATAGCCCTTGGCCAGTTTGAAAACGCATCAAAAAACCTCGAGTTTTTTGTTGGTGAGTTTCCAGACAACGAGAATTATCCTGAAAGCCTATATCAACGAGGTCGCCTGAGTTTCCTGACCGGTGAATATGAAGCTTCTATCCGAGCCCTAAAGCTTTTTATCGAGTCATACCCGCAGTCACCGTTCGTGGCAAACAGCTATTTTTGGGTCGGTGAATCCCTCTATGCTCTTGGTCAGTTTGACTCGGCTTTGGAAATTTTTAGCATTGTTGCTAAACAGTATAGCACGAGCTACAAAGTGGAAGCGGCGCGCTACCGGATATCTGTAATAGAATTAAAGGAACGTGAAAGGGAGCTCCTCAAGTTGCTTAAGTGGAGCCACGAAGAATACCTGAAAGCTCTCGAGGAGTTTGACAGGAAAGAACGGGGCTACGAGCAGGCACTGGTCACCTATCAACGCACAATACGCGATTTGGAATCCCGCGATTTCGAAACACAGATATTAAGTATGACTCAGAGGATTACCGTGCTGCAGTCGCAACTGGAAGAATATAGAGGCCAACTGGCAGAGGCCGAATCGTTATTGGCGGCTGCGGTTGCCACTTCAGTGTCGCCGCAAAAGCAAGAGCTCCTCGATCTCAAGGAGAAAGCGCTTGATTTACAGCTGTACTATCTCCGCTGGCTCTTGAGCTCCCAATAGCCTGGAGGAAATATGCAGAGAAAACGATTTCTCATGAGCATACCGCTCGCAATTCTCATGCCGGCAATCATCCTTGGTCTCACGGTTTCAAACGAAAATCTAGAGCTGAAAGTATACGAGGCAAACGGAAGATACTCTCTATACTCTATCACCGAGGACGGCAAAAAGGCGTCCTTATTCCTCGACCAGGATCCTAGGACAACCACTTTGACGCTTTTGGTGGGCAATAAGACTTATAGACTCGGAGATTCCTTTGAGTTTAGGCAAACCGTAGAAGAGCTGGATAGCGGTGCTGAAATCATCTGGGCATCCAGGGCGTATACCATAAAGGAGCGCTTTATCCTTTCAGACGCCGGGCTCACTGTGAGGCTTACGATAGAAAACAGCTCTGAGACGACCGCAAACATGGGTTTGAGATTGCTTCTGGATACATCTCTTGGAGAAGAGGGAGACCATTTTCTGGCCGACGGCATCGTCGTGGAGAATGAAACCGATTATGTTTGGGCGGCGCCGGTAGAAATTGAGTCCGTAGCTGAAGACGAAACGACTTTGGTGATTACGCTAAGTGGTGCGGGAATAACGGACCCGGACAGGGTCGTGCTGGCAAACTGGAAAAGATTGAACGATGAGTCATGGGCTTTTGAGGCAAACCTAAACCGGGATTTTAGTTTGCTCCCGTATTCCATTGATGACTCGGCTGTGGCGATATATTACGATCCTACCGATATTGAGGCCGGATCATCCAGAACCGTTTCTTATCGATTAAGCTCTGAGCGGACCGTACAGGAAATCGTGCTTCCCAACCTCGATAGTCTTACTACAACTTCATCATCATCCACTTCTACCACCTCCTCAACATCCGCAACTACTGAAACAACCACCTCGACTGCGGAAGTGCCGCCTGACACTCGTCCGAGTGACCTTCCCGGAGTTTTGGAGGAGATGAGCAAAATCGATTCTTTGCTGGAACAGATAGACGGGCTCATAAGATCAGATACAGAACCAACGCAGGCAGACATAAATGCACTCCAAAATGTTCTCGAGCAACTCGAGAAGCAAAGATCTGAATACGCCAATGAGTAAGGATCACCATGACAGGCGATCTCAAGAAAGCTTCGCGCCTCTACCGTACAGGTAAATACACTCAGGTCATACGACTTCTCGAACCACAAATCTTTAGATTTCGCCAAAGCCGTGATTATTTTTATCTTCTTGGAGTGTCGTGCCTAAGGACTGCAGATCTAGGCGGAGCAAGTACTTATCTTCGCCGCGCTTTGGCAATTGTGCCACGGGATGAATCCGTACATCTCGGCCTGGCCGTGCTGCACCTAAAACGTCAGGATGTGCAGGAGGCAATCCGCATCTATCTAGAGATTCTCGACTCAAACCAGAAAAGCCGGTTTGCCCTTCGGGGGCTGGCAATGCTTAAAAAGGATGCTTCTCCAGAGAGAATCGCGGACCTTGCTGAATCCGGGGGACTCAATAGGCTACTCCCGGATTCCCGGAAGCCGAGCATTTGGCTTTTCCTTATGCCGGTTGCTGCGTTGATGATTGCAGCCGGCGCGTATTTTGCCGTTACATATTTCGATTTAACATCTCAAGATGAACGCGAACCTTCAATTCATGAGCTCACTTTGCCGGATAGCGGAGACCTTGTGGATTTGACGGGTGAATATCGGTATATACTGTCGGAGAAGGAAATTGCCGATTCATTTTCCGACGCTAAGCGATATTTTTTTCAATTCAAAGACAATCTTGCACAGAGGGAGATCAACAGAATTCTCGGCTCAAATGCATCTATCGCGGTAAAAGAACAGGCTCGGGCTATTGGCCAGTATATTTCCGAGCCTAATTTCACCACGGTACGAGATATCTTTTCCTATGAGACAGTCGTGGAAGATCCGCGTTTATACGGCGACACATATATCATCTGGACGGGTAAAATCTCAAATTTGGCTGTTGGTGAGGATCTGATTACCTTTGATCTTCTCGTTGGGTATGAGAATAATGAAGTGCTTCTTGGGATCGTTAATGTGACCCTTGAATTTGCGGCGCTACTCAACCAAGGCGATGCCGTCGACGTGCTCGGAAAAATTCAGGTTACCGATGACAAATCATTTTATCTGTCCGGCATTTCGATTCATAAGCTATTACCCCGGCAGGAAAACTCATGAGGGCCGTAGTACAGCGCGTAAGAGCGTGCGCCGTCCACGTCGGTGGAGTCAGGGTTGGTTCCGTAAATGACGGGCTCCTCGTATACCTCGGTGTTTCGGTGGACGATCACAGCGCCGACGCCACCTATTTGGCGACCAAGGTGCTAAACTTGCGCATTTTTGCCGATGATGACCGAAAGATGAACCTTTCAGCCCTCGATCTGAAAAAAGAAATCCTTGTTGTTAGTCAATTTACGCTCTTTGGCGATGCAAGGAAGGGCAGAAGACCGTCTTATACTAATGCAGCAAAACCAGAGATCGCAAAAGCGCTCTGCGATGAGTTTGTGCAATCGCTCCGCAGTAACGGGGCTCAAACCGAAGAAGGGAGCTTCGGGAGCATCATGGATGTATCTTATACCAACCACGGACCTGTAACTATTCTGCTCGACTCAAAAAAACTATTTTAATCACCATAGATTTAGTCGTTATCTCGATCCCTTCATTAAAGCCTGCTTGACCGCAATTTCTCTGTGAATATATTATGAATCAGATACGCTAAACCGCCGGTATATAGTAGTATCACTGCGATATACTCGCTTTAGAATGCAGTGGAGGGGAACATATGGCAAAAAGCGCAACGGAAAAAAAAGCAAATCCCGCGGATACCCTTGCCGAGGATAGACAAAAGGCTATAGAAGCGGCGCAACTGCAGATTGAAAAGCAGTTTGGCAAGGGATCTATCATGAAGTTGGGTTCACGTCCAGAAAACCTCGAGATGGAGGTTGTCCCGACGGGCTCGATACTACTCGACGCGGCACTTGGGGTTGGTGGATATCCCAAAGGCAGAATCGTAGAAATATACGGCCCCGAATCATCAGGGAAAACCACTCTTGCACTCCATGCAATAGCGGAGGCTCAAAAGCAAGGGGGCATCGCGGCGTTTATTGACGCCGAGCACGCCCTTGACCCGGTTTACGCGAAAAACCTGGGTGTAAACATCGATGAACTTTGGGTTTCCCAGCCCGACAACGGAGAGCAAGCCCTCGAAATTGCGGAATCACTCATAAGATCCGGCGCAGTCGATATCATAGTAATAGATTCGGTAGCTGCCCTTACGCCGGCCGCGGAGATAGAGGGAGACATGGGAGACTCCCATATGGGTCTCCAAGCTAGGCTCATGAGCCAAGCTTTGAGAAAGCTCAACGGCATTATCTCTAAATCCAAGAGTATCCTGGTGTTTATCAATCAGATCCGCATGAAAATCGGCGTAATGTTTGGCAATCCGGAGACGACAACCGGCGGAAATGCTCTCAAGTTCTACGCCTCAATCCGACTGGAGGTGAGAAAGATCGAAACTATTGCAAAAGGTACGGATGACGCTACAGGCAACTTGGTCCGGGTAAAGGTGCTGAAGAACAAGGTGGCCCCGCCGTACCGCAAAGTCGAGCTCGAGATCGAGTTTGGCAAGGGCATCTCGGCAATGGGAAGCCTACTCGATGCGTCTCTCAAGTTCAACTTTATCCAGAAGAGCGGGAGCTGGTACTCCAGGGGCGAAGAACGCATAGGCCAAGGCCGTGAAAACGCGAAGCAATTCCTGTTGAAAAACCCCGACATTTCAGCAGAGGTGGAAAATCAATTGCGGGCAATTCTCTTTCCTTCGGGTGCTCCCCAGGACACCGCCACCGATTCGAACGGAAAAAAAGAAACGGCTAAAGAACTTTTTTAGTTTCAGGATCGGAGCCAAGGCGAAATTTCATGAATGTAGTGTACCTCGGCATCGGATCAAACATAGGCAAGCGTAAACAGAATCTCGAGCAGGCAACGATAAAGATTGCCGAACTTTGCTACACAATAAGAAAATCGCGTTTTTATGAGACTCTGCCGCGCTATCGAGAGGATCAACCGCGATTTCTCAACGCAGCCCTGCAATGTAGCTGCACCCTTAAACCAAATCAGCTTTTGGCGGAATTACAGCGCATAGAGGCGGAGATGGGGCGCGAACGCAAGAATGCCGGCTGGATGGGACCGCGCAACATTGACATCGATATTTTGCTGTTTGGAGCTCAAGTAATACACACTTTGGATCTTGCCGTTCCCCATCCTCGAATTCCCGAGCGGAAGTTTGTCCTCATTCCTCTCCTCGAGCTAAACCCTCTGCTCTCAGATCCGCAGACCGGGGATTCGTATTACTGCGCTTTGGCTAAACTAGAATCACAGGGTATTTACTACCACACTTTGAATCGATATATTCAACCGGACGCTCATGGATCACCCGGACAATCGCGATAAGCAGCTATTCAAGATAGGAGAGTTTGAAGGCCCCCTCGATCTGCTCCTCTTCTTAATCAGGAAATCCGAGCTTAATATATATGACATTCCCATCGCCGAGATTACGGCTCAATATCTTGAATATCTGAAATACGCAACAAAAATAAACTTGGATAATATCACCGAATTTTTTGTCATGGCGTCAACGCTGCTACATATTAAATCACAAATGCTGTTGCCGGTCGATGTCGAGATGGATGATGATTACACCGATCCGCGGGCGGAACTAGTAGATCGACTTATCGAATATCAAAAGTTTAAAATGATCTCACCCATGATCGCAGAGAAGGGGAGAGAAGCAGATCGGTTTTTTGATCAGAAGCAGCGCGTGTTGCCTTTCCCCGACGATGAGCACTTGTGGACCCAAGTCGAGGTTTGGGATCTGCTCAAAACCTTTTCGAGTTTGATGGCGTCTCTCTCCGCAGAGCGGATAATCGATCTTTTTGAGGAAGTTACGATCAACGAGAAACTTACTCTGATCGTCGAAAAAGTCGAGCGTCATGGAGAGTTCCTTTTTACCGACTTGTTGACAAGGTCCGGATCCATCATGGATATTGTGTGCGCGTTTCTAGCGGTACTGGAGTCGGTAAAACGGAGACAAATAGCCGTTTATCAAAACAGAATGTTTGGGGACATAAGGATTAGATCGCTGATCGTTGCCGAGGGCGTGCTATGAAGCTAACAAAAGAAACAGCTCTCATTGAAACCATTCTATTTTTAGAGCCTGAGCCAATAGATGCTAATACACTCGCCAGAATCAGTCTATTGTCGACCGATATAGTGCTGGAGGCTATCGCGCGGCTTCAACAGAGATACGAAGATACGGAGTCCGGTCTGGAAATAGCCGAAATCGCCGGCGGTTTTCAAATTATACCCAAAAAAGACCTTTGGGTTCACCTGAAAGATCGATACGGCAAGAAAAATGAAAATATTTTATCGAAGGCTGCGTTGGAGACTCTATCAATAATCGCATATTCACAGCCGGTTACCAGATCGGAAATTGCGAGTATCCGCGGGGTCTCCCCGGACGGCATGATAAAACTTCTGTTGAGTAAAGACCTAATTAGGCAAGTGGGGAAAAAAGATACGCCCGGCAAACCGGTTCAGTACGGCACGACTGCGGATTTCCTTAAAGCATTTCGCCTCGCCAGCATTGCAGATCTACCAAGACTTGATGACCTCAGCGAGGAGCGTTTTGAGCTTGAAGGATAGCCCGAAAACAATGCGCCTACAGACTTATCTCGCCCGTTGTGGCATTGCATCAAGAAGAGAATGTGAAGAACATATCGTTGCCGGCAAAGTCCAAGTGAATGGAGAAACGGTCAGCACCCTCGGCACAAAAGTCGAGTTGCATGACACGATATCTTTTGAAGGGAAAATAACTCGGCCGGAATCCCACAAGCAGTATGTGGCGTTGCACAAACCAAAGGGCTATCTTTGCGCTGCTTCCGACCCTTATAAAAGGCCGCTTGCGATCGACCTTCTAAGAAAGAGATACAATGAACGGCTTTACAATATTGGCCGACTGGACTTCAACTCTTCTGGACTCATCCTATTTACAAATGATGGTGATTTTGCGCGCGTCGTATCTCATCCATCATCAAACATAGAGAAAGAGTATGTTGTTGAAAGCAGAGAACCAATTACAAAAAACATCCTTAATGATTTCAAGCGTGGTGTCACCATCGAGGGGATCCGATATCGAATTAAAGATTTCCGTATTCCCTATGAACGTCGCATCCATCTTACGCTGATAGAGGGAAAAAATCGTGAAATTCGGAGGTTTTACGAATCAAGAGGCTTGCACGTGACAAGGATCCACAGATATAGAATTGGCCCCATACAACTCAACCTTCTGAAGCCGGGAGAGTTTAGGGACTTAAAATACCGCGAGATAGAGGAACTAAACCGAAGCGATAATAGGCGGACGAAATGATTGTGGCGATCGACGGACCGGCTGGAGTCGGCAAGAGTACCGTTGCTAAGCGTGTGGCGGAAACCCTTGATTTCTATTATTTGAACTCAGGCAATTTTTACCGCGTTATAACACTTGCCCACATCCGTAGCGGAGAACTTCTCGCAGATACCGACAAGTTGATTGACATAGCCCGCGACGCGAACATCGCAATTGTGAATAGCCGTATATGTCTTGATAGTCGCGACGTCGAGGACGGGCTACATACAGATGCCGTTGATGAATGGGTCGCTCAACATTCAGCCGTTGTGGAGGTTCGTCACCTAGTAAATGCCAAACTAAGGGAAGCTACGCGCGAGATTGATTCAGTTATTGAGGGCAGGGATATCGCGACAGTGGTCTATCCCGATGCTGAGGTGAAAGTGTATATGGATGCATCCGTGAAAGTTCGTGCAAGGCGGCGCTTTTTGCAGGGAACCAGTACAAAATCTCTAGCTGAAATTGCTGACAACATCGCAATGCGAGATAATATCGACAGGAATAAGGCGGAAGGCAGCCTATCAGTCGCCGAAGGGGCACTCTATTTAGATACCTCGGACTTGACCATAGATGAAGTTTGTGACAGAGTAATACGGAAAATCCAAGAGGCAGAACTAGTATAATCACCAGGGAGTTTGATGTTGGCAACGACGGAGAAAAGGGAGAACGGTGTTGAGCCCATCGATCAATCCGTTCTCCAAGAGCAATATTTAAAAAATTTAGATCAGTTAGAAGAAGGCCAACTCGTTGAAGGTACCATAGTACAGATTGCAGATGAAAATGTTTTCGTCGATGTTGGGTATAAATCGGAAGGAAAAATACCCATCGAGGAATTTGCAGAAGGTCCAAAAATTGGGGATAACGTCAGCGTAGTCCTCGTTACTAAAGAGGGGCGGGGCGGCCAGGTAGTCGTCTCAAAAAAGAAAGCTGACGTTAAGGTATTCTGGAAAAACTTGAGAAACGCCTATCACGAGAATCAAGCGGTTGAGGGTACATTTGCCATAAGCATTAAAGGCGGTTTTGAGGTAGATCTTGGATTTAACGTTCGGGCATTCTGCCCACTTTCAAAGGCCGATATTGTTCGCGTCGCCGATCCCGATGATTACGTGGGCATTGTAGATAAGTTTCTTATCGATCGTCTCTATAGTGACAACAAGATAAAAATCGTGCTCTCGAGACGCGCCTGGCTTGAGAAGGAAATCGAGATAAAACGCAATGAGTTTTTCAAATCTACAGAGATCGGAGAAACCATTGAGGGAATAGCAAAGAGCTTTACATCCTTTGGTGCGTTTATCGACTTAGGGGGCTTTGACGGCCTTTTGCATATTAATGACATGAGTTGGGGTCACGTGGCCCGGCCCAAAGACTATGTGGCAAAAGGTCAAAAGATACAGCTCAAGGTAATCAGGCTTGATGAGGTTGAAAAAAAGATCAATCTATCTCTCAAACATTTCACTCCGGATCCTTGGACAACTTTTGAAACCAAATATACGGTAGACGACGTAGTAAAAGGCAAGGTAACAAAACTCACCGATTTTGGCGCATTTATTGAGTTAGAGGAGGGAATTGAAGGACTCGCTCATATATCGGAGCTTTCCTGGGTAAAGCGTATTAATCATCCCCGTGAGGTACTTAGCCCGGGAGATGAAGTGGAAACAAAGATATTAGCCTACGATCTGCAACAGGGGAGAATATCCCTCGGTCTCAAACAGGTCTATCCAAATCCGTGGGATTCCATCGATTTAAAATATCCGGTTGGCATGCATCTAGCTACCACGGTTAAAAAACTCACAAACACGGGTGCCTTTATAGAAATTGAAGATGGAATAGACGGATTTCTCCATGTTGAGGACATGTCTTGGACTAAGAGAGTGCGTAATCCATCATCGGTAGTTTCAGAAGGCCAGGAAATTGAGGTGGTGGTGATTGAGGTAGACAAAGAGATCCGGCGTATCAGACTCGGGGTAAAGCAACTCTCTGACGATCCTTGGAAAAGTCTGGCAAGTAGCTATCCAAAGGGATCGGTCATAGAGGGTGAGATCACCAGCATCACGGATTTTGGATTATTCATGAAGGTAGAGGGTGAGATTGAGGGTTTGATAAACAAAGCCCATGTGGCCGAACCGGGTGATGAAACAAATGACGATGCCATGTCTCAATACCATGAAGGCGATAAAGTAAAGGCGATCATAACCGACATAAATCCAGAAAGGCAAAGGCTTTCTCTATCTATCAGAGAGTACTACCGCGGACAGCAACGGGCTGAATTATCAAAGTATATCCATGATGATTCTGAAGAAGCAAAGGTAACCCTCGGCGATTTTCTGAGAGATAAGGGAAGCGACTCTTTTGAATCATAATTTATGTTTACGTCTCCTATCGATTCGAGCAGACTTGAGACGCTCATAGAAATTAACACTCTAATTAACTCAAATTATACTGACGTCACAACTCTGCTCACCCGTATCTTGGAGTCCGCAACAAAACTTACGAGTGGTGAAGCTTCATCATTGTTGTTGGTTAATCCTGAAAATAACAAGCTATATTTTGAGATCGCCCTTGGATCTAAGGGCGCCGATGTAAAGCGATTTTCTCTCAACATGGGAGAAGGGATCGCCGGCTGGGTAGCGGAGAGAAATACGTCCTTGGTAGTAAATGACGTTGCTAGCGACGAGCGTTTTTTTTCGGAAATAAGCAGAAAAATCGGCTATCCTACAAATTCTATTCTCGCCGTGCCGATGCGCATCAAAGACCGCTGCGTTGGGGTTCTGGAGATTCTCAACAAGACTGACAGCAAACCGTTTACGGATAACGATTTACAATGGCTTGAGATATTTGCCACGCAGGCTGCCCTCGCCATACAAAATGCAAAATCTTTTCAGCGAGTCCAGGAGGAAGTGTACTTTCTCCAGGACCAAATTCAAACGGGCAAGGGTTTTCATACGTTTATCGGAAAAAGCTCCGCGATTAGGGAAAAGCTGGAAATTGTGAGCAAAGTTGCCTCCACAGACTCATCGGTGTTGATTTTAGGAGAGAGCGGGGTAGGGAAGGAGCTCTTTGCGGAGCAAATTCATCTTCAGAGCAATCGTTCTGATATGCAGTTTATTCGGGTTAATTGTGCCGCGCTTCCGGAGCACCTACTGGAAAGCGAGCTGTTTGGGCATGTTAAGGGCGCATTTACCGATGCAACAAGCGACCGTCGCGGAAGATTTGAGTTGGCCAACGGAGGCACGATTTTTCTTGATGAAGTCGGAGACATACCCCTTAACCTTCAGGCAAAGCTACTGCGCGTCTTGCAGGAGCGGGTGTTTGAAAAGGTTGGATCAAGTGAACCTGTGAAGGTGGACGTTAGAATTTTGGCAGCGACAAACAAAGATATTGAAGATGAGCTTGCCGCGGGCCGGTTTCGGCAAGATTTATACTATCGCTTGAACGTGCTCCCTTTATATATCCCGCCGCTCAGAGATCGTAGAGAAGACATACCGGAGTTGGCGGAGTTTTTTCTCAAAAGATTTAAACACGATACAAAAAAACAGATACGCGGCTTTGCCCCTGGTGCTATGGAGGCGCTTCTCTCATATTCTTGGCCGGGAAATGTACGCGAATTGGAAAACGTGGTGGAGCGATCGGTGGTGATTTGCGTGGAAGGCTATATCGACACACATTCTCTCATACTGAGCTCCAATGAGGAAGGCGAGGAAAAATCATATACTGGAAAAAGATTAAAAGACGCCGTGAATCTCTTCAAACGGCACTTTATACAGCAATCTCTGGAGATAAATAGTTGGAGTCAGACTAAAACGGCAAAAATATTAGGTATCCAGAGAACCTATCTTTCACGTCTTATCAAAGAACTCCAAATCAAGAAAGACTAAGAACACAACGAGGTACATACACGATGCAGCGAGAATTAACCAATAAAGAAAAATTTCTCCAAGGGCTGTCATCGGCCGTCCATAGGTTTCGCTTTGTCCTTTTGGGAATTCTCGGCGCAATTACCGTATTTGTAATCACATGGTTTATTGTCGCCGCGGTACAGGAAAATAGACTTGAATCGTCAACCGTGTTAGCTGAGCTGGCCCAAGATAAATTTGACGCTTGGTTTGCCGAAGAAGATGAAGAATTATCAAAAGGGTTAGCCGAGGAGCTTTTTGCGGATATAGACCGAATCATCGACCTTTATCCAAAGCTGTACGCCGCGCAACGAGCGGAGTTTATCAGAGGAAGATATTTTTTTGAAATCGAACAGTGGGAAGCCGCCGCCGAGTCATTTGAGCGAATGGCCAATACGTTCCCAAAGAGCTATCTGGCGCCTCCGGCATTGGTCAACGCCGCGGTTGCATATGAGGAAACTGACGATTTCCAGCGCGCCAAAGGCATGTATAATAGGGTTCTATCCGAATATCCGGAAAGATCATCAGAGATACCGCATATTCTTTTCTCACTGGGCCGACTTTCTGAAAGCGCTGATACCAAAGAAAATGCCCTCAGCTTCTACAATAGGATCGTAGATGAGTTTCCAACCAGCGGTTGGACAAATCTGGCAAGAGACCGTATAATCTACTTGAATATCGACTAGCGTCGCCTGAGCTGGTCGCAACAGGAGATGCTATGGCCGGCTCCAGAAAAAGAATCAATATTTTTGAAACGAGATACTTTGGGCTTCTCATCGGTATTTTAGTAGTAGCGATCATCATTTTCCTGAGTGTATCTACTGGCATCTTTAGTACGTTGGAAATGAAGATGCTTGATGTGTATTTTAATTATAAAAATGTCGTTAAGAAGACCAGTATTCAAGAAGGCGTGAGCCTCGAGGAACGCAACCCGCAAATCTCTCCAGATATTCTGATAGTGGGAATAGATTTAGGATCGCTGGGTGCATTTGGGAAATGGCCTTTTCCGCGATACAGAGAGGCTAATCTCGTCGACAATTTTGCTCGAATAAAAAACCAAACCCAGAGAGAACGGGCCCTTTTTCTCGATATATTTTTTATTGAGCCCGACGAAAAGGCGCATGACGATGTTATTCTCATCGACAGCATACGTAATAACGGACGGGTCTTCTTAGAAACTGTACTGGATGAGGTGCCGCCGCCATCTGCCAGCGCAGATGAATATTTTAAGCGTCATGAAGTCTTGTACCAAACTTGGGGAGAAGTTACCAATATCTCTGGTAAATGGGAATATATGATGCCCTTTTTTGGGGTGCAACCGCCGTTGCAGCCATTCGCGGCAGCAACAAAAGGTTATGGTCACGCAAACTTTGCCAAAGATGTGGACGGGATTTACAGACGGCAGCCTCTGGTAGCTAAGTCTTCTGTTTTGATTGAGGAAATTAGGCTAGAAAACCTAGCACCGGACACCCCTTTGGATCGTGAAAAATTCGAGCGTATAGAATGGGTCGACAAAGACGGCATCCACCACAATATACCGTATCCACTTACCGAGTCGGTAATACGTGAGCTTACCTCATCCATGGACAAAAGGGCGCCCAAAAAAGTTGTTGATCTGGACAACGACGGCTCCGCGGACGATGAGTTTTTTATCGTTCGAAAGTATCGTGACCATTTTATTCCGTCGATCACCCTCTCACTAGCGCTGCAATATTTTAATAAAACTCTCGCCGATATAGAGGTGGTATTAGGTGACTATCTGCTCATTCCAGACCCTCTGTATTTTGACGTTGATTCAAACTCATGGGTCCCGTACCGAATTACTGAAAAGGCCGCCGTTTTTGATGAGGAAGGCCAGATAATTGAAGAGGCGGAGACACGACCGGTGGATGAAATACGCATTCCCATAGATGAACAGGGGCAGATGCTCGTGAATTTCATGGGACCACCGTCATTGCCTGGTTCAAACCAAACGTTTCCAATTAGGTCATTCTTCGGGTACGCCAGCAGCGTGACGAGCGTAGATCCGGCCAGATGGCCAAGAACAAAAGCGGTGGAGAATAAGCTTGTTATGGTCGGTGCATTTGCCCGCGGAATCGCAGAAGACCAGAAGCCCACCCCGTACGGGTTGATGTATGGGGTAGAGATTCATGCAAACGCCCTCAACACAATCATCATGGAAAACTTTCTGAAAGAGGTCCCATACTGGATTGATATAGCAATTCTCATCTTTTTGGTAATGCTGATAGCCTATATGGCTTCACGTTTACCTACAGTCTGGTCGCTGGTGAGCTCCATTGTGCTTGTTTTGGCCTTGTTTATTACAGTCTCAATCGTATTCGATCAAACATCCTATATCGTGAGTTTCTCCGGTCCAGCAATAGGAGTACTTTTCGCCTTCCTTTCAGTTGTCGTCTATCGAATAATGACGGAAGAAAAGGATAAAAAGCGAATCAAAGACATGTTCGGGAAATACGTCAGCCCAGAAGTCGTGGATCAAATTCTTGATGATCCGCCCGAGCTTGGTGGCTTGGATAAAGACCTAACCGTTTTCTTCTCGGACATTCGCGGTTTTACATCTCTATCAGAAATGATGCAGCCCCAAGAATTGGTAAACCATCTCAATCTTTATCTTACGGCAATGACCGACATTATTATGGAATATGAAGGAACGTTGGACAAATACGTTGGTGACGAGATTATGTGTTTTTGGGGGGCCCCGTTACCTCAGGCTGATCACGCCATTCTCGCCTGCAAATGCGCATTGCGGCAGATGCAGAAGCTTCACGAGCTAAATGACGGCTGGCCCGAGGAAAGACGTATTAATATCGGCATTGGGCTTAATTCCGGTATTATGACCGTTGGGAATATGGGATCCCTGGGTAGGATGAGCTACACGTTGACCGGAGATCCCGTAAACCTAGGCGCGCGCCTTGAGGGCACAAACAAGCAATATATCACGAATATCATCATAAGCGAATATACATACGGTCTTGTGCGTGACAAGGTAGTGGTTCGCGAGCTCGATAATATCCGGGTAAAGGGCAAAAATAAGCCCGTGCTCATCTATGAGCTGATAGACGCTGTTGACGGTTTAGAGTCAAATATTCTGGCCGAGAATGGAACCAAGACCAAGAAGAGGGCCAAGAAAAGCGCCGCTGCCGCGACATAATTGTAGTACCGTTGAGCGGTTTAGCGCAATCAGAATATGGCGGAAATCTTTCATACTATTCTACTTAGCATCTGACAGGGCGAGGCGGTCCGTCAATCATGCAACATAGCGCTGTAAAACTCCCAGCTCTCCAAGGACGTGCTATTATCATCATATGTTTAGCGCTGATGCATGCCGGATGTGGCATACCTTCAACATCATACATGCCGCCCATAGAGGAAGATTCCATAACAAGACCCCTTGAAGGGGAAGCACTTTTTTTCTTTGGCATTCCTGAAGATATCAATCCTGAGATTTTTGAAGGTTTTGAAATATATTATCGTTTCTACCGAGTTGATGATCCGGCTTTGGCAACGATGGTGGGAGATGAGAATATAGCTACACCCGCCACCAAGCAAGCTCTCAGCAATGCTCAATATAAGCGCCTACACGATTTCGCGTACCCGCCTGAGCTTCTTCCCGAGCTCCCTCTCATTCCCATAGCGCGCGACGATCGCACAGATGCCGCAATTGAAATCAGCCTTGATTTTGGTTCTATAGCAAGTACCTATCCCCATTCCACATACGGGGATATCCAACTCTCTCGCCTGATTTCCTCATCAGCTTCTGAGCCGTCAGCAAAAGGTTTCTCCTCATCGGATTTTGAACAAACCGACCCGGATATGCCTTCCGGACTAGATTTTGCCACTACGTCAAATGTCTACATTTCGCTATATGCAATGTCCTACGGAAATGATATATCAGATTTTAAGTTGGATATTCATAGCACCGCCGTCTATCTGGGGCGCATTCTCGCAAATATTAATTTGCCGTAGGTAATTTTTATAGTGAGGGGAGATCGGCATGTTTAACTACTATTTTAATATCGGACTTATCTACCTAGTAATTGGATTTGCCATTGCGCTTATTTTTGTTTTTCTTCTCAACAAGAATGTTCTCGGTAAGTTTTGGGGTGCGTTGCTTATCTCCATAATCGGGGCGTTTCTCGGCGGCATCGTCGAGTTCTTTTTTAGCGATGTTATTGAGAAACTCTCGAATCTCAATAATTCCGTTAACATTTTCCCACCGATTGCATTTGCCTTTTTTCTTCTCTGGATATTTTCAAAAGTAAGCGAAAACGATTGACGGCTCCTTAACGCACACAAGATATTCCCGATTTAACTGCAACGAGCTAAACAGCGTCCTTGCCGCTGCGTTGCGAGGCAAAGTTCACACGCCCCTGTTACTTCCCATAATCTATATTCTGTCTACCGGTAGATTCTCGTATTTGCGGACATCCCCAGACAGATAGGTTCCATGCCACGCCGAAGTTCACAAAAAGGCCGGCGGCGGGCGGACCCTAAGGACATCGCACTCATATTTATAAATCATCTTTTAGCACCCTGCGCACTTTCAGACTGTGTGAAAACTGAGGCGATGGGAGGGAAGAATTTCGCGCGGAGAACGCCCGCTTTCTTTGGTCGCTCAAGGTCACATAGAAAACATAGTACATAAAACAATACATGCTAAGGTTACTGCATAGAGAAAGTCGTTTAGTAGATGTATAAAAGTATAACTTTTCTTATCCTTTGAGTTTTGGTTGAAACCATGGTTTTCATATGCTATACAGGTTCAGCACGGCGAAAAATGACATGGGGAAACCGACACATGGATACAGGTACTGATGGGGTGCGCGCAATTGGAGACGCATTTAATTTGCTTTTTGATCTAGTAAGGAAATTAAGAGGTCCGGACGGATGTCCGTGGGATAGAGAGCAAACACCGAATAGTATGAAGCAATCGCTCGTTGAGGAGGTATATGAGTGCATTGACGCTATCGAAAACGGCGACGATCAAAATCTGCTTGAAGAGCTTGGCGACCTTTATCTCATTGTGACGATGATAGCTTTTATGAAGCAGCAAGATGGATCGTTTTTATTAAGCGCTGTGTTTTCAGTCATTACTCAGAAGCTTATCAGACGGCACCCCCATGTGTTTGGGAATGCTAAGGTAACGAACTCCCATGAGGTTATCAAGCAGTGGGAGAAAATCAAACACGAAGTTGAGGGGAAACCAAAGGACATTTTGAGCTCAATTCCTAATTCGCTTCCTTCTTTAGAGCGTGCATATAAGATCCAGAGAAAAGCTGCAAATGTAGGATTTGATTGGCCCGATCTTGAATCTGTATGGAAAAAGATAACTGAGGAAGTTGAAGAGATCGAAAGGTCGAAATCTTATGAAGATCTTAAAGAGGAATTAGGCGATCTGCTGTTTTCTGTCGTCAATTACTGCAGACGCGTGGCAGTAAATCCGGATGAAGCGCTGCGGAATGCTAATAAAAAGTTTTTGAGGCGATTCAGATATATAGAAAACTGCATGGAAAAAATGGGGAAATCACCTTCAGCGGAGGAGTTTGAGCTCATGGATCAGCTCTGGGAGAAAGCAAAATCAGCTGAACTTTGATTCATACCCATCGAGATTCTCCGCGGCAAAAAACGTATACGTGCGCCTTACCCGCCATTGGTACCACCAAGGAACATTTGGCGTAATTTCTTTCAGCAGGTTTTGAATCGATGTATGCTTGCCTTGATGCCGGACTCGAATCTTTAAGGATCCGTCGGCCAAATCGCAGCTAATGTTATCCTCCAGTTCCGTTGTGTTGCGGTATTCATAGAGAAGGTTTCTAGCCGACTGCAAAATTTGTAGTTCTGATTGCCCGGTAGGACTGACGATAAACTCAGATCCCCAGTAGAGACTCATAAGTGACTTTGGTTTTTTTTCTCCCTCAATTCTCCGTGTGATTTTTGCCTGTATAATTTCTATTCCGCTATGAAGCACCCTATTCAAATTTTCCGCAAACACTCGCTCGGAGATACAGCTGGAGAGATACAGGCGAGCAATCTCCTGCTCAGAGCTCAGGCCGAGGGCAAGTGGGCTGGCAAATTCCAATCTTGGTTTTGGATTGTAGCCTTGCGTGTAAAGAACGGCTATGGCGGCCCGCTGAAAAGCCCGCTCAAACAGGGACATGACATTTAGATGAGAAAGGTAGATTGCCCTACCCTCTTTGCCAAAGCTAAAATCAACATACCACTCATACCCATCCCTATAATTATTATCATTTTGTCGGATTGCTTCCGGTAATTCTAATGATCTCCTACGGACCTTGTTTGGCCTGGCGCACGCGCCACACAGGTTATTGCATGTTTCATCGCACGATTTTGTCCGTATGCATTTTATAGACCGCTCGAGCTCCCGTGCCAAATATCGTTTTGAGACTCCAAGGCTAACGGTGTCCCAAGGCAGGTTTTCATCAATTGACCGTTCTCTTGCCGCGTCCGAAAGAGCATCCCAATCTGAATCCTGAATGGCTTGGTTCCAAACGCCTCTGTTCAAGTACTCTTCCCAGGCATCCATGCGGGCCCCGTTACGAAACGCATTTTCAATCACCGATGCGGTTTTTGAGCTTCCTCTGCAGATTATTCCCTCGAGTGTGGAGGAAAATGGGGAATTATACTTAAGCTGTATTTTTGTGCCCCGAAATTTATTTTTGATAGCGTGTATTTTTTCAAATGCCTGTTGTTCGCTAATCTGTCTTGACCACTGAAACGGCGTATGCGGCTTTGGTACAAAAGTACCTACGTTCACGTTGATTCGCATGCCGCTCTTTTTCTGGACTGTTGTCAGGAAATCAACAATCGGTTCGGTCTCATCTGCATCTCCACTCACGGGCAAGCCGAGCATAAAGTAAAACTTTGCCAGTCGCCAACCCAGATTTTTCGCCTGGAGCATGATTTCAACAATTTTTTCAATTGGGACCTCTTTGTTAAGTCCCTGCTGCCAAGCCGCAATCGGCGTCTCAACGGCAAATGTGATCCCACTTTTTCTAACCGCCGACACCTCGGCGAGCAACGGCAATGTAAATGAATCGACGCGGAGGGAAGGTAGGGAAAACGATATTCTCCTGTTCTTATATAACCCGTTCAGTTTCCGTACTAAAGGGACGACTCCGGAAACGTCGCCGGTTGAAAGGGACGAGATAGTTATCTCTCTATACCCACATTCCTCTACCAACATTTCTATGTCGGCAAGTAGAATGTTAGGATTCTTTTCTCTGAACGGGCGGTAAAACATTCCGGCATGGCAGAATCGACATCCTGTAGGACAACCTCGCATTATTTCCACCACGCCGTGGTCCTGGGCCGTCCGTATACTTGGCATAGGGAGGAGGGGGGGCGCCCCGAGGATCCCAAAATCGCTCCATACGGCGCGACAAGCGGCGGCATTCTTGCCCTCACTCCATATGGCGTCGTGACTCAGCATCACGGTCAACAAATCGTCTCGCGAGCCTCCAGCTTTTTTGACCTCAACAAGCTTTTCAAATATCGTTTTTGCCTCGCCTTCGATCTCACCGATGTAAATTGCATCAAAAAAAGCCCCAAATGGCGCTGGGTTTGTCACCGCCGGTCCGCCGGCTAAAATTATTGGATCGTGCGAAAGCCGCGCATTTCTATGTATCGGCACTCCGCCGCAATCCAATACGTTTAGAACATTTGTGGCCGACAGCTCATAACCGATGGAAAAACCAATAATATCAAATGAAGCAAGAGGCGTGCCTGATTCCAAGCTATAGAGGGGTATTGATTTTGTGCGCAGAATTGATTCGAAATCAGGGGCAGGCGCAAAGACGCGCTCGCACGACACGCCGTCAATGGCGTTTAGAACCTGATAGAGAATTCTAACAGCAAGATTGGACATTCCAATCTCGTAGAGATCCGGAAAACAGATAACAACCCGAATGTTTGCCGACGCATCCGGCATCTCGCTGCCAAACTCTCCTCCCACATACCTTCCAGGCTTTTCAACGTCCATCAGATGTCGATATAAATCTCTTTCGGGTCGAATCGTCGTTTTATCCATATGAGTCGATCAATAGCGATATCTGCGAATATGTATACTCAGGAGCAATCCAATGCCGATTAATGCGGTCCACAGCGATGATCCTCCATATGAGAGGAAAAACAGTGGAATGCCTGTGATCGGCATGATGCCCATCGCCATGCCGATGTTGATAAAGATATGAAACGCAATCATGCCTACGACCCCGCCGGCTACGTAGGACGCATAATCATCCCTCGCAGACATCACTATCACCAATCCACGGAAAATAATAACCATAAAAAGCACGAAGATAAAAACGCTGCCGATAAATCCCCATTCTTCGGCAATAATCGAAAAAATGAAATCAGTGCTCTGTTGGGGCAGATACCGATAGTGACTCTGAGTGCCATTAAGCCAACCCTTGCCCAATAACCCTCCCGAGCCCACCGCAGTTACCGACTGGATCACGTTCCAACCAGCGCCCTGCGGATCTATGCCGGGCTTGAGAAACACTATGAGACGCTTTATCTGGTAATCTTTTAGAAGTGCCCGAAAAACGAATGATCCGCCATAGCTTCCCAGCACAATCGCAAAGGAATAGATAAGCCAGTAAAAATACTTTCTCCGCCACATATAATAGCCTATGGACGATAAACCGATTATTACCCCGAGCATGCCCAATATGTAACTTGAGTAGCTGGGTGAAGATAGTATATCTACCACAATGCTTTCCGTGCCGGCAATATATTCTTCCCAAGCGGGCAAAACGCTTAAAAATATGAGCAAGGCTCCGGCCAGGAAAGAAAACGCCACATACCTGGACTTTATCCCAGCGATATAGCTCATTATGAGAAAAATTGGGATAAAAACGAGTGCAGTTCCCATGTCAGGCTGGAGAAGGATCAGAATCATCGGTACCAAAACAATGAAGAAAGCAACAGAAAATCGTTGGATATCGTTTGTGCCGGGGCGGATTCCTTCAAAATAGTGTGCAAGATATAATATCGTAGCTACCTTAGCAAACTCAGACGGTTGAAAACCAAATGCAAAAATCGGTATCCATGATCTAGCACCGTTTACCACCTTGCCGAAAAACAGTGTAAAAACAAGAAGGCAAAGAAACGCGAGATAAATATAGATAGAAAACTCGCCGATTCGATAATAGTTCGTCAACACGAAAGCAACCATAATAGCGAGTCCCAGCGCCACCCAGATAATCTGTTTTAGATATTCGTTGGAAAGTGCAACACCGGATGAGGTGACCCCACTGGAATAGATGAATAAAACTCCAATCACCATCAAGACCAGCGTAGATAACATCAGAGAAATATCAAAACCAAACAACGATCGAGATCTCACCCTTCCTGCCTACCTTTGATTTCTCAGATACCAAAGATTTAGCGTATCAACTGCCTCTTCATAATCTTGCCCAGCAAAGAGTCCTTGAAAAATCACATTTGCGGCTTTTGGTGCCCACCACTCCCATTCATTGACAGCTTCAACGAGCACCACAACCACGATAGCTTTTTCAGCCGGCGCATCGTATGGACCGTAGGCGGCGAACCATGAATCCCAATGCTCCTCCAATCCGACTTCACCCGTCCCAGTCTTGCCCGCAACTTCCACGGCGTCAGTGGTAATTACGACTTTGGCGGTACCGTCTGTTATTACGCCTCGCATCAACGCCTTAAGATCGTTGAACGTGCTTTTCTGAATGGTGGATGTGCGCAGAACTCGCGGCTCAATTGAGTCAACGATCTCCCCTGAGACCGGATCGCGGATCTCCTTGAGAATATGTGGATAGTATGCTACCCCATCGTTTACTATCATGGCGACCACGTTTGCGAGCTGAATCGGAGTTACCACGGTAAAGCCCTGTCCAATGGCAGTATTATATGTGTCCCCACCTACCCAGTTTTGGTTCTTTGCTTTTTCCTTCCAAATTGGGCTTGGTGCGATTCCCGTTACTTCACCCGCCAAATCAACGCCTGTCTTTTCCCCAAGGCCAAACTGATGCATATAATCTGAAATGATATCAATTCCTAAGTACTCGAGACCTACGGTTTGGAAATAAATGTTGCACGACTGTGCAAGCGCGGAGAAAAGGTTTACTTCACCATGCCCGTTCTCGAGCCAACAATCAAACTTTCTATCGCCGAGCCAGTGAAATCCGTTGCACTCCACAATCATCTCCGGATCCAAAGCTTTTTCATCAATCAAGGCAGTGGTCATAATCAATTTGAAAGTTGACGCCGGCGGGTAGCTGGACTGAATCGCCCGGTTTAGAAAAGGATATGAAGGATCAAGAGAAAGCCTGGCGAACTCCAGACCCTGGCGATCTTGATAAAAAAGATTGGGATCATACCATGGATATGAGACAAGCGCCAAAATTTCTCCCGTATCCGGCTTTAGCACTACAACCGATCCTATCCTGTCTCCCAACGCCTGTTCGGCCAGCCGTTGAACGTTGCGATCAATAGTCAGCACGACGTCCATACCAAGCTCAGGTTCGATGGTGCTTTGGGCTCCTGATTCGATCCCGCGACCCCTCACGTCTACAGTCCGGTACCGAGCGCCGTCTTTTCCGCGGAGCACCATGTCATATTTCTTTTCCACGCCCCGCTTGCCGATTACGTCTCCGGGTTTGTATCCCTTATTGTATAGTACCTGCAGCTCCTCGGTGGTGATGTCATTTACATAGCCTATTACATGTGCGATGGACCCTGTCTCGAGATAACTCCGTATTGGCTTTTTATGCCAAGTAACACCTGGATACTCATCAAGATGCTCTGCAATATAAAAAATAATATCGTCAGGGACTTTGTGTGCTATTTCCACCGATTGGTAAAGATGATATTTATCAAAGGAGAGACGTTGTTGTATTTCATCGAGAGGCATCTTCAGTATCTTCGCCAGTTCCGTTTTTAGAGTATCTATTTTTTCTCTCGGGACCTCAGCGGGTATCACGTCAATGGCATACGAGTCAATATTAATAACGAGCGGAACGTCGGCGTTCCGGTCATAAATTTCTCCGCGTTGGGACGGAACCGGCACGATTCTTTGAGAAACTAAACGCGCCCTGTCCTGGTATTCAAGTCCTTTGATAATTTGTAACGAAAAAAGGTAGACGGCGTAGGTTGAAAAGACGGCGGCAATGATAATCATAAGCATTATGATTCTCCCATTCGGTGCATGAAAATCACCCGTCGGTGAGTCTCGGCCGCCCATCTACTGCTCTTTCCGAGAGTATTTTACAAACTTAATCATTCTGAAGAAACCGTAAAGAAAAGGTGCTGCTACGGAGTTTAGCCCCAACTCGATGGCCAATTTTACCGAAAAAACCACATCGGCCTGTCCGGGACTAAAGATTGCCAGCAGACCAAATCCCAAAACTGCCTTGATTACCGTGGCCACAATTGCAAGCAAAATTGGAATAAGCAAAGGGTCGATAAATATTTTCCCCTTAAATGCGCCAAAAAGGTAACCTATGACAGTACGCGAAAACGCGTGGAAACCGAGGGGAGTAATACTCAACACATCTTGTACAAAACCGGTGACAAACCCTGCGGTTTGTCCCTTCAAACTCCCCTGCTGGTTTGCCGAAAACGTGAGCACTAACAATGCAAAATCAGGAGTTACACCGCCGACAATCCCATTTGCCAAAAACACCGATTGAATGACTGCCATTGTCCCGATCACGGCCGTGTGGAAAAAAAAACCTGAAAAATTCATTTCAATCGGTTGGCTGCAAGGCGAAAACATACTCAAGACGGGAAAAATCCACGATCGGCTCAACTTCGATCACCAAAGATGACTCCCATGGTTTGGCGCCTATTTCTCGAATTCGTCCGACGTATACGTCTTTAGGATACACTGTAGAAAGCCCGGAGGTGACGATTAGATCACCGACCTTGAGGGTACCACGGGCGCTTTTGGGTACTGCCGTCATCGTCAAATGACCCAGAGAATCGCCTTCACCATTTATAAGACCGGTATAGCGCGCATTCATTATTCTACCCGGCACGTAGCAGGTAGTATCAAATAACGGCAGTATAAGAGAGGAGACCGGCCCCACTGAAAAGACCCGACCCACAAGACCTTCCAAACCGTTGCTGTACGCCACCACGGGCATATTCCTCGCAATCCCGTGGGACCTTCCTTTGTTAATCAGGAACCCGGTGAGAAAATCTCCCGCGTCCTTCCCTATTACCTCCGCCGCAATGAATTTTTGGTCAAGCGCATCAGAAAATTGGAGTTGCTCTTTGAGCCTTGAGATTTCCTGTCTGAGCTGGGCTATCTCTCGTTCGTTGAGCCTGTAAGAATGCAGTTGCTCCTGCAGACTCTCGTAATTTGATTTTAGCCGGTTCAGCTCTCCTATAGACGTGACCAGGCTGCCAAAAAATCCGCCTACCCCGGCAATACCTCGTTGGACAACAGAGAAGACCGCAATGCCCGCTTGTTTTGGGCTAAATGAGGCACTTTCAGAAGAAGTAAGCAGAAAAAGGATGGACACCATGAGAAGGCCTGCAAGAGCGCTACCGGTTCTGTGCCGTGAGAAATACTCCTTGAATGAGCGCATATACTATGGATTGAGATTATTGTAGATAGTTTTCTTATTTCTCGCCATTTCTCTCGTTAGCTCGAAGTACAGCCCCGCACCGTTCGCCACACAGAGCATCGGTTCTTCTGCCATGATTACCGGGACGCCGGTCTCCTTAGCCACCAGTTTAGGAAGGCCTTTTAGGAGTGAACCACCCCCGGTCATTACGATGCCTCGTTCCACAATATCTGCCGCCAGTTCAGGCGGTGTTTGCCCGAGTGTTCTTTTAATCTCGTCAACAATAACATTTACTGGTTCTTGGAGGGCTTCTCGGACCTCAACAGAGTCAATTTCCAAGCGTCTCGGCAAGCCTGTTATAGCGTCCGTCCCTTTGATTTCCATTTTCTCGATTTTACGGTCCGGGTTTGCGTTGCCGATCGTCATTTTGAGGTTTTCTGAAGTCTGTTCCCCAATGATAAGATTGTGGACGCTTCTGACATGTTTGATGACTGCCTCATCAAATTCATCGCCACCAAGCCTAATAGCATTTGTAACCACCATGCCACCGAGAGAAATTACCGATATTTCAGTAGTCCCGCCACCAATATCACACACCATATGGCCTGATGGCTCGAAAATGGGTATCTGCGCGCCGATTGCCGCAGCCAAAGATTCCTCAATGACCTTCACCTCCCTGGCCCCGGCTTTATAGGCGCTCTCTTCAACCGCCCGGCGTTCAACCTCGGTAATACATGTGGGGACCCCAATTACCATGCGAGGCTTCACAAACCATCTTCTAGGGATTACCTTCGAGATAAAATACCGGATCATTTTCTCGGTAGTTTCGAGATCAGCAATTACACCGTCACGAAGCGGCTGAATGGCAATGATATCCCCCGGTGTCTTATTCAACATTCGCTTGGCTTCCACACCAACCGCTACTACTTTTTTGGTGCCCCGTTCCACCGCAACCACCGAAGGTTCTCGGATGACAATGCCCTTTCCTTGAACATAAATTAGGGTGTTGCAGGTGCCTAGATCTATTCCTAGATCCGATGAAAAGGCATCAAAAAGTCGCGCCATGTGCTTAATTCCTCCGATGTATTACAATGATAGAAGGCATCGGCAGTATAACATATCAGATCCTATCGATAAACACGGAGACGGGCGCCATAATGGGACGGATCTATCTGTAGTGCTTTGCGCCATTCGGCCCGTGCCTCTATATTCTTGTCGTATTTCTGGTAAATCTCCCCCAAAAAAAAATAAGCATCTGCCGATTGAGGATTTACCGATAAGATATGCCTATATTGCTCTTCCGCTTTTTCAAGCTGATCGGTTTCAAAATAAACCTTTCCGAGAAGAAACCTGCTTTTCTGACCAATTGTCGGATCGACGGTGTCTTTTATGGTACTGATGAGATGTAACTCGGCCTGCTCAATCTCCCCGGCGTTAAAGTATGCCTGTGAGAGCGCGAGGTTGCGCATGTCCGTGGGGTTTTGTTCAACGGCTTTTGAGAAGCTGCCTGCGCTCGCGGCATAATCACCAATGTTTGAGTATGCTAATCCCAGGTATTCATAAGTATCATCGCCAACATATCCGTTGGCAATCGCGCCGGTGAGATACTCGATGGTGAGATCCGCATAATATTTTCCCTTATAGTAGTACGCTTTCCCCAATACGTAGAAGATCCTGGCGCTCATATCCACAGGATCTAGAATCCGGGCTTTTCTTAGATTAGCAATAGATTTATCAATGAGCGCGATTTTTTCTTCAAGAGAGAATTGGTTGACTCCCCGATAAAAATAAGCGAGGCCATTATATATTAGTGATTGTAGTTGGAGGGGTTCATCAATGAGATTAACTTCACACTGAGCGTTGATCTCAGCGTACCGTTTCTCCCCCCAGAGCTCGTCCAGCGTGATCTCAGGCGAGGTCTCTCTGGCAAATAGCTCGGATATTTTGGACCTCTGCCAGAAGATGAATGTGGCTATGATAACGGTTGCGGCTATGACGGATATGAGTAACCGGTTTCGTCCAGGGTTTGATCTCCGAGAGCTGAACTGATAGCGATTATTCGGCAATATCACCTACATTCCCACAAGACTTAAGAAGATTAAAAAAGGCAGGCGTATAAGCCGGGTTCTGTCCCTACCGAACATTTGCATGCCCGTGTAGGCGATAGCCATCTATCTTGCCGTTCCATCACTAGAACGGTCGCGCAGTCTACCAGCAAGTAATTGGGCGAACAACCCACTCGCAGCTTGGCTTTGCTCCTGATGAGGCTTGCCGTTCTCTTTACGTTGCCGCAAAGAAGGTGAGCTCTTACCTCGCCTTTTCACCCTTACCCGACCACCCGACCTCTCGTCCACACAATAGGTCAAATAAATTATGTGGACGAGAGGCCTGGCGATCAGGCGGTTTTTTTCTGTGGCGCTTTCTGTGACCTTTGTAGAAAGATCCCCGGGCGTTACCCGGCATCATGTTCTACGGAGCCCGGACTTTCCTCCGAACGAAATCACACATTCGGCGGCTATCAGCCTGCCTTAGTTATATTTATCGGTTTATTCATCGTCTTGTTCAAGAGATTCATCGCTCTCACCTTCTTCGTCTACATCTACACCTACATCAAAATCAGCGAGATCGGCCAAACTGCCGGCATCATCATCTTGAAAAAACATACCCTCTTCCTCGGCGTCCTCAAAAAACAAAATACGGCTGCAGTAGGGACAGAAAAGGATTTCCTCACCTTTGCGAACGTCGTTTTCAAACTGGGCCGGCAATCTCATATGGCATCCGGTGCATACAGCGCTTTTTACGGGCACTATGCCGATACCGGCTTTACTTTTTATAATTCTTTCAAATTTGAATAGAATTTCTCCATCCAGATCCGGTGTGATTTTTCCCTCTTCATTTCGGAGCGCTTCCAAGGCCTTCTTTTTTTCCTCGCTCTCATCCTTGATTTTTTTCTGCTCAACTTCCAGCTCTTCTTCCTGTTGCTGGATCATCGACTCTTCCCGTTCGATTGTGTGAGCGATTTCATCTTGTTCCTTTTCCTCTCTTAAGATTTCTTTTCTGAGTTGCTGCTCCTTTTCCGTCGCGTCTCTGATCTCCTTATCAAGAGCTTCATATTCACGCTGTGTCTTTATAAGATCCATCTGCTTTTCATACGTTTCACGTTGCTGCTCTGCTTCCGCTAGGCGATGCCTGAGCCTGATGATGCTCCCCCTAGTTTCTTCCATATTGCTGTTCTTCTCGATGTACTGTTTCCGCAACCGGTTTAGAAGCTCCGTTTTCGTTGTTAATGCGCGCGGAACTTCATTGATTTCTCGCTCTATCTCATAGCGTTGCGAAAGTATCTCCTGCAAAGATCTTAATTTGTCAAATACTTCCTGCATCATAAGCGGCTCTCTCCTTTCTTAATGATCGATATAATCCTTCAACTTGCGGCTTCTTTTTGGGTGTCTCAGCCTGCGCAACGCCTTTGCTTCTATCTGCCGGATTCTCTCACGGGTTACGTTAAAATAGAGTCCCACTTCTTCCAGAGTAAGTGAATAACCATCCTCCAACCCAAAACGCATTTTGAGGACCTCCTGCTCACGAGGCGGAAGCGTCTCAAGTACGTTTTGCAGCTGTTCCTCGAGCAGCGCAAAAGCGGTCTGACTGGCTGGATTTTCAACATCCTTGTCCTCTATAAAATCTCCTAGGAGGGAGTCTTCCTCCTCCCCAATAGGCGTTTCCAAGGAAATGGGCTCACGGGCAACATTCTTTACGGATTTTACCCTGAGAACAGACCATCCGAGTCTCTCCGCAATTTCTTCATCAGTGGGTTCTCTCCCCAGTACCTGCATGAGCTGTCGAGATTCACGGACAACTTTGTTGATCTGCTCGATCATATGAACGGGAACTCGAATCGTGCGAGCCTGGTCCGAAATCGACCTAGTGATAGCTTGACGGATCCACCACGTTGCATACGTTGAGAATTTATATCCCTTTCGATATTCGAACTTTTCAACGGCCTTTATCAGTCCGATATTCCCCTCTTGCACAAGGTCAAAAAAATGTAGCCCCCGATTGGTATACTTCTTTGCGATGCTTACAACCAGACGAAGATTCGCCTGGATCAGCTTATCCTTGGCGGTTTTCATCATCTCTTTGCCATATGCAATTTCTTCAGATCTTTTGAGAATATCGTCTATGGAATCTTCAAACTCGATCTCCAGCTGTTTTAGCTTTTTATCAGAAATCTGTATCTGTCTGATCCGCTCCTTGATTGCATCGGCGGACATGCCGAGGCGTTCTTCAATCTCACGGCGCTTTTCCGTGATGGCCAAGCCCCGACCCATAGTTCTAAGCTCACGATGGCTCGATACTTGAAGCTTTCTTTCAATCCGGCGCTGTTCCCTCACATACTTCTGAACCTTTCTAGCTGCGACCATAAACTTGTCGGAGAACTGCACAATCTCTTCTTGGTGAATATCCAAATTGATGAGTCTTGTATGCAGCTCTTTTCTGCGTTTGACCAATGTTTCATCCTGAAAAATGTCTCCGCCCGTGGCAACGACCCTCTTTTTTAGATCGTGGTATTGTCGAAGAGGCATCGTCACGTCCCGCAATGGTTCCCGATAAAATTGGTTTAGCCGCCGCCTCTCGGACAAAAGCTCAGAGATCTCTTTTTTAGTCAGATCCATGTCCCGCGGATCGGCCTTTGAAAAAGTCTTTTGCATGACTGAATGCATCTTGGGAAGGAGCAATCCTGAGTTTAATATCACTTTTTTTATGATGTTTTCTCCGTCCTCCATTTGTTTCGACAATCTGACCTCTTCTTCAGCGGTCAACAAATTTTCTTTGCCGATTTCCCTCAAGTAGAGGCGGATTGGATCATCGATTGCGGCATTCTTCTGATTGGTAGCAATGCGCTTCTTCTTCTTAGCTGATATTTCCTCTTTTGCCACAACTTCTGCGGCACCCTGTTCTTCCTCCGCCGGTTCGTCAGCATCAAGACCATCTTCCCGTAACTCGATCTTGTTTTTCTCGAGAATAGAAAACACCTCTTCAATCATCTCAGAGTTAACAATCTCTTCCGGGAGAAAATCATTCACTTCATCGTAGCTAAGCAGCTTTTTCTTTTTGCCGTACTCGAGTAGCTTCATTACAGCAGGATCAGCTTGAAGGTCAATCATATATTATGTCCTCTGATTTTCTCCAACTCGGCATCTAGAAACATCTTTTCTTCCAATAGGTTTTTTATGTCATGAAAATGACCCTGTACGCGCTCTTTTTCCCGTATCACGCGTTCGAGAGTTCCAATCCGATTTTTTATGCTACGTTCTCGTATCCTAAACACGCCGTCTCTGATGATTTTTTCTTGGTTGATTGAAAACTCAGCCAAAGCTGCTTTTTCGATCAAGAGCTTTTTAAGCTCCTCATCCTCAATTCGCATGAGCAGAGCCTCGAAGCTCTCCTCATCATTCCGATAGGCATCCTCGAGGGTAATAAAAAGGTTCTTTGCCCGGCTGTCGGATAAATCATCGGCCGATAGGCTTTTCCGGATCTCTCGGAATAAGTATCGGTTCAAAGCTACCGCCAGCATCAAAAAAAGATCATTAGAAATCCGCTCCGCCCTTTCCAATTTTTCTTCCGGCCCGGTTCTCCATCTTGAGTCAACGTTTAGCTGAGATATATCGCTCTGTATTGATTTTGGATCAACTTCTAGTGCATCGGCAAGCTCATGAATGTAACCTTCTCGACGCACCTCCGACTGCACCTCACTCAATAAAGGTAGTGTGTGTCTTACAGCTTTCTCCTTGCCACTTGCTTCTGATGTGTTAAAGCCTTTTATAGCGTTCTGGACTATAAAGGTAAACCCATTTATATGGGATTTTGTCAGCTTTTGCAACTCCTGGATTCCAAGAGATTCTACGATTTCTGCGGGATCGCTTCCTTCCGGCAAAAGCGCGACCCTGCATTCTATACCCACTTTTTCGCAAACGGCTGCGCCTTTTTCCGCGGCGCTAATGCCGGCCCCATCTCCGTCGAAAGCAAAGATTAATGTTTCAGCATATCTCTTCAGAGTCAGCACCTGTTCTTCTGTCAACGCAGTGCCCAGAGGTGCAACGCAGTTGGAAATGCCGGCTAAATGAAAGGCGAGAACATCCATATAGCCTTCAGCAACTATGAATGTACGGTTTTTTCTGCCATCGGGCAAGGCGATGTGAAGACCGTATAGGTTCCTCCCCTTTGAAAAAAGCGTGGTTTCAGGCGAATTGATGTATTTTGGTTGATTCTCCCCAAAAGCCCTGCCGCCGAAAGCAATTGTTTCTCCACGTGCGTTGTGAATGGGGAACATGATTCGGTTGGAAAACAGCGGCATTTCAGGATATCTTTGTGAAAACAGGCCGCTTTCCTTCAAGAACTCGGCCGAATAGCTTCTCTCTTTTAAAAATCTGTGCAGCCATTTGCGGTCAACCGGTGCAAATCCTAGCTGAAACGTGTCAATTGCTTCTGAAGGTATTCCGCGTTTGTCGAGATAGCGTCTGGCCTCCGACGCCTGCTCAACGTTTTTTAGTATATAATGGAAACTCCCTGCGACCCTTGTATGCAATTCCACTAAAGCTTTTCTTCTATTTTCTGCCTTGCCGTCCTCAGATTTTGGTAGAGAGATTCCCGCTTTTTCTGCCAACATTTCCGCTGCCTCGGGAAACGAGATATTCTCAATTTCTTGCAAGAACGTATAAATGCTGCCTCCTTTTTGGCAGCCAAAGCAATAAAAACCCCGCCCGTCAGGAAGGATCGTGAATGATGGGGTTTTTTCGTTGTGAAATGGACATAAACCCCAATACCGGCCTCCTTTTCTCTCAAGTCGGACGTACCCTCCTACTATGCCCACGATGCTGAGTCGGCTAGCTATTTCTTCTATAATAGATTCAGGTATAAGCATTGTTTTAAACGTTCAGCCTCAATTAGCTCTTTTTTAGAAAAAGGCTTTTGGCATCAAGGTGCTGATCGTAGCTGCGGGTGAATTCGTGCTCGCCGGAGCTCTGGTTTTTGAGCACAAAAAACAGAAATTCCGTTTGAGCCGGGTATATTGCCGCCTCAAGTGCCGTTCTACCAGGATTCCCGATCGGTCCTGGAGGTATCCCTGCGTAAAGATAGGTGTTGTAATCGGACTCAACTTCCAAGTCTCTCAGAGTAAGGTAATCTGGATGTTCGTACCCGAGCTCTTCAGTTAATACGTATGCAACTGTTGCACATGACTGCAGCTTCATATCTCTTGCCAATCGATTATAGAATACTGAAGCCATTTTCGGCGCCTCGTCCGGCACAACGTATTCGCGCTCTATTATTGATGCCAATATCACTATGTTATATAGCTCAGGAAAATCATGCGGCTGTTTGCCGGATGAAATCTCAGCAAACACCTGAAAGAACCGATTTACCATGTGTGCTACTACTTTTTCAGCCGGGTATCCTTTTGGCATATGATAGGTGTCCGGGTATAAGAATCCTTCCGCATTACCCGCAGATACACCCAATTCGCCGAGAAGATCCGGGTCATGCATAGCCTCCATGAAATCATCTTTTGAGATGATCTCATGCTCCTCCAGCAACTCTCCAATCCGCGATGAAGGCCACCCTTCAGGAACCGTCACTTTTTGCAGGATTTCTCGGCCGGATACCAGTATATTGTGTATCTGTGCGCCGGTTGAACCGGCCTCGATCCGGTAGGATCCGGCCAGGAAGCTCGCCTCCGTCCTCTTTAGCTTTGCATACGCCCGTAAAAAAAGCTCTGCCTTTATTAAATTGCCCTCTTTTAGCCTTCTTGCAACGTTTCGCACGGATTCTCCCTTATATACCGTAAAAACGGCGATAGAATCCGAGTCCGCCGGTGGCTTATTACTGATATAAGCCATACCCCCAAGCACCCCTACGGCAAGGACGCCAGCAAGTACCAATACGAATAATGTTCTAAAAACAAACTTCATCTTTACTACTCTGCACCCTTAGCTCGCGATTGGAGATAGCGCCGTTGATAAACGGCCTAATCTATTTCATTAAGATAATTTCGACTCGGCGATTTTTCCACCGATTTTCTATATCGCCATGAGGAACGATAGGTTTTTCTCCACCTATCCCCTCGGTACTTATCCGTTCCGGGTCGATGCCGCGAGAAATCAACTGGTTCTTGACAGTCTCCGCCCTGGCCTCAGTAAGAGGTAGTAGTTCTTTTTGATATTCGTCCCTCGCAAGCACAGGATCATTCCAGTTGAGACTAACCGTATGTGCCTCGATTTTTACGCGGTAATCTGCATAATCCCTCAATATACGCGCAATTCTGTCGAGGACCCAGATATTTTTTAAACTTGCCGTCCCGTCTTCCGAAACTAAAATCGAGCTGTTTGGCTCAAAAGCCAGATTAGTTATTGTGATCGATAAATCAGTAGCACGCCGGAAGAGCAATATATCGATAGGAATCGATCCTCTTGCTACGGTCGTATTTCCCAATACATCCTGAATCCATATCTCGTATGGATAGTCCTCGCCGGACAACACCAGCTCGAGAGACTCAGAGAAGCCGCCCCAAATCATCGTAGCAGGCGGCATACCGTCTCCCTGATATTCCTTGAATAATTGCCGTTTAGGATCAAGAATCGCTATTCCCCAACTTTTGATATCACTTCCATCGGTAATCTTGAACGCCACGGCGAGCAGGTCTTCATGCCCGTCCGCATCAGGACTAAATGGCATCGGATTCAGTTGCAGATCCAGCTCTGGTCCACTGGTATCTATAATAAAAGGATCAGTGGCGGCTCGAGGTTCATTGCCCATCTCGTAGACTACCTGAAACTCGGCAAAATACTCTCCTTCCTCAACGATTCCGGAATTATCTGTCCCATCCCAGATGATTTTTTCAGGAATCCTCGTGCCATCAAATCTCCTGACCGTGGCTCCATTTCTATTCTTGACATCTAGTTGCCAGAATGAAACTCCTTTCCGAATGTTTACCAAAGTGGTAAACGCGATTTCCTCAAATTTTCCGTCTCCGTTTGGGCTAAATCTCTCGGCGTCAGTGGATACAAAGATATTTGTTATCCTTGTATCAAGTGTCACGGCCGTCGAGCGAGCTTTCTTGAAGTTTCCGGCCTCGTCCGTCGTTGATATCTCAAAATAATATATTCCGTCACGCGCTCTATTCCCCGCGTCATCGGAACCATCCCACACATAGGAAGACACTGTGTCCTTCCAGAATAGCCGTCTTACCGAGCTTCCCCCGGAGTTTACTATGTGCGCTTCCCAAAGAGCTTCGACGCTCGAGGAATTGTTGAAAGTGACCGTGTCCTTCTTGCCGTCTCCGTTGGGCGAGAACAGCATTCTTTCCGGCTTACTCGTGACTTCCGGGAATTCCGTATCAATTAAGAACGGGCGTGTGGTGGCGATAGGCCGATTGCCGTTGGTGTAGAGGATTTCGAGCTGACCGTAATAGCTTCCGTCGGTCGCGCGTGTTCCGTTTTCGGCCAAACCCTCCCAGAAGTACCTGTCTGCCAAGTTCTGCCTGCCGGCAAATGAACGGACGAGGTCGCCATTTTTATTAAAGACTCTCAGGGTGAATCTATCGATCCCCTCTTTCTTCGTCACCTGAGGTAAAAAGCTTTGAAAATCCTTTGATCCGTCCGCGTTTGGCGAAAAAGCGTCAAACCCCCTAGAAACCAACACTGACGCGGCTTCCGTGCTGAGACGGAACTCGAGGCTTCTCGAGCCGCCTCGGTTGCCGGCGAGGTCTTCGGCATAGAGTCGGTATAGATACAGCCCATCAGATGCAATTAGGCCGCCGTGGGCGTGGCCATCCCAAGCGAACTTGGCATCCGCGGTCTCAATCCACTCAAATTGCACAATGCTGACGCCGGATTCCGTTACGATTTCGCCCACCCAGCGCTCCTCGACGGTAGTTTCCTGAAAAAAGGTAATGAGGTCTTTATTCCCATCCCCGTTTGGCGAAAACAATGATAAATCCGAGGCAACACTGGCGTCCGGCGGCGTAATATCCACGGTAAACGGTGGTGACTCGCTCCACGGTTGATTACCATTAAGATACACGACCTGGACTTGTGCGCCGTAGCTGCCCTCTGCGAGGTGAGAGCCATTTTGATCCCTCCCGTCAAAGGTGATTAGTGCGGGTACGTCGGGTCCACCCCGATACGCCCGTTGCAGCTTCGCCTCTTCGTCCAAAATGCTGAGCTCCCAGCTCTCGATACCAGCGCGAATGGGAATATCAATTTGAATATCCAAACTATCTAATCGCCCATCGTCATTTGGGGAAATAAATGCACGTTCGATTGCCAAAGTAATAGGCGTAGCCTGCGTGCTTATCACAATGCCTTTGAGCGTGTCGACGGTCGAGTTTCCCGCAAGGTCGGTGCCGGCAACTGAGTATAAGTAGATGCCGTCTCCCGCTAGGGTACCATCGTCGCTCACTCCGTCCCAGATAAATGTCTTCGGCGCGGCGTCGTTCCATGAGAATGAGCGAACCTTTTCGCCGTCCTTAGTGATCTGTCCAATCCAGCGATCCTCATGACTGCCCGATTGTTCAATTCTTATGGTATCCTTATTGCCGTCGCTGTTCGGTGAGAAAATCAGATCCAAGTCCGTGGGTTTGATGATGTCGACGGTTGGTGGTGTGGAGTCAACCAGTATTGCGTAGTTGGGGGACATGCTCTTGTTGCCGTTATCATCCCACGCCGCAACATAAAAGCTGTAGCCCCCGTCAGCGACATATTCGCCACCAGCCACTCGGCCGTCCCAATTGAGCCGCTCCGGCAGGACTAAACCACCCTCGAGATGGGATAATCGATTTAGAACTCCTTGAAATCCCGCCGATCGCGGCAACGTAAATTCATTGCGCACTTCATATACGACGTCCCTCGTTTCATTCGATATAATAAATTCATAACCGTGCAAATACCTCTCGTCTGTTATCTCAATACCAAAATCCACAGACGTTTGCAATGAGTCATTCCTATTGCCGTTGAAAGAAAGCACTGCAACGCTTGGATAGTCGATTGAAATTGCAGGAGCCCTTTGATCCGGCTGTCCAACTGTCAAAGTGGCGCCGACGCCAATGCCGCCGGTGCCGCCTATCAACGGAGAAAACGCGGCACGTGCTTTTATGTCATTTTCAGGAAATTTTAAAATATCCGCATTAAACTTTATCCCCAAGCCAATCGCTGGTACGAAGCTGCCCCTGGCGATTTCATCGCTTATAAGTTCCCTCAGGTCAAATTGTGAAGAAATATGCACGTCCAGGCGATCGAGCATGTCCAAGCCGAGACCCAAATTGAGCCGTATGTTTTGAAAAGAAGGGAACGAAATATCCGCTAAAACGTCGAGAATTAAATCCTCAGTCTTTATTGGTGAGAATGCGATTCCGGCGGCCAAAGTAAACGGTGACGGGTAAGAGGAATTATCCGCGTTGGCATTGAATCCCTTCCCGAAATCCCTCAGGACAACTCCCCACTTTAGATCCCTAAACGTAGTTGCGTCCAGGATGTGTAAAAAACCGAGGTCTAAATCCAATCCCCAGCTTGACTGATCGTTTTGGCCGGCCACAATGTTCAAACCGGCGCCTATCAGCAGGCTAGGATATAACCTTTTGGAAAATGAAACGTTTATCGAACCGAAGGTTCCAATGTCGATATCGGTGAGAGCTGAAGTAAAGAAGTGACCGCCCCATGTGAATACACCCGCCCGGTTTGGCACAGTATTGCCAATATTGACGATATGACCACCCCACCCTTCCCCGCCGGTGAAGTCGATCAGGGTCAGATAGCTGAAGTCCCAGACGGCTCTCTGCACCAGTGCAGATAGTGCCGGGTTGAGAATCCCTGACTGTGGAGGCTCGGCCGCGGCGCTATTGACACCGGCACCCAAATACAAAGGGGAAATGAGCTCATACACATTTTCCCCGCCATCCGGCGGGTGGTACTGGGTGAATCCTGGCGCGGCGAGACAAAAAAATATCAAGATCCAGGGCTTGATACTGTACCTCATTCTCATAGCTTAAAAGTTTGCATGTAAATCTTATGATCTACAGAATACCTTGGAGCGTTTTATTTCTCAATATCGAGGGAACTTGTTAATCTCTCGAGCTCATCGATCGACAATTGTTGATAAAGGATCTGTTCCATCCTCGAGAGGATGGGTAAGAGTTGCGTGTCCAAGTCACCCTCCCTGCCCTTTAGAAAAGCGTATAATGCCGAGATTTCAATCTCGTCTAAAGTTATTTTCATCACCTAATTATACCGCATGGTGTTGCGCCCATCGATAAGGTACACCGTACCATTAAATTTATTTCATTTGAAGGCTATTTAGAATAATCGTCTAGCAATAATAACTGACCAAGCACAACGCGACGATTCAAATGGTAAGTTCGAGCTGCTCCTGAGCCAGATATATTTTGATCCCCTTTTGCTCAATATAATTGAGATACCAGCCAGACGATTTGAGAATGCTGTGCATTTTTGTGTCACCGTAAAGCGGCTCATGGTGAAAAAGTATGAGATTCTTTATATCCCAAGCGGCGGAAAAATCAACGGCTAAGCTATACGAAGAATGGCCCCAATCATATTTTTCGATTGCTTCACCTAGGGTGTATTGGGAATCCATCACCAACAGATTGGCACCGTTGAAATACGCAAAATTACTGCGGGTTTTTTTAAAATCTTCATCAGATAGCGCAGTATCAGTCGAAAATATCACTTTTTTCCCTGATTCCATTACGAGGTACGAGTAGCAACCGCCAGGATGATTCATTTTGCGCCACGAAATTTCGGCCGTGCCGATCTTGAGTGGAGCTTCTTTGAGAACCACAAACTCAAAATTTGCGGCCATAACATCCATGGGAACCGGAAAATATGGGAACTTCATCTGACCCTTTATATACTCCTCCATGCGGTCAACCGGGCTATAAAATGTCAGCTTGGCCTTCCGCTCGGCCATTGGCGTAAAGAATGGCAGGCCATGTAGGTGATCCCAATGAAAATGAGAAAGGAAAATATGATAATGACGAATATGGGCGTTCCGTTTTTTTAATTCATTGCCAAGTTCTCGAATTCCGGAGCCGGCGTCAAAGATAAGCATCGTGTCATCGGACAGTCTGATTTCAAGACAAGTGGTATTGCCGCCCACGGTACCAAATAGCGACCTTGGGATCTTTGATAAGAAAAGCTCCCGGGTCTCCGCACTCTCTAGATCTTTTTTCTCTATTCTCTGAACAGCCGCGGCGATTTTATTCTGAATCTGCAAGCTCGTAAGGGGTGCAGGAATGGAGCCCCGTACTCCCCAAAACTTTATTTTCATGCCCTTTTAGCTGCTCTGGCCCCCGGGCACGCATAGCCGGACGAAACGGCGATCCGCGGCCGGCGATCCGCAGGCGGCGATCCGGTTAACCCCACGATACAGATTTTGAAAATAGTCTGTGACCTTGAAACCGGGCGCAAAAGCAACGTACCCACTTAGACAATGTATACCAAATCAGGCAATTTCCAACATTTCTGTGTAGCCAGGCCACGAGCAAGTGCTTTACTTCGACAGAAGGGGCTTTTGCTCCCTCATGGCTACAAAACAGTCGATTTCATTTCTGCTGTATAGCCTGCCTTCATTTACCCCGGGGCAAGTATTCTGAAGCAAGTCCCATGATTCCCTGGAAATTAGATTAGCGCTCCAGAACGGGTATGTCTTGCATTGCAGGGGTCTGCGCTTGTAAATGGTGCATCCGCCTTCGTTCCAAAAAATGCAATCGTAATTTTCTTTTTCTTTTAGGCTGAGTCTTTCTATAATTCCCAAAAAAACGATTCTGCAAAACTTAGCTCTTACCCGTGACCCCGACAAGCCAGTGGCTTTTTTCAGATTTTCAACATCACTTGCCGTGAGGAAAACATACCCGGGTTCATGTCTGCAGCAACTTGAGCAACGAGCACACTTAAAATGCAAACCACCTTCATAAAAAACCGGGTCCAACGATGTATATCCTGCGTATTTGAAATAGGCTACAAGACACGCCGAACGGCATAGCCCGCGAACGAAACATTGGGGAGAGAAGGATTTGAACCTTCGAAGGCTTAGCCAACAGATTTACAGTCTGCCCCCTTTGACCACTCGGGAATCTCCCCAAAAACCAGCGCCAAAGCTACCACACAATTAATGCACAGTCAATGCCCAACTAATATCGTCTCCTTTTCATCGCGGCATTTTATAGCGCGATTAGTTTGTTGGTAAAGTCTTGCCTTTTTCCATGCGCATGATGATCCAAAAAGCTACAAAGCTCAGGACACTTAGAATGAAACCCACTAAAAAAGTTGATCTGTATCCAAAATGTGCAGATAGGTAACCTCCCGACAGACTAACCGATGCAAAGCAGAGGCCCAAACCGGTGGATACGATGCCGTATACAAGTGTTCGCCACGTTGGGTGGAAGCTTTCCATCTGGAAAACCTGCAAGGCAGGCATCCAGATGGCAGCCGTTCCCAGCACCACTATCCGAGCGGCTGCTATTGCAGCCCAATGGGGAAAAAGGAATGCAGGCACCAACGCAATTGCCGTCAATAATGGCGCCATCAGGAGCGAGTACTCGTTGCCCCGTCGTTTGGCCAAGAAAGGTGCAAGAAAAGGCGCGCACGCTGATGCCAGCTGCCCTAACGCCATGAGCACCCCTAGAGCGGTTGTTGAGACGTGCAGATCGGTATCCATATATGCGTTGCCAAAAGAAACTACTGCCGCAAAGCCTGAATGACCAAGATAGGCGTAAAGCGTGAGGAGAAGAGCCTTTTTCAGAGGCATTTTCTCTTTTCGTGACGTTGAGCGCGCAGGGGCAGGTTCTTTATACCGCCGAGTCATAAGCAAAGGAACAAGACCTGCAATGCCAAAAATCGTACCCAGCCAAATCGCGAAGTTGTAAGGGGCAGGATCTGTGAGTCTGATATGAAAAGTTGAAGCAAAAAGGCCGGGGAGCAATCCACCAATTAGCGATCCGATTAGCGCTCCTGCCCATCTAGATGTCGTCAACAAAGCGTATGCCTCGTTCCGGTTTTCAGGCGTTGTGAGCAACATGACTGTGGGTGTGATATTCACACCCAAAAGTGACCACCCAATTGTTTGCACAATCTGATGTAAAATCGGAAGCACCGCTACCATATTTTCTGAAGCAAAGTGTGTGAGAGGAAGTATAAACATACCGCCTGCGGTTATTGCCGATCCCAAAAGGAGCATTCTCCGGCTGCCGAACTTTTTCCCGAGCCAGCCGCTCGGTATTCCCATAATCATATAAACAACAGCGCCCATGGAGTTGAAAATTCCGATGTACTCCGGGCCGAACCCGAGACGAAGCACGTAAATCACTTTGAGCATTCCTTGAATTCCAAAAAAGGAAATAGCCGTTAGGCCCAGGCCAAGGGTGAATAGCTTTATATTTCTATTAAAGTGAGAAAAACGCATGATGCTCCGAATTAGGTAACGAATATCATATCTACTTGTCTCAATTTAGCATAGTTAATATCAGCTTATTGTTTTAATGCCACACGGAATCGATTTATTGAGGTGGATGCGATGACTAATGCTCAGCGTCCGTTAAGGTATGAGACGATGAGAAGGTGTGCCCAAGGCGTTGAAATGTAATCCAGAACAGCCGTGGTGGCGACCGTTTACTGATTGGCAAACACAACTTTAGCCACGTCTAATATTACCCTCCAGTAATCGGGGTCCAGCGAGTGCCCTGACGGCCGCCTGTATTGCGTCATCCCGCCGATAGTATGGATTGAAATTTCATCGTCATCAGTAATGATGCCGGTTCCCTTGATTCCCGTCTTTCCGTAAAGCTTGTAAACCGGCTCTGCCGCACGCATCGCGTTTGCGCTTGATCTGAAACCGGCCCATCGATAGCTGTAAGCGGCGTTAATTAGAACGGTTCTAGGAGCGACAAGGGCAAGCAGCTCGTGTTGATCAACGGGCAACTTGTGAATCCGGAAATTGTAAGTTTGGAATCGCTTGTTAAACCAGTGACGGTACATCCAATTCATAAGAAAAACAGGCTCTTGGAAAAGCGTTAATCTGCTGAGTGCATCCGCGCCGGTACCCGCCTGATGTGCAACCGTAAGGGATATGCGATCATCAAAGGCGCCCGCTAAAAGTGCCGATTTTCCCCGCCGCGAATGTCCGACTACCGCAACCTTCGTCATATCAATGTCATCCGTAGTTTCCGCATAGTCGATGACTCTTGACGATCCCCAAGCCCACGCTGCAATTGTGCCCCACACCGCGTCCGCGTCTCCTCCCGCCGCCCGGACGCTTGCAGGTCTCAGAAGTCCGTGGATGCCATCGCTTACATCGTCTCGGTCGGCGTCGAGCTCAACATCGTTAAATGTAGCGAAAGCATAGCCCCGATCGATAATCGCCTCGACGGACCAATAGTCGGCAAGAGCGCCCCTCCCCTTTGCAAAAAAACGGCACGGTCCAGCCCAAAGATTGGGATTTGGTGACGAGATACCTTCATAGTGGATCCCCACGGGTAAACCCGTGGCACCTTTTAAAATTCAAGCTTCGCTTGACCTGAATCCTGGCTTTGTTGCCACCTCACGTACCTGAGAATTTGA
>NZCE01000051.1 GCA_002688185.1 Spirochaetales bacterium
GATCCGGCACCGCTCAAGTCAATGATCAAGCATGCGCGTGGACCAGCCCCAAGACACCAGATGTAGCGTGTACCGGAGTCAAGTGCATACCCCCATAAACTTATAATTCCAAACCGCGGCCACGGTTTCAATGGGGAATTCGAGCCCCCTGGTGCTGTTCCAGCTTCCGTCGGCGTTGTAGGCAGGCGGGTCAGTGTTTTGAAGAACGCCCGTGCCTTCTGAGTTTACGATCATATGAAGCAGTCCTTCAACTTCCGCCTGTACCGGCTCGGCTGTGCCATCGTTATCAAAATCCCCGTCGGCTGCTATGTCGAAGAACTCGCCTTCTTGACCGACATCTTCGTGGCAACCCGAACAAGAGGGAAGATTGAGCTTCTCCGAGCCGTGCACTTCTCCCTTGAGATAAAAACTGTGCCCCCCGACTTCCGGTGAAAGAGAGTAGCGTCCCTCCGGAAGAGCCAGATGGCATTCAACGCAGGAGTTTTCAATGGCAGCGGCATGGACGGATGACGAATAGCTCTTGCCCGGATATTCGTAGCCATTCGCACCCATGACGATGTCAGCCTGAGGACCGTGGTGCGGCCCAAAGTGTGATGATAACGATCCTGCTTTTACGCTTGCACCTACTGCTCTTCTGCTCAAATGGCAACTGGCGCAGAGGTTTCCGTCTCCTATGTCGTATACGTTACCGGAGGCCAAGGTTACGGGCTTAGTTGTTCTCAGCGAAAAATCACCAGTATTGTGGGAATCGTGACACGAAAAACATCCCGGCTGTGACGGATAATCTACATATCCCTCAACCTTACCCGTATTCACATACTCGATAAATCCCTCATTCGTGTGGCATTGCTGGCATCCACGCCCGTTTGCATACCAGGAGTTTTGTCCGTGCTTTTGCCACCCGAGGTAGTGCCCCGAGTGAGAATAACTTATCTGGGCTCCGGCAACCGGATACTCAGAATCACCGCCATGGCACGCACCGCAGGCTTCCTGGAGCAATCCGAGGACATCAACCTGATTGGATTCAATCAACTCGACCACCTCTCCCTGAGTTACGATGCTTTCTACGTCTCCCATGGCAAACAGGGCAGTCGGCACAAAAAGTGCCACGATGAAACATATTACAAGCAAATACCAACATTTTCCTACCTTTGTCATACGCGCTCTCCTACCTCGGATATATTGTGATTTATATCACTATTATGGGGCGCAGATTCTGCTCCGCCAATAAGAAACCGGCATTAATCGAGACTTATTTCACGAAAAGGAGTGCTTTTATGCTCTTTGGTATCGTGAAACGTTCTATCTGCGGTGTTTGAGCTATCTACGAGGAGTTTATGGCGGGCTCGTGGTTAGTCGGCTCCGGAGTCCGCGGCCCAATCTGAGTACTCTACGATTTTAACGTGCCGTTTTGGTGATCCCGGAGCACCCGAGCTGCCTTCATATGCAACGAGATAGTGGGGTGGCTGCACGCTGTACCAAAAGTAAGTTTTAGGCACCATGCCGTTGAGAATCTTCATAACTCCAGAAGCCCTAAACCGCAATTGCAGCTTATAACAATCGATCTGTTGGTCAGCCGTTGAAACAAATTCTCGATCGACAAACCGCACGGAGATATCAAAATCGAAAATCCCGTCGTCGTCTTCAGAGCTCTGCAGAAAACCCACTGGAACAGAGGTCCGAGCTTCAAACGGGTATCCACGGAGCAGGTATGGTAGATCGTCAAAGGACAATAGCATGATCCCACTACGCTCAAAATCGGCGATAAGCTCGATGACGGTAGAGTTTTCCGAGACGAACCAGCTGCCCTTTGTTATCGTGTTTATCGAGAATGGCAACATGGTGCCTTCTTCGATTCTTAGCGTGGTGATCTCATCATCGGATTTTGAAACTATTTCATAAAACCTTGATCCGTTCCGCTCTTTAACTGAGACCTGTTCGGTAAAATAGGAGAACTCACCTTCGATCTCCTCGCGATATACAGCTAGCTCGCCATCCGGTATACCGGGGTCCTTCAGTGGGCTATCCGACCAGAGCGACGCGCTTAGAAAAAAGAAAAAAGCCGCTTGGAAAAACCGACGTCTAAATATCCGTTGGAGTTGCATAGATCATTCACCTACCACTATGGGGATCGATACGCAGAATACAGTCTGGGACCCCGGCATTGAATCGGCAGATATGCTAAAACCGTGAGATGACAAAATGCTCTCCACTGTGGCAAGTCCGAGGCCGAATCCGCCGCCTTTTCTGTCGCGCGCCCCACGTACAAATGGCTCAAAAATGCTCTTGATATCCGCCTTAGATATACCCGGTCCTTCATTGGCAAACTCGATTAAGACGGTGCCGTTTTCTAGTATCGCGTTGAAAACAATTTCGCTGCCCTCCGGTGAGTATTGAAGAGCATTTTTTGCTAAATTTTCAAAAGCTCTCACCATCATGTCTCCATCCATGAGAATATCTATCCGACTAGGAATATTCACATTACCGGAAAATCGCCGTCCTACCACAAGAGTCTCAGTTTCGAAAATTTTTTTGTATTCCGTCAGGAATGACCCTATATCAATTGGACTCAAGCTCATTTTCCATTCGTCGGTGTCACGTCTGAAAAAGTCGATCAGCATCGAAATTCGAGATTCGAGGAGATCGGTCTTTCCCTCTATAATCGATATATACTTTTCAAGTTTCTCCGGTGTATCGGCATATCCATCCCGTATTGCGTCAACGTATCCGCCGATTGACGAAAGCGGCGTCTTCAGATCATGGGAGATTCCCATAATAAATCTCGACCGCCTGGCATATTCCTCTTTTAGGTGAGCGCGCATACTGTCAAATGACCGAATGAGAGAGGCAAATTTGTCGTTTCCTCTCTTTTGCGGGAGCTTAAAATCGAGATCTCCTTCTGCAATCCTGCTGGATGCACGCTCGAGCAGACTAATGGAGCGGTTGATTGATTGGCCGATAAGAATCGCCATCACGGCGATAAAAATCAGCCCGGTGAGGGGCACTAAAAAGCGAGTATTATCGGCGATAAATCTGGGATATGGGAATGTAACTTTTACCTGTCCCACCTCTCCGGAGGACAGCTCAAAAGGGATAGTTTCAAGTATCAATATGTCATCGGCGGCCACACCGGTCTTCTCCGACACACGCTCGAGGACTTTAGTCCCACTTTTATTGTAAACGCGAACATCCGCCAACATCGGTATGCTGTTGATCACCGAGCTTAGATAGTCCGCGTCTGAGATACCCTCCCGAATTTCCGTCCTCCAGGCGGCACGCGGCGAGTAAAGAGATTTACTGTTTCGCCACACGCCGAAACTATCATCGGACCGGAACGTGACCGTGAAAACCATTATTGGTATTATAATTGAGCCTGATATGAGCAAAACAAACTTCAAACGCAGACTCATGTTTACCCCCGATATACCAATGAATCAGGGTTAAAACGGTATCCTCTGCCGTGAATAGTCTGGATATACATGGGATTGCGTGGCTCGTTCTCGATCTTTTGCCGTATCCGTCGGATATAGACCGCGACGGTCGTCGAGTCCCCGTACTGATTCCCCCACACTTCCTCATAGATTTGGTGCGGTGTCATGGCGCGACCGGCGTTTAAAGCGAGATGCCTGAGCACCTCGAACTCTTTCGACGACATTGTGATTCTCCGGTCATCCCGGACTAAGTAATACCCGTCTGCGTCAAGCAAGAACGGTCCAAACTCCAACATCTGTCGGGCATCAGCCCGAGATCTCCTCAATAGCGCTCGGATGCGGGCCACCAATACCCTCGGTGTAAAGGGTTTGGTCACAAACTCATCGGCGCCGGCGCTAAGGCCCATGATGACATCCTCATCGGCCTCCCGCGCCGACACGATGATTATGGGCAGAGCAAACTTTGGCCGGATCTGCTGAAGCAGCTCAAATCCATCCATTCCCGGTAAATTGATATCAAGGACCATAAGATCATATTGCGACCGGCAAAGACGCTCAATGCCGTTCTCAGCCGAGTAAGCTATTTCGGACTCAATTCCGTCATTGTTGAGATACATCTGCACCAGCTCCGCAAGCTCCTTTTCATCCTCAACAATGAGCACCTTCGCTTTCATTTTCTTTCCATATATTATTTTCAACTCGCCTGAACGCGAACATTTTCGGTTATTTCGCCGTCGTGCAATGAAATGACGTGGTCTGCAATCCCCACAATTGAGGGATCATGGGTAGAAAAAATAAAAGTCGTGCTGAGCTCTTCGTTCATTTTTTTCATCAACTCGATAATCGCCTCTCCTGTCGTAGAGTCCAGGTTTGCGGTGGGCTCGTCGGCAAGCACGATTTTTGGTTTGGTCGCCAGCGCGCGGGCAATTGCCACTCGCTGCCGTTGTCCGCCGGACAGCTCGTTTGGCTTGTGTTCACGCCAATCGGCCAATCCAACCTCTTCAATAAGAAAATCAACCCATTCATTTCGCTCCTGCTTTGAAGGGGGCTTTTTTCCGAGCAATAGGGGAAACTCCACATTCTCATATACGTTGAGAACAGGGACTAGATTGAATGACTGGAAAATAAAACCCAGCACTTGATGCCGGAGCTCGGTAATAAGACGGTCGGGCAAGTCGCTGGTAACCGTGCCCTCTATGCTGACGGTACCTTCGGTCGGCGTATCGATGCACCCGATAAGATTGAGAATGGTGGACTTCCCCGATCCCGAAGGTCCGGCGATGGAAATAAAATCACCCTCAACTATTTCAAACGACACACCTTTTACCGCGTGTACCTCGGTTTTACCCAGTGGATATTTTTTATGCACGTTTTCAAGGGAAACTATCGGCATGGAGCCCTCCAGCTTTTCGCGATCGATTGGCCGCGTGGCGACGGTGTTGCCGTTGATCGACACATCTGTGCAACGTATCGCGCCGCTTCCTGATTACATAAGATAGCGCCAAAGCTTTTGAGGGGCAATGAATGGGTACTATAGGAATATTACAGCTTGTTATATTCAGCGCGACCGTCGGAAAGCACCGAGTGGAGCACCGAGCGGAGCACGGGGTAGACTCATAATTCCGGCCTCCCGGAAGAGTCCGACGACTGACCGTCTAGTAATCTAGATCATCGTCATCAAATTCATCGTCCGAATCGTCCTCTTCCAGATCGTCCTCTATGACGTCGCCGCCGGCTGACACTGAGCCGCTTATATCATTGCCAGTAACGTCCCCGCCGGCCTGCACGTCTCCCCCGATATCATTGCAATTCACGTCGCCGCCTGAGTTGATGCTGCCTGCTATGTCGTTGCACGTCACATCTCCGTTTGTAGTCACTCCGCCGTAAATGTCGTTGCACTCAAGATCACTGTGAGCCGCAATCTCTCCGTGAACGTCCCCAGAGATTACAAAGCGACTTACGTGTGCGTCGATTTCAATGGTATGGAGCGGGCCTTCTGAAGACGTCCGCTCTTCAGTACCATCCTCGTATACGATCCGGAGCTCAACCTCGGTGATTTTTCGGTCGGTGCCGGCTATAGAGAATTCTGCCATAAAGATTCCCCTTTTGATCTGTTTTCAAAACGCATAGACCGGCATTAACCCAAGTTGTTATCAGCAACAGCCTTTCTGCCACGGCCTTTGCCCAGATAATAGGAAACTGACGGGTAAAAGTCCACGTGTCTTCTCTGTTGTCGGTACGCTAAGGCCTGATATGACACAGCTTTTCTCAAGCAACGTTCTAACAGACTTCCACCACTGCACTGACCGAGGAAATGCGCAATAGTCTGTTTAAATCGTGTGCTTGGTAAGGTAGATTAAGTACAGAACTACCCCGGCCGCGGTTATGGCACCACCCAGGACAAGGTGCATCATAAATGTTACCGGATGGACAAATATCATGGTAATCAACTGGACTACTAAACCTACCAGAAAAATAAGAGCTGTTATTCTCGTGTGCCTCGCGCTTTTATCGTCGGTATTCATTCCTCTTCTCCCCTGTCCCAGAGTTTCTGACTTGCCAACTCCGCCACCTCATGAAACAAATAGTGACATTCAGTACAGGACAATTCGTTGGATTCTAGATCCACCAGAGTGGCCTCATGAATGGGATCTTCTAAAAACGACCGCGCTTCGCCGTGACAGTGAAGACATTCCCTGTTATTAAAAGGCTCATAGAGCTCAATCTGTTCCGGTGGTTTGCCGAGATACTGGATAAAAAAATGCCTGAGACCTTGAAGCTTGACTTTTACGCCACCGAACATCGTGTAAGTGGTATGACAAGTATAACAAGCTTTATCACTCGGTATCAGATGGTTCTGCGAATGAACGGCCGGTATAAACGCTTGATCATCAATTTTAAGCGTTTCACCGTAGGGCTTCATTGCATGACACGAAAGACAGAAATTTGTCTGCTTTGAGTTCTCCAGATGTGTTGTGGCCCCGAAAACAAACACCAAAACCGGAAGTACAAAGAGGGCGAGCAGCAAAACTATCCTGCCGCCTTTAGCCTGGCCGATCGAAGGTCTGATGAACACCACTGCAACCACAACAATAGCAACACCTAATAGGGCTATGAGAATAGCCATATGTCCTCCCTTTGACACAGCGTGGGAATTAGGCCTACAGCTATAAAGCCGGGCCCGAGCGAATGCTGTGTGATGTTAACAAGTGTGCGGACATGGTATAGCCGTTGAAAAACTCTGTCAAGCTTGGCTTTGAATCAAAAGGATAAATTTTTGGCGCGGCTTATTTTTGCGCTTGGCCACGCACATAACCGTGTTGCTCGAATACGCGACCGCGCGAACGGTGGCAATTGCTCAAGGTGCCGGCACAACGTGCCGGCACAACGTGCCGGCCCTACAGCAGAACGCTATAGATAATTCATTTCACCACCAGCCGCCCGCCCATCTCCAGATGCCTGGCGGAACACCACACCGTACACATGAATGGGTAGGTGCCCGGCCGGTCCGCAGTGAACGTGATTACCTTGACCTCACCGGCCTTTATCTGTGGTACTGCAATTCCAAGATCCGGCACGACAAAGCCATGGGTAACCGTGTCTATGTTCCGGATCATCAACCTGACTTCCTCACCCGCCGGAACTGACAAAGTTTGGGGGTAGAAGTTGCCATATTCCGGCGCCCGTGCTACGAGCTCGGCGGTAAAAAGACGATTTCTCCTAAACCCTTCGATTGCCAAAACACCGGCAATAGTACCGAGGGTTGCGGCAATAAATGCAATGACTGCTATGATTTCATTTCGTTTCATATAAACCGTCCCGCCAACATGCCTAAAAAAGAAAAAGCCATAGGAACCCAACGGTAATTACCGTTAAAAAGGCCAACACCGGAATCCAACCTCGCCTTGCCTTAGTCTCATCCGCAAAAGTGCGTCGGGCTAACTTTAGCCCGTACGCTATCGAAAAAAGATAAAACACAACCATGGTTATCCCCTGCAGATAGCCGAGCGCGCCGGTAAGCACGGGGGTCCACGGAAAATTTGCAGTTCCAAATATATTCCATCCCCAGGCAAAGGGATCCGATAGAATATGGAGTATATAACTGCCATTAGGCAGAATTATGCCAATGCTGAAGGCTATCCAGACTCCCAACCCAAGCGGAATAAGAGTATAGGCGAAATTTATAAAAACCTTTTTAAACGGCACCTCCTTGTCTCCGCTTAGCAGCTTTGAGAAAAAAGCGAACAGACCGTAGAAAGCCGGTACCAACAACAGGTTAAATACGGCGTGAAACGAGACAAACTTGAGATATCCCCCGGTTGTAGTAGCTCTCACCATATCTTTGATAAATCCCCACGGACCCTGGAACGTCAGAAAAAACATCATTGCGATTCCGAGCATAATGAATGCTTTCCAGGCCTCATCGAGACCCTTGGGCTCTCGCCTTGAGTCAACAAGAAGGTCCACGCCCGGTGGACGAATATTGAATGCCATATTGTCATGGGGACAAGTCTTAAAACACTCCATGCACATCCCGCAATATGTGTTTTTATTAAAGTCATACGGTGCAAGGAGCCAGGGGCACCCATGCCCTTTCTCATTCCCGACGAAGCAAGTTTTGGGCCGATGATTTCTGCAAATTTCAGGATCTTTTCTCCGCACCTCCGCCATTCCAAACTGTGAATACAGGCCGATAAAACCGGAAACCGGGCAGAGATACAGACAAAAAGTACGTTTTGGAAACAGCAATCCGATTACAAATGCAAGGCCTATAATCGAGCCCAGTACAACAAAGGTCGCCATAGGTTTCACGTTGAAAAAGCCCGAGAAAAACGTCGTTATTAAAAAACCAAAATTGAGCAACCACATGTTTTTGAGAGCCTTTGGCCATTTTAAATTCAGTCCTCGGTGCTTGCCGGGTGCCACACTGTATAGCCGCCTGCGATGAAACCAATCCCCAAAAACAGGAAATGGGCACATGAGACACCAAGCCCGCGAAAATCCCGGAACCAGCATGAGCATTAAGAGCACCCACCAGAGTATCCAGACAATCATTATCCCGAAGTTGTAGTTTCCAGATGAATAACCTCCGATAAATCCCGACATCAGGATTATGACAAAAATGAAGAGGTTGAATATCAGGAGCGCTAGAGGAAACCACCTGGATTTAAAAAGCTTTCTTACCAGGCCGATTTTGGTGATTTCAAGCCGCCAATTTAAGTCGATAAAGCCAAATAGTTTTTCTTTCTCTGCCATAATGCTATACCTTTTTCTTAGTCAGAAAAATCGCTGCCAAACTCGCCAGCCCAATGGCAACAACGATGATGGAAAACATGTAGAAACGGATATTTGGTCGGACGACGAGGTATCCGACCATAAACGGATGGAACTCGCCGCATGTGATTGAACACCGGAAATTGAACCGTCCGGCCTTGTCTGCGACGAAAAATATGCTTCCATCTTCTCCCGGGCTCGCCTTGATCTCGACTCCGTGTCCGTCTATGAATAATCCATGAGTCACATCCTCGCTGATGAGCCTGATTGTGACTTTATCCCCTCTGTCTACTTTGACAATATTTGGCGTGTAGGAAAACTTTTTTGCTCTTATTTCAATAAATATATCGTCGGCCCAGGCCGAAGAGCAAAGAATGATTCCCAATGTTATACATGTAAGTGCTTTCCTCATGAGCGTCCTCTTCGAGTTACTACGATCGTGACAATTTTCCTCTACCTGATCCACAGTTCCACCCAGTTGGAGATGGATTTTCTGCCTCCTCGGTCCCCGCTAGAGCCATTCCACACCGCAAAGGCACAAATATTAAGCGCTTGCCCAAATTGGACATCCGTGCGAGATTCTGCGGTTGTCATGGACCTTCTCAAAACTATCCGCCAGACGCCGTTCTCGTAGCTGCCCCGGCCCTTTATAGGTTGTATAGTTTTTTCGGTTAGGGTACCAACCCTGGCTGAAATCAAATCCCTCGCCGCTGAAGATACAGTGTCCTTTGATACGACGAATAATTCCTGCTCCTCAAAAGGATAATAAAAGTCCACGTAGGCCGTTCTTTCTTCCTTTTGGCCCGTCCAAAACTCCCGATCCCTGCTCGCCTTCCATTGCCAGATATTTGCCTGGCCCATAAAGCCCATCATCAAAGTCGACGCCGGTGCTTTTTCATCAAGAGGGAACATCACTGCTGCGGCGTCAGAAAACGCTCCAATGTCCATGCTGGTGTCCTCTGTCTGATCCTGCCACTCAAGAAAGAAATAAATATCTTCGCCATTGTGAAAGCTTTTGACACGCAAAAAAGGCACCACTTTTTTTGGCCACGGTAAAACCATGAGCTGATAGACGAGATCGACCTGCAGGTGCTCCAACGTATTCCAAAAATCGAGGTTGATACCTTCGCTGAAATCAATTTCATGCGTCATCCGGGGAATTTCCAAACGAGGACGCTCCCCGTCTGGAATTGTCACGGGAACGCCTCGGGCGCGCCGAACTCCTATATACACTGCAAACCCAAACGCTACGGCGGTTACAACAATGACAATTATCGTCAAGGATTTCTTCATAATGCTTCTCGTGTTTCTTTATCGAAATACTGCTTTTCCTCTTCCAAGAAATGGAGCATCTCTTGGCAAATATCCGGATAGAAGTGACCTTCTGGACCTGCGTTGATTTTTTCTGATATAGCGTGAGCTCCGGAGTAGAGATGACATTTGAAAAACTTTCCCTGGGCATCAATACAGATCTGAGCTTTTTCCTCGTGGTTATCGGGGCGATTTTCAATTGCATAGATCGTCTTGTATATCAGAAAGTGCATAAACTCAAGCTCCACCGACAGGGCATCCGGGCGCTCATTTTCGATCCGAAGACCAAATGCGCGATAAAATCCCATTATGTCTGATAAACTATTAATCTTCTGAAATTGCCCGCTCGCGGTGTATTCCGTGGTGTAAAGCCATATGCCCTTGTTGCGGAACAGGGAATCATATTCGATTTCTATCTTGCGCCGCTCCTTGCGCAATTGCGGAAAACGCTTGAAGAAACGGTCTTCAGGATAACCTAATGCGGTGGCAAAAACGTCGTAGCCGTTCAAACGTTTATGATTATGAGACACTAATGCGGTGGACATTCCTTACCTCGTCGCGGCTCTTTCGTATGACAATCGGCTCCGTCAAGGGCACCCTTAAAATCTCCTCACCGCTCTCGTCGTATCCGATTGCCTTTCCGGTTTTCACATCGCCCTGCACTTTGAAGGTATCAATTATCCTATCCGTGCAGCCCATTAGCATGAGAATCGCAATTAGCTTTTTGTCTTCCATTGCACTCCGGTACATTTCCACCGCCTTCTGAGCCCCCGGCCCAAATAATTGCTTAATGAAGGCTTCGGGCACGTTGATGGGAGGAATATAATAGACATTTGGCTCCAGACCGAACTGTGGATAGAGCGGAAGGGCTATTTTTTTTATATGAACCAGATAGTCGATAGGATTATCAACACGCGGGTTATCCCACTTGCTTTTGAACCCGAACTGTCGAATCTTACCGATGCAGTTGACAACACACTGGGTCTGCATCCCCTGCTCGACCGCCGGGTAGCAGGAGATGCATTTTTCAGAGTTCTCGGTATGAACCCGGAAAAATGACTTTTTATATGGGCAGGCCCTGACACACTCCTGATACCCACGGCATCGCTTTTGATCAAGAAGCACGATACCGTCCTCTTCTCTTTTATAAATGGATTTCCTCGGGCATGCGGCGAGGCAGGCCGGATACGTGCAGTGATTGCAAATTCGTTGCAGATACATCATCCAGGGTTGGTGCGGCCCGGTTATGTACTGACCATTTTCTACCGGGTTGGACGCTTCGTCTTCGCCAAGGTTGGGAGATATATAGTCATCAGCGTCCGGAACAAACCCGAGGATCTCCTCCCCGTAGGGTAGTGCCTCAAAAATCGTTTTCCCGGTGTACTTACCGCGTCGCCACCCCTGGGTGCCCAGCATTTCCAACAATCGAACATCCCATCCTAGTGGATAATATCCCCATGGTTTTGTTTCGACGTTGTTCCACCACATATATTCCTGACCCTTTCCCGATGTCCAAGCATTTTTGCAGGCAAGGGTACAGGTTTGGCAGGCTATGCACTTGTTCGTGTCGAATATCCAGGCTACTTGCCTCTTTGGGCGTGACTCCGGATACTTATAGCTCATCTCCCTATTCAACTGCCAGTTGTACACTTCATAGCTCACGACACATATCCTCCATCAAGGAACTTTTTCATGGCACCACTCTCATAGGTTGGCCGAAATCCGAGGCGAGCCGGCCTCCACAGTTTGTTTCCGTCTATACCGCCGTCTTCAGCTTTCGTGAATTTGACAAAACTCTCCCTCGGCGCCCCGTTTGGGCAATTGACATCCGGCGCAAAACCTTTGCCGATTACAGGACCAATTGTGTTCTTTCTGACGAGGCTATCGGTCATCAACGTTGGCCGGAGCCAACTGCGAGTCGCGCTTTGGTGCGACCCAAAACGATACATTGCCTGATAATTTGTTCTGGGGTTGCGAGCCAAGTGGTCCGCGTTCTTTACATGTCCCTCCACTGAACCGTACGTCGATCCATACATATGGAACCAGGATCGACTGACCGTTGAAGGGATTCCCCAATAATAGCGCACACGAAGCATAAGGCGGGCCAGTTGATATTCACTACTGCCCGGCTTTTTCTCTCCTGCATAGGGTCTATCTTCCGGGTCTGCATCGACCCAAACGTAATCTCCGTCTTCCAGCCCTAATTTCTTGGCATCAGCCGGATTTATGTCAACGTAACCTTCCCCCACCCACGGCATCCGCTTGTCCTTTCTATACGGGTCGCTGAAAGGTCCAAACCAGAGGGCAATGACATCTACGTCCACAGGCATGGTGTGCGCCGCGTGGCGATATTTGGGAGTAATGTAGAGGTGAGTGAAGCCCTCCTTCATGAGTGGATGGCTGGACTGAAGCAGTTCCTCCGGCGTCAAAATTACGTTGCGTACCTGGCGGACCTCCCCGGACAAATTATCAGGGCTTAGGCCGTATTTCTCCGGTGAAAAAGGACGTATCGCAGGGTGCTCTCTGGCGAGGATGACGTTTGGTTCATGGATCGTGGCGTCAACCGCTTCTCGGTGAACCGGCAGATTCTCACCGTATTGGATAAACTCGTCCTCGTCCCGGTAAAACTCCAATCTGCCGGTCTTTCCATACCACTGCTTGTCCTCGTTCGCCTGCTCCCATCCAACTATTTTTGGATATGTTCGGCTCATTATCAGCGCGGGTATGCCCTCTTTTGCCTTCTCCTCCAGCTCCAGCACATTATAGCCCTTTGCCATCGACGTCTGGTCGAATATGCGCTGGAGATAAACATCCACCCGCCCGTCGCGGACAAATTTCCAGTAGTCCAAGAATCGAGAATCGTCCAGTAGTTTGGCTAACGCACCTCCCACACCGGAGAATACCTCGATGTCCGCTCTTGTATCGTGCAGGCGGTTCAGGGGTGAACGAGGGAATATTTGCAGAAACGGATTGGTAACCGACGCCGTCGCGTCAGGGTGTTTGAACTCACCCCAAGAGTCCACCGCAAATACCACGTCGGCGTATTCACATGATGCTGTCCACCACCATTCGCTGACGCCGATCATCTCGATTTTTGGCAGTACGTTGACCACCACATCATAGTGGCCCTTAATGTTTCCGAGAATAGAGTTGGCATTGCAGAACATAAGTGATTTTGTAGGGGTTGGAAGATGGGACTTGCCGGTGAATAACTTGTTCCCGACCCTGAGAGGCTTGCTGTCATGGTTGTAGTAGTGGGCCGACTCAAATTTGAAGTATCCCTTCAAAGTCGCAGCTTTGCTTTCGTCCAGCTGTATGTTGAAAGGATCTTCATTAATGTATTGTCCAATTCCATCATAATAGGAAGCCCGATAATTCCCGGCGTAGCTGCCGACGTTGCCGCTATGTGTGCCGATGTTACGGGTAAGTGCGCACACCAAAAGCATTGCCCGGTCCTTGAGATCACCGTTAAAAAACTGATTTGGGCCCATACCCGCGGCGATGAGTGTTTGTCCCCTGTTCTCGGCAATTTGACGTGCGAGACTGATTATTGCCTCTTTCGGCGCCCAGGTAATCTTTGAAACAGTATCCGGGTCGTAACTATCAGACAGATATTGTGAAATAAGGCTGAATACCGTCCGCACTTTGACGTTTTCTCCGTCAATCTCTACGTCAAACTCGCCATCAAGTACGGGATCAACGTTCTTTTCAAGAAAGTACTTTCCTACCTCATCTCTAGTCACCGCGGCCGGGGAATTCGCATTATTATCCCACATGACGAAGCTTCCCCACTCATCCAATAGCTCTGCTGAGATGTATTGCTTTCCCTCAGCCTGAACCGGCGGCGGAATCCGATCTCCCTTTTTGTAAACAACCGTCTCTCGCCGTTCAGCAGGCGCTTCAAAGCCCGGTATCACCTCTTCAGCGCTCAGAAGCTTGAGATTATCCATCCGTACGAGCAGCGGTAGGTCCGTAGAGCTCTTTACGTACTGCTCGTCATAGAGCTTCTCTTTCATGATTACACTGGCAACGCCCAGACAAAAAGCGGGGTCCGTGGCGGGACGGATAATAATAACCTCATCGGACTTTGAGGCCACTGAGGAATACTCGACGGTAACCGATATCACCTTTGCGCCTTTTACTCTCGCCTCTGTGAGCCAATGACTGTCAGGCATCTTTGTAGATATCCAGTTCATGCCCCAAGGAATGATGAGTTTAGCGTTTTCCGCTGTGAAAAGATCAAAATCTATCGTCTGTTGTCCCGTAACCATCGGATGCCCCGGCGGCAAGTCGGTGTGAAAGGTGTAATTATCAAATCCCCTCCCTCCAAGGGCTTTCTCGGGTCCTACATTCCTAATATGAGAGTCGAGTAAGGCGAGTGAATTGGCAAGCCGATACATGCCGAATACTCGAGTAATGCCGAGGAGAGGCATGCCTCCACGAAACTTAAGCACCTGTGTGCCGGCTCCTCCGGTAGTTTCTATCGTCGATGGATCGTACCCCTGTTCCGCAAGAAGGCGGCTTCCGCGTTCTCCGGAATAAGTTCCTGCGATATTGGCCAAGCTTTTCGCCGTTATATCAAAAATCTCATCCCAAGAGACTCGTATGAAACTCTCTTTGCCACGCTGAAAATAGCTTGCAGAAGGCCTGCCGTTGGCTCCGCGTGGGAATCCGTCGTCTACCCACCGTTTAAAGCCTTCCCGTACCATGGGATATTTAACCCGCCGTGGACCATATATTCTTCTATTAAGAGCGAGACCCTTATTGCACAGCCTGGGTTCCCACCTGGAGGACGCCGTATTGCCATCCAGATCTTCTGCTTTTCCGTATCCATAACTCGGGCCGATTCTCGTAATTACCTCGTTCTTGACGTAGGCTTTAAGGAGACAATTGTGGGTGTCGTTGGGCGCACAGAGAAAATGATACGTGTAGTCGTGGCTAAACTGATCGCGATAAATTTTTTCCCATTCTCTTACCGGGTAGAACTCAAGCGGATTGTCGATTTCAGTAGCATAATCAAGGGAGAATAGATTGGGCCGAGGAATCAGCAGAGTACCAAACGATGCGAGCGAAAACTTCAAGAATTGCCGTCGAGTTATGGCCATTCGATATTCTCCTAATGGGAAAGGGTTCTTTTTCGTATATATTCATCAGAATCGATTTTCAACTCGCTGTGTGAAACTGGTCGGCCGAGTTATAGAAAGTCTCAATTTCAGACCCTACTTGTTTTTGCGAAGTTTACGCATGAAGGATAGACTCTGACTCGATCTGAGAGCTTCTCTATTGCCCACACGATCTTTCCTTCCATATTGTAGATAGAACCATTATCACCTGGATTAGTGAATCTGTCAACTTTTTTTTTCTTATTTCCAGCAATTCTGGCAGTGAGTCGCGCCCGGATGTTGTTGAACCCGAGCCCTTTGAGCAGTTATACTCCTCTTAATTATGAGCCGCCCAAAGATCGTCGCAATAGTTGGAAAGTCAAAGTCTGGGAAAACCACGCTGCTCGAGAAAGTCATACCGGAGCTGAATAGGCGCGGCTATCGAGTAGGAACTGTCAAACACCACTTTCATGCCGGGTTCGATTTTGACAAACCAGGCAAGGATAGTTGGAGAATGGCCGCAGCCGGAGCCTCTGCCGTTTCAATGGTCTCACCGGGCAAAATGTTTCTTATACAGAATACAGAAGCTGAAATGGCCTTGGATGACGTGAGAGATTTGATGAGTGGTGTCGATATAGTCCTTGCCGAGGGATTCCTCTCTACTGCCCAAGAGAGAATCGAGATTGTTCGAGAAGATAATGGCGGCGAGCTTCTCTGCCCGCCGGAAGAATTGAGAGCGGTCATCACTGACATGCCGATTCATATCAAAGATTTGAAGAGAATACCCCTCGACGACATAAGCTGCCTGGCGGATTTTCTCGAAAGCCGCTACATACGATCAAACACCTAATCGCCTCTTGCCTTCGATATGATTCTTTAAGTAAGTTATAAAACTCTCAACGGCGCTGCCAAAACCGCCGCCAATCTACGGAGGCAGATTCAAGACATGCGAAAGCCCCAACGTTTTAACACACAAACTTTCGGCACCTTGCTCATGATGGCAATACTGTGCGTGGGTTTTCTCATCGGATGCCAATCAAAAGGAACAAAGGGCCCCATCAGAATATCAGACGTTTGGTCGAGACCGGCAAGGGTGATAGAAGATGACATGGGGGGCATGGGAGTTGTGTATCTCACTATCGAAAATAAGGGCAGAGACGCTGACCGGCTTCTTGGTGCGGAATCGGCAGTTGCTGATGCCGTGGAGCTGCATTCGGCAGCGATGGAAGGCGGAATGGCAACCATGCAAGCCCTGAAGGAAGGCGTAGCGATTCCCGCAAGGGGTTCCCTCGAGCTCGAGCCGGGAGGTCTTCATATTATGTTGATCCGTCTAAATCGGCATTTGGATGAAGGAGATTCATTCAAGGTAAACCTCCTGTTTGAAAATGCCGGCAAAATTGAGATCGAGTCATTAGTAGCAGAGAAATGAGAATCGGATGAATATCAACGTTCGGATGAGAAAATGGCTTGCTGTTTTTCTCTTCGTTATCGCGGCGGCAGTTGTAGGCGCAATTACTCTCCCCTCGTATTTCAGAACCCAAAAGTATCGGCGATGGATCGAAGGGAAATTTGTCGATGCTCCTGCTTTTCTCAGAAGAGACGGCGGGAACGAGCAGGTGTTCGAGAGGATTACCCCGTCTCAGCCAAAACCTGCCTATGATTTTCAGCTCACAAATATGGACAACACCACGGTGCGCTTGGCCGACTACAGAGAAAAATTGCTGCTAATGGGCTTCATTTACACGAGCTGTCCGGACGTCTGCGGAACCATTACGCAACATTTTCTCTACATTCAGAGAAGACTCGCAGAAGAAATCGGCAACAACTTGGCCCTGGCATTTATAACTACGGATCCTGAAAAAGACACACCCGAAAGGCTGTCCGCCTACACAAAGGGGTACGAAGGGAATTGGGACTTCATGACCGGGACAAAAACTGAGCTGGAAGAAGTCTGGGAAGAATACCACGTTGGTGTGTTAGATGGCCGTTCGGAATCTGGTACTGATTTGGTTTATCATTCCTTTATGGTTGTTTTAATTGATCGAAATGGATTTATCCGTCACCGCTATATTGGCGTGGTCGACCCCGAGGAAGTTATAGTTAAAGATATAGAGATGCTCCTGCTGGAATCGTCATAGCACCAGCGGCAGACCGAGGAGACGAGTTGCTGCCGGCCTGGCGTCGACATGCATGGATCGCCGGTGCTGCGGCGATTGTGGTTGGAGGCGCGGGCACGATATTTCATTTGGCCGCTGCAATTAGCCAGCGGTATAACCAAACTATTCTCGAGGCGGTATTGGAATCCAGCCGACCCCCCCTTGGCCCCGCAGCATTTGCGTCCACGGGTTTGCTGCTTCTATTTGTTGCTTGGGACACTGGGCGCCCCGCGCGGCGCCGATAGGCTTTTCCGTTTTGGACTCCCTTTTTCTCGTCGCCACCGGGCGAATGCGGTACCAATAATCGCCAAGGTATAGAGTGCTATTCCAACGTGTGGAAAGTGGTAGATCCTAATCCTGCTCACTTTTGTGATCCCGATTAATGGCGGCGTGAAGGGCTTGACGGTGAACCTCAATGGGGCAGTCGGATCCAAACTATGGCCCTGCTGGTACAGCCGATATTGGGCCCAGCCTGCAAAACAGAGAGCCGCTACGGCTAGCAAAATAGGTAGGATTTTTTTCCATTTCATCGCCAAAAATGCTGATGCGATTGTCAGGGCTGCAAGAATGGCTATGATAATCACTAATATCAAGGAGTCGAACTCGGGCAGTTCCGGATAAATATTGATTCCGATATATCTGCCGAGAATTTCCCAATCCTTGAAATCCCCTTTGAGTCCATATGCGTAGAGGAACATTTTTGGACTGCGGTCCGGATACTGCGGCGAAGTAAATATGATTCCCAGATACGGGAAAAGCAGCGACAACGCCAGCAGCACGCCGGATACCGCGAAAACGATTTGCCGCAGCGATAGTTTTTTCTTCGGCATCACTAGTTATTCATTACCTTTTCAAGTTGCCTTCTCAGATCCTCTTCCGGAAAAATACCGGCGGTAAAATGGACCACGCCGTTCCTATCAATCAACACGTTTGCGGGAACATACTTAACTCCATACCGGCGGGCAATATCTCCGTCCTCGTCCACGATGAGCGCAAAAGGTATATCGTACCGCTCTTTGAATTGCCGTACTATATCCCTATTCTCCATCACATTGATGCGTGCAATGACGAATCCGTCGTCTTTGTAATCATTGTACACGTCTATGAGTCCGGGCGTCTCCCAATTGCATCTTCCACACCAACTGGTAAAAAAATTCAGAAGTATGACATCTGATCCAATATGCTTATTTAACTCAAAGGCGCTTCCATCAAGCCGCTCCGCCTGGAAGGGCCGCGCCTGCTCGCCCTCTGAAATAAGCACGCCGTAGCTCTTGTTGGCGACGCCGTCCCACACTTTTGTCAAGGTGGACACTTCAGTGCCTTCATACGGCAGACCATCGATCTCCACGTAGGGGAAATGAAGCAGCCTGTTTACCGGCGGGCCATCCTGATCCGGCGCCATACGAATATTTCTTCCGGTCCCGATTCTTAGTCGTAGGTTGTCAAGTGAGCCAAAATAGAAATCTTTGGTTCCCTTCCCCTTTTTTGCGTGAGAGATATCCACGGGGAACCAGCCGACGTTCGGCAAAAACACCTCCGCATTGCAGTGATAGTTGGCCTTGCAATAGTTAGGAACACCTTCCTCCAACGGCACCTCGATATTGGCCACTTCCCTGGCGACAACTCCGGCAACTGATGCCAACGATACGAAGAGAGAATGAAAATCTATGCAATTTCCCGCCTTGACCGTGCATGCGCGCGTGACGTTCCCAGTACCATATCCGGCGATTTCCTTGTTGTAGTCCATATTCTCGAAAACGTAGTCATAAAGTGCTCTCACTCTGTCGAGATACGTATGTTTACCTACCATTATCTCATCAACGATTTCCCGCAGCATATCGTAGTCGGCGGTGGGATCCATGTTGCTTTCTAGATACATTTCCGCGTCCGGAACCATGCCAGGTTCCAACTCTCCAACTACGCTGAGATCTACGGACCGCAAAACCTCATATCGCGATGCAAGGACATCCATGGTTATTTCGAGACTTTCTTCCGTCGGATTTTCTACTTCCAAATAGAGAAACTGATTTCCGTACGTCTCTTCTTCATGTATATATGTCGGGTACGGGGAATTGACCCTGATGCTGAAAATCCTTTGGAAATCATCCTCTTGAGGGTATGGAATCCATACCCTCATCCTCTCGGTTCCTTCAGGAATATCTTTTATTACCGCGGCATATTTCAACTCAAAATCGAGCTTCTCCCCCCGCGCAAAGCTTGCGCCGGCAAAGCCGGACACGTTAGCCGCGGACACAAGGAGAACTACGACCATCATCGCGATGACCGCGATGATGGTCGGGGCAGACCGTAGGTCATTCGTCCGCATTAAGCTATGCCCCCGGCGGCGTCCATTCTAGAGACGGGCTCCAGTCCTTCTCCGGGATGACGATCATGCGTCCCCTCATTTCTAAATGCAGCTCGCTGCAGAACCATAAGCAGTAGTACCAATATACACCTTCTCTATCCGCGACATATTCGATCACCTTCACCTCGCCCGGATCAATAGATTCGGCGACATCGTGGTCGGTCAATGCGAGCCCATGGCTAATGTCGATTGCCTCCTCGATGTTGGTCATCTGCATCCTTACCTGCCAGCCTTCAGGAACGGTAAACCAATCCGGGTTGAAAAAGGATCTCACGACAGTCATTTTTACTTCAACCGTTTTAGAATCGTAATCGTAGGTCACGTTGGGTGTGTCGGGAGTAGCAGGTAATTCATATTTCGTGAGAATTTTTGGCTTAATAAGGTCTACCGGGATAGCTTGCGAATAGTGGGTTTCCGGCGGCGCGGACATCTGATCAATCAATTTAGCCGGTGTTGATTCTACGTTAAACAGTTCATGATTTTCTGTGTAAAGCGGACCGTGGGGAGTAAAAGTGTCCTTTGTCAGCTTATTGAGCTGACGCATAAACTAAATTTGAATGCGAAAAATTATGGCGGTAAGACGGAAATCGGCAGTGTGGAAAAGCGCATAGGCCGACCGTTCCGAC
>NZCE01000052.1 GCA_002688185.1 Spirochaetales bacterium
AAACCACTCTTCAAACTCGTCCAGCGTTTTAGGGTAAATCTCCATGCAGACACACTACATATGGGGTGCACCGGAGTCAAGTGCATACCCCCAATAAAATAAATCCTACTGCATATGGCATCATTCAATACCTGAACCGTGGGAAATCTATCAAAAGCCTTCCGGGAGTGGCGGAGGGAGAGAGGGCCGCGGACGTGCATCTGTTCTTCTCAAATCTCAAGGCCGCCTACGACGGCTCTCTATCAAATCCCGACGAGGCGTTGGCCGTAGAGAGGGAGCAGTATTCTTTCGATTTTACCCGGCTTCCCATTCTTGGGGAGATTGCTGTTACCTACCGTTGCAACAATGTCTGCCGCTTCTGTTACGCATCTTGTGATAGCGGCAGGCAGATCCAGGCCGAGCTCTCCACGGGGAAGATCAAACGTATCATCAAGATCTTTAAAAATGAGGCGAAACTACCGTTTTTTTCCTTTACCGGTGGTGAGCCCCTTCTCAGGTCGGATCTCGAGTCACTCATTAGATTTGCTGAAAAGCACGGGCTGCGCACGAATCTCATTACAAACGGCATGTTGGCAACTCCAAGGCGAGCCGAGAGTCTGTCCGCCAGTGGACTAAAAACTGCACAAGTTAGTCTGGAGAGCTCGGACGAATCGGTTCACGATAATCTTACCGGAGTTCCCGGATCATGGCGACAAACCATAGATGGCATAAAAAATCTCATGCGCTGCGGCCTATCCGTCCAGACGAACACGACCCTTACCGCCAAAAACGCCCATAGTGCCGCCGAGCTGCCCGCATTTTTGGCTGAATTGGGTATTTCGAGATTTGCCATGAACTTATTTATACCCGTTGGAAGGGGATTGTATAACCAAGAATTATTTTTGCCCTATTCCAAAGCGGGTACATACATTGAAGCTGCTCGCGCAGCGGCGAGAGGATGCGGGCTTATTTTCTATTGGTATTCTCCGTTGCCCCACTGCCATTACAATCCCATTGCGAAAGGGCTGGGGAACAAGTCGTGCGCCGCCATGGACGGTCTTCTCTCCATCTCACCCACCGGTGATGTGCTGCCTTGTTCATCCTACTCGGAATCATTGGGAAATATATTGACGGAGCGGTTTTCAGAAATCTGGTTTTCCGAGCGGGCAATGTTTTTCAAGAAGAAGAGGTACGCGCCGTCAGAATGCAAAGGCTGCGAGTCTTTTGTCGCGTGTCAGGCGGCCTGTCCCTTGTACTGGGAATATGCCGGTTGCGATGAGATTGTCGGGTGTAGGCATAAAAGTTTGGAGGGCCAAAGATGCAGATGAGTTACGTTGTCCGGGGTATCCCAATTGGATTAAGGCTACTTCTGTACGGCACACTGTCCTTGGCCGCGGTTGTATTGCAGGTATTCTTGACGAGCAACATTCCCGGCTACGCAATTTTGGCCGGAGCCGGGGTGCTATTGCTCGCCAAGGGCTACAAAAACAAACCCGAGGATCTTGGCTATGAGGAATGGAAACCCGTGTCGTTTGCCGAGTACCAGAAAGTCCGAGCCAATCTCCAGAGTTCGCGCAAAGTAAGGATCTCTCTCTATTTTAAACCCACAGCAAAGGCGGTTGTTATTATTCTGGGTGTTGTTCTGCTTATCTTATCGCTTTTTCTCTCTGCAATTGCAAATTCTGTTCGTCCAAGCGTCGCGATCGTCGACATGCTGCTCATTGCGATTCCTCTCGGTTTTAGCGGCCAAATCAAGCTTTGGGTTCCGCGGGAATTGGCGCTAAAGATCGATGCATTCTACCCGCTCTCATCGGATTCCAAGACGGGTAATGCTACTGAATTGGTGATAACACCATATTTAAGATTTGACCGTGACGCACAGGGACGCGAAATACCTGAAGACATACGGTTTATGGTGGAGCTCAAGAGAAATCCCGACGATTTTGTGGGAATCCAACTACAGGTCGCGGTGAATAACGGCCCCAACGGCGCGGTACCGTATATGTATGCGGTGTACCTCTGCAGGGGGAAAAGTCACACATACATCAATCTAGCAAATAGGGACTACGATCCGTATGTAAAAGAAACAGGTGGTGATGACGATTACGGCACCGTAGTGATTCGCCAACGCACATCCGGAGGGGGTTATTATACATCGCCGTCGCAGTGTCGCGAGCTGTATGACAGGGTAGTCGGTGCTCTATCGGCTCTTTAGCTCGGTACTACGCCCCATCGCCTGCAAGCAATCCTTGACCGCTGCCGCCAGGGGGGAAAGGCGTGATTTTTGCCCTTTTTCAGCAAGGGATGTAATCTCCTCTCGGAAATCCGCCATCACCGGCGGGTGCGGCTCAAACAGAATCTTCAAGCTGGCGCCACCGTTCTGCAATCCATGGGACAGATCCATATGGCCACACAGGGGAAAGTAAAGTGTGCCCGACTTGTCACGTTCCGCCGAATAGCCGTAGCATCTGCAAATCAACGGCCTAACAGGGTACACTTGGCAATGCAAATCCGAGCACTCGTCGTAGAAGATGCAGGCCCGCGGCCCTGACATCTCTGCCTTGCTTTGAAAATCCTCGTATAGCGTTTTTATCCGGTTTAGCTTATGCCCGACCAAGTAGCGCGCTATGATTTGCGCTTCAGGCTGACTCACCTCCGTATCCGCCATGTCGCAACACCGCCCGCAGCCGGTAGGGCACTTTAAAGATGAAATGTCGGCGAAATTCGAGGCCACTTTGTCGAGACGGGAATAAATGCCCTCTATGCTATCTAGTATTGTTTGCATGGCGTTCTTAAAATGTCGTTATATCACCCCCATATTGCGGATCTGTGCCACGTGGTAAAGGTCGTGGGTGGCCATCCAAGAAACGGCTTTTGCCACGTTGCATTTCCAATCTGCGATTTCATCGTTCAGAGATTCTGCAGATCGCTTTTTGAGCGCACTCAGATAATGCTCATGCGCCCCACGCAAATGCTCCATGGTTTTCTCCCATGCCTCCGGGGTGGGAGATTCGGGTGGCCCTGGCCAATCTTTCTCCTCATAGGGAAAAGGATCAACGCCGGGACTTCCCCCTAGATAGGCGGTGAGTGTATGTTTCCAATAGATGAGATGGAGGACAATAGCCCACACGGAATAGCCCTCATACGTCTCAATAGATGTGATTTGCTCAAACGATAGGCTTTGGAGAGTTTTTATGAGGGGCGGTCCATTGAATGAATTTCCGTCAAACTCATCTTTGGTGATTTGCACGAGCATTTCCACCTTATCGTCCATATGCAATTCCTCCCGAGACCACGGTGCGGCAATTTCGATCTCCTCCCATTCTATCAGCATGAGACCTATTCATGCAAATTTCCCGCCAAAAATGCCTAGATTTGAGCCACTGTTGATTAGCTGTTGATTTTCCGTTATCCACTGATATACAATTCCTATTAGGTGATTAATGAGCAACCGGACATTCGAATTGCCGATGTCAGCGTTTCTCTGTTAGAAGCGGATGGCAATCATAATCTTCTAAACACCGCAAAGCTGGATTGCCAGATACTGTGCGGAGAACGGACGGACCTCGGCTTGGGTATACTCAGGGGGTGTATGATCGATGAGTTTGGCAAGCCCTTCTACGGAGAGACCGTAATTGATTTTATAGAAGGCGCCGACGAGTTCGAGATTATCATCGAAATACCCGACGTCAAAATAAAAGGCAACGCACTTTCGCCCCGCCTATATACCGTATATTGTATGGTATATGTGATGGGTCGCACCGTCGAACATCGGCCTTTTCAGATGGAATTGTAGTGTAGCCTGAAATGTTAAAAGATGTTCTATATATGGGCGACACGAGCTACGGCGCCGCCGCCTCGTATCTCACTCTGGCTATGCACCATGCCGGAATTTCCTTTGACTACGTGCCGACATCGGTCTCACTTGATGATTCTTACCGGGGCGGGGAATACGGACTGTACATTTTTAGTGATTATCCAGCATCCCAGGTGTCGTCTCGGGCTGCGAATCAGATACTCACCGACGTAAAGAGCGGCTCCGGGTTGCTCATGATTGGCGGATGGGAGTCATTTCAGGGGAGTGGGGGCGGATATCACGGCGCACCGTTGGCCGACGCGCTACCGGTACGGATTTCACGATCGGATGATCGCATAAACAGTGCCGATCCATGTTGCGTAGTACAATGCGCGCAACATCAGGCAATCGATGGTGTTGATTTTACTCGTCCCCCCACCATCGCCGGATTCAACATGCTTGAGGCGGCCGACGACTCCGATGTAGTGCTCGAGGTAATCAGATATGCCACGCTTTCTGTCCGCGACGTCTTCTCTCCGGTCACTTTTGAAGTGAAATCGAGAGATCCGTACCTTGTCTTTGGATCCTACGGATCCGGAAAAACCGGCGCGTTGGCCTCCGATCTGGCGCCGCATTGGGTGGGCGGATTTGTTGATTGGGGCGAGGACCGCATTCGCATAGCCCATGATGATCGCGAGGTAGAGGTGGGTAGCACCTATATCCAGTTTGTCACGGGTCTCATCAGGTGGTTAGCCCGATAAATTGCATGATGTATTCCGCATATGCTATTATTTGCCATCAATGTCAGGTAAGAGCTTTGAATTGAAAAACCGCACCGGATCATCCAGTGATAGTCGCTTTTTTGGCCGGGAGAAAGAGCTCACGCGTATCGACACCGTCCTCGAGGAAGTGCTTGAGGGGAAGGGCCGGACGTGCCTTTTTGAGGGGGAACCGGGGATTGGAAAAACCAGGTTGGTCGAGGAGGCAGTGGCTCGTTCTTCTGCCGGAAGATATCTCGTGCCGCGTGGCCGATGTTTTGAGGAGGAAGGCACGCCTCCACTGTGGCCCTGGCTCGAAGTGTTGCGAGGGTATGCGGCGGGATGCGGTTGGGATTCCATTTTGCAGGCATTTGGCAGACGGACATCGGCTTTAGCCGGATCCTTACCGGAGCCGCAGGAATACTCGGATAATTCCCCGGGATAACATATTTTGCGGGTGCTCGCGGAACTAAGCCACGAAAAAGGCGATAGTCGTGCAACTTGACATGGATTTGGTGAAATGTGATAGTAAACGCCGATACAGGGACTTTTTCAAACCGCGGCGTTGCTGCGAGAAAATACCGAATTCAACAGAAGTAAAGGAGGTATTGCTTATGACAGAACAAAAAAGGGGTCAGATAAGCTGATTCCCATCGAACTGCCTGTTCGTTTCCGGACAGGCAGTTCTTTTTTTCCCATCTTTAAAAAATCCGTGACGTTTGCTCCTACGCACACCCTTCCCGGCGTGGCCCTTGCATCGCTCTAAGACCACATCAGAGCATCCCTTGGTAGATGCTCTCGCACAGCATGCTCGTCCAATTCCACCCCTATACCCGGAGCATCGGGAACGGACATGTAGCCTTCTTTGATTGGATACTTGGCACTTAGCATTGTGCTCCATAGCGGGATGTTATGTGAGTGATACTCTAGTGCAAGAAAATTAGGGACTGTCGAGCATATATGAGCCGCTGCAATTGCGGTTACAGCGCTGGCCATGTTGTGTGGTGCAATAGACATGTGATACATATCCGCCATCTCAGCGATGCGGCGTATTTCGATGGCACCCCCGCTACGCGGAATATCCGGCTCCAGCAGATCACATGCCTGTTTCACAACCAACTCGCGATGAAGCTTTGCACCGTAAAGCACCTCGCCGGTGCATATCGGTGTTTCCGTTTGCATGCAAATTTTAGCGAGCGCATCCACGTTCCCCCATTCCCATCGAATTGGGTCCTCGAGCCATAGCAAGTCCAGATGTTCCACATCTCTGCAAATGCGAAGAGCATCGACCATGTTGAATGAACCGTGCAGATCGACAGCAAGGTCCACGTAAGGTCCGACTGCACCACGCACCGCCTCGATTATGTCGATAATATGCCGATGTTCCCTTCGACCGATGGACCGGTCGTATGTGTCTTTTTTCCAGGGATTTGGTAGATCCACATCAAACTTAATTGCCGTAAATCCCTCACCCACTATCCGCTCTGCCATAGCTGCGCAGGCCTCCGGCTCATAGACCGGGTCTAGGTTGCCGGATTTGCGAACCTCCAGCCACCGCCGCGAATAGTCTTCTGCCGTCCAAAATGACCCCGCGTGGCAGTCGCAATACATTCGGATGTTGCCGCGAAGCCTTCCGCCAAACAGAGAGTGTACGGGTACCCCCAGTTTTTTTCCTTTAATGTCCCAAAGAGCAATCTCTACTCCCGCTCCCAGCCCCTGCATTCCCCACAGCAGATCGTGATGTATCGCATTGATATTAAGGGGGTCGCGACCGACCAAAGCCCGTTTTAGTTTCTCAAAACGTTCTTCCGCCACTCCAGGCGCCCACTCCCCCAAGCCCTCGATCCCTTCATCCGTGGAGATCTTCATTAACCTCCAGTCGCGATTGATAGGACCAAGGGGTGGGGTGATTTTGATATCAGTGATTTTCACTCAACGCTCCGTGACTGCGGCTTGGATTGCGATATTCCGCATACACAGGGTGGATGTTTATCATGCACGGCGTCGTTTATACAATCCCTGGGAAGGAGTAGGCCCACGATGCAAACAAGACAGGTTACCTATGATTCTGCGACAACGGTTGACTATGCGCGGTCTCCGCTTATGCTGTTAAACGGCGGCCCCCTCGACGGCGTTGAGAATACAACAGACGGAATCGATTTCACTCATGGCGACGGGTAAACTCGATCCGCGCCATTGGAGGAAAAAGGATGGCGACAGTTTCCGAAGTGGTGATTAGGACAATTCGGGATTCGGGAATCAAATACGTTTTTGGAGTGCCAAGCGGCGCCTGGGTGAATTATATGAAAGCGATTAACGATACCAAAGGCATTGAGTTCGTTCTTGTCAGCAACGAAGCCGGCGGAGCCATTATGGCTGATGCCTGCTGGAGGCTGACCGGATTGCCTGCAGCATGCTTTGGCACGTATGGGCCGGGAGCGTGCAATGTTTCAACCGGCGTTGTATGCGCCTATCTGGATCGATCCGCGATGCTGGTGTTTACCGATGAGATGTCCGACTCAATGAGAGACCGAACAACTCAGATGAACATCGATCATCAAGCCCTGTTCTCGCCAATAACAAAGTGGACCACGAGGCTGAAATCCGACGCGGTTCGGGCCACCATACAGAAGGCGGTCGGATTAGCCCTTTCTGAAGTTCCCGGCCCGGTGCATGTCGGATTGCCCGTAGGTATGGGCGATATGGCAGCAGCATCGGAATCACAAACAGCATTTCAGGCGCGCGGACCCGACAAACCTGAAGAAAAGAACCTGAAAAGACTCGCGGAGCTTTTCGGACGGGCGGCGAAGCCTATCTTTGCCTTGGGGATAACCGCGGTGCGCGCGAAAGTCCGCGATTTAGTTTTGGAAGTCGCCGAGAAATTCCAAGTTCCAATAGTGCTTACTCCCATGGCAAAAGGAATGGTTTCGGAGTCGCATCCTTCATATGCCGGAGTTCTTGCGCATGCTCTGGCAAACCACGTTGGGCAGATCCACCAGACGAGCGATTTGGTAATCGGAGTCGGGTACGATCCCGCAGAGATCAACTATGAAGCGTGGATGCCCGACGTGCCGTTGGTATCTATCGATACTGTCCCGGCGGATATTGATGAAGGCCGCTTCACCCTTGCCTGCGATGTCGTCGGCGACATCGCATACGGTCTCCGTAGATTGCTCGAGATCAACGGCAAGCCAAAGAATTGGGACATGGGTGAAATCGCCGGCATTCGTAATGAAATGTTCGATCGCCTCCGCATGCCCGATACAGCTATGTTACATTCCTCCGCCGTGCTTGGGATCCTCAGGGACCAGCTACCGGAGAGCGGAGTCATGACCTGCGATGTTGGCGCCCACCTTCACCTGATAGGTCAGCTGTGGGAAACCCCGGCGCCGGGACTGCTGCTCATGACGAACGGCGGATCGTCGATGGGTTATGCTATACCGTCTGCCATTTCAGCAAAGCTTTGCTGTTCCGACCGAGAAGTGGCTTGTGTCGTCGGAGATGGCGGATTCCTCATGATGGCGGGCGAGCTTGCCACCGCCACGCGGCTCAAGGCAAAGGTTGTATTTATACTGCTTTCGGACAATTCACTTTCTCTAATCAGAATTAAGCAGGATCGGCAATGGCAATTCGACTACGGTACGGAGCTAGGAAAACATGCGACCGACATCGGCCCCGTACTGTTCGGCGTCCCGGTCATCACGGCGGCTACGATTGATGAATACAGAGAGGCGCTCAAAAGCGCTTTCAGCCATGATGGTCCTGTGATGGTAAAGGCACTCGTCGATACAATGTACTACGATGAATTGCTGCTGAAGGGGAACCGATGAAAAAGGAAATAAGAATCATACTTTGCGGCGCAGGCCGAGTCGGCAGAGAGTTTCTCAAGCTTCTCGACGAACGTGCAGAGATGATCGAATCGAAATACGGAATCCGGCCTGTTTTATCCGCGGTCGCCGAGAGTGATGGCGCCGCAGTCTCGGATGGCGGCAACGGATTGTCCATTGCCGGGCTCCTGAAACATTTACAGAACGGTGGAACAGTACCGGACTTTCCGATATTTGGCGTGTCGCTCATGGCCGGCCCGCAGGTGATACAAGAAATCAAGGCCGACGTAATTATAGAGGCTACCCCCACCAACCTTTCTGATGCGGAACCCGGCATGACCAATGTGACCGCGGCGCTGAAGAACGGGCTGGATGTAATCAGTGCGAACAAAGGACCATTCGTGCTGTTTTTCCGCGAGGTACGTGAGCTGGCCCGCGAGCATGACTGCTCTGTGCATCTGAGTGCGGCGACGGCAGCGGCACTGCCTACTCTGGATGTCGGCCTGCGGTCCCTCGCAGGCTCAACGGTTCTTTCTGTTGAGGGCATACTTAACGGAACGACAAATTTTATTCTAACAAAGATGGAAATATCAGGCTGCCGATATGAAGAGGCGCTATTAGAGGCGCAGGAACTTGGGATTGCTGAAAAGGATCCCAGATATGATATCGACGGTCTGGATACCGCCAATAAACTCATTTTGATAAGCAACTTGATTTTTGACACCGATTACAGTCTGGGAGATGTGGATGTATGCGGCATTTCTCGCATAGGACAGGAGGATATCGACGGCGCGGCGAAGCGAGGTGAGTCTATCAAACTAATAGGTTCAATCCAAACGAGTGAGAAAGGCATTGTGCTGAGAGTCGCCCCGGAAGCTATAAAGAGAAGCCATCCCTTGGCAAATGTATCCGGGTCGGAAAAGGCGGTGAGTTATCTGACCGATACCATGGATAGAATAACTGTGTCCGGAGGTAAGAGCTCGCCCGTCGGTGCCGCTGCCGCCTTGCTGAAAGACTTAATAAACGCTTATTCATAAAGCCCATTCCAACCAAAATGCATCAGATTCCGCGGTCCGGAATCAGCGAGATCGGCAACCGATAGAAATCGCGAACTTGACCCTTGCCGAGTCTCTCCGTATAATCGTCCATTGCTTTCGCGGCGGATGCGCTCGCCGTGATTTAGCAGTCGGCTCGCCAGTTACCGAATCATGTAGGTACATGTCGTAATCGTGTTGGCCCACGTAAAAACTTTTAAGAGACGGAGAGTGTATGAGCGTTCGCGTTCGGTACGCGCCTTCTCCCACCGGTCGTCAGCATATCGGGGGCGTAAGGACCGCGCTATTTAACTATTTTTATGCAAAATCTATGGGGGGGAGTTTTGTCCTCAGGATTGAAGATACCGATCAAACCCGTTACACCGATGAGGCAGTGCAGGACTTGTATGATACCTTTGATTGGCTCGGCATAGCGTGGGATGAAGGCCCGGACAAGGGCGGTCCGCATGGCCCGTATATTCAGACTCAGAGAAAAGAGCTTTACAATAAATACGCTGCTTTACTCGTGGAGAAAGATAAGGCGTACCGGTGTTACTGTAGCCCGGAACGCCTCGAGAGCCTACGTGAGTCTATGGAAGGTGGCAAAACCGCAGGCGGATATGATCGGCACTGTCGGGAGCTCACTACCGCCAAGGAAAATGAGTACAGAGATCGAGGAATAACCCCGGTCATCAGATACAAAGTTCCTCTGGACGGAAAGACTTCATATAAAGACATCATTCGCGGCGAGGTGACTACCAGAAATCGAGACATCCCAGCGGATCCCGTGATTCTAAAATCCGATGGGCTGCCAACATACCATTTTGCAGTGGTTATAGACGACCATCTTATGAAAATCACGCACGCATTTCGAGCACAAGAGTGGCTGCCCAACGCACCGCTCCATATGTTGTTATATAGAGCTTTTGGCTGGGAGCCGCCTGAGTTCTGTCATCTGCCGTTGATTCTTGGAAAGGATGGGCAGAAACTTGCAAAGCGCCATGGTTCTGCCGCCGTCGCAGATTTTAAGAGCGCAGGTTTCACACCGGAGGCTATAATAAATTATGTTTCCCTCCTTGGCTGGTCGTATGACGATCAGAGGGAGTTTTTCTCAAAGGAAGAACTGGAACAGTTGTTTTCCATTGAGAAACTTAACAAGGCTCCGGCGGTTTTCGACTACAAAAAACTCGAGTGGTTCAACGGGCAGTATATCAGGAAAAAGCCGGATAGTGAGCTTAAAGGTCTGCTGATTCCGTATCTGAAGCGTGACGGAGTTGTGTCGGATCCCATTACTGAAACAGAAAACGCGATAGTCGACGGCATGATTCCTCTCATAAAGGAACGTCTGAGACTTCTGCCGGAAGTCACCAAGCTTGTCCGGTTTCTCTTTGAAGATGTAGAGATCGAGTCGATCGAAATGCTCGTGCCAAAGCGACTGGATGCTATGCAGACTCTCGACGCCCTTCGGTCGGCACACGCCATACTAGGGGATTTTATCTCCAGAAGTGATGAGGAAAATGAGCAGTTGTTTCGATCCGCCTCTGAGACTTTAGGGATCAAGCTCGGCGATTTACTTATGCCGGTGCGGGTGGCCGTGACGGGCACTAGCGCGTCCCCACCTCTCTTTGGGTCGGTAAAGCTACTCGGTGCTAAAAAAACCATGTCACGCATGGATCATGCAATAAAAATGCTTGAGAGCGCTAAATCGGACTAAAGAAAAGAGGTTTTGGATGTCAGATGCTGTAACAATGGAGAAATTAGTGTCCCTGTGCAAACGGCGGGGATTTGTATATCAATCGAGCGAAGTTTACGGCGGACTTGCATCTGCGTGGGATTACGGACCCCTCGGCGTAGAGCTCAAGAACAACATTCGGAAACTCTGGTGGAAGGAAATGACCCAGCTCCATGACAACATCGTTGGCGTGGACGCAGCTATCATGATGCATCCGAAGGTCTGGGAAGCTTCCGGGCACGTGGAGAACTTCACCGATCCCCTGGTTGACTGTAAGAGCTGCAATCACAGGTTCCGTGAGGACCAGATTCCTGAAGAAAATAAGAAGAGCAAGAAATGCCCGGACTGCGGAGGCGAGCTTACTGACGCGCGGCAATTTAACCTTATGTTTAAAACCCATATCGGTCCGGTGGAGGACAGCTCATCAGTGGTTTTCTTGAGACCTGAGACCGCCCAAGGAATATTTGTAAACTTCAAAAATGTTCATCAGAGCAGTCGGGTGCGCGTGCCGTTTGGGATTGCTCAAGTAGGCAAGGCTTTTAGAAACGAAATAACCACCAAAAACTTCATCTTTAGAACGTGCGAGTTTGAGCAGATGGAGATGCAGTATTTTATTCACCCGAGTGAAGACGAAAAGTGGTTTGACTACTGGATGGATAAACGCATGGATTTTTATGAGCGGATGGGCATACGAAAGAACAAGCTGCGATTTCACCAACACGGACCAAATGAATTGGCTCACTACTGCAAAAACGCATTTGATATTGAATATGAGTTTCCCTTTGGGTGGTCGGAGTTTGAGGGCATCCATAATAGAACAGATTACGACTTATCTCGTCACACCGAGTACAGCGGAAAAGATCTGCAGTATCTCGATGATCAGACTCGGGAACGATTTATTCCTTACGTGATTGAAACGTCGGCGGGTCTTAGCCGCTCGGTGTTGGTCAGCCTGTCGGACGCATACGAAGAGGATGAGGTTGAAGGAGAGAAGCGCACGGTGCTTCGGTTTCACCCGGAGATTGCGCCGGTGACGGTAGGAGTATTTCCACTGGTAAAAAAGGACGGACTTGCCGAGATGGCCAGAGACATTGAGCTCGAGCTACGCAATGACTTTTCAACCTTTTACGATCAGGGCGGAGCAATCGGCAGACGATATCGCAGGCAGGATGAAATAGGAACACCGTATTGCATTACCATCGATTATCAGACTAAGGATGATAACACAGTAACTCTCAGATATCGGGATACAATGGAGCAGATCCGTGTCAAACGAGACGCCATTGCGGAGCAAGTGAGAAACGACATAAGGAATTATAGGAGAGTTGATTAGTGAAGACGGGGATGGAGGAGCTACAGGCGAGGGGTTTTATACAGCAATGCTCAAACATCGAGGGTCTAAAAGAGCTGCTCTCATCTGAGACGGTGACATTCTACTGCGGCTTTGATCCTACAGGTCCTAGCTTGCACGCAGGGCATCTCATACCTCTTTTTGCCATGGCGCACTTAAACCGTGCGGGTCATCGTGCGATTGCCCTTGTCGGCGGTGGAACGGCTCTTATCGGCGATCCGTCGGGTAAGACAGAGATGCGCAAGATGCAGACTAAAGAGCAGATCGGCTCAAATGCCGAGCGCATGAAACAGCAAATAGAAAAGTTTATCGATTTTGAGTCGGGTTCCGCGATACTTCTCGACAATCGTGAATGGCTGAGCACGTTGAATTACATCGATTTTCTCAGGGACATAGGAAAGCATTTTTCTGTGAACAGGATGCTTAGCTTTGAGACCTACAAAATGCGTCTCGAGACCGGTCTTTCCTTTATTGAGTTCAACTATCAACTGCTGCAATCATTTGATTTCTTAACGTTGTACCAACGTGAGGGGTGCAAATTGCAGATTGGAGGAGATGATCAGTGGGGCAATATTGTGGCGGGTGCCGATCTCACACGGAGAATCGAAAGTGTCGAGGTGTTTGGGCTGACCTTCCCTCTTGTCACCCGTTCCGACGGCAAAAAGATGGGGAAAACCGAAAAAGGCGCTCTCTATCTCGATCCGACTGCTACCAGCCCATATGATTTTTTCCAATACTGGCGGAACGTAGCCGATCCTGACGTTGATAAATTCCTCAAACTGTATACGTTTCTCCCCCTCGAGGAAATCCATCGGCTCTCATCATACGCGGGACAGGAGATAAACGTCGCAAAAGAAGCACTCGCCTTTGAGCTCACCGCCATCGTCCACGGCAGAGAAGAGGCGGAAAAGGCGCGAGAAGCCGCACGCGCGGCGTTTTCTTCTACAGCAGCCGGAGGCGACACTTCATCCATTCCATCGATTACGATTAATCGGTCGGAGCTGAAGGCGGGCATACAGATTCTCGATTTGTTTTCCCGGACCACTCTGTGTGCTTCGAGAAGCGAGGCCAGGAGACTGGTATCCCAAGGCGGGGCGTCAATCAACGAGCAAAAGGTCTCGGATATTGAGCTCAATGTGGACGATTCGTGGATAGCTGACGGCAAAATAATGCTCAGGGCGGGAAAAAAACGCTATTTCCAGATATTTATTCGTGATTAGGAGCGCCTTTCTCCTTCGCGAGTTGTTTCTCGATTTTAGCCCAGCTGTCTCTGAGGGGAACGATTCTAGAAAAAATCGGTTTCCCGTCGACAGTGTTTTCTCTATCCCTGCAAAAGTAGCCCTGCCTGAGAAATTGATATCTTTCGCCGGCACCCGCGGCAGAGATACTCGGTTCTATTTTGCACGTCGAGAAAGCCTTTAGAGAATTTTCATTAATATAATCAATATAGTGCGGCAGCTCCTCCACATCTTCTCTGATGAATAGCCGCTCATACATCCTCACCTCGGCCTCGTGCGCGTGCTCCGCCGATACCCAATGCAGCGTACCCCTGACTTTCCTGCCGTCATCAGACCAGCCCCCTCGAGTCTCCGGATCGTAAGTACAATGGACCTCGGTAATCTCACCTGAGTTTTTGTCGGTGACAACATCTTGGCAGGTAACATAGTAGGCGTGTTTTAGCCTGACTTCCCGTCCGGGAGCCAGACGATAGTATTTTTTCGGGGCGACTACCCGAAAATCTTCGCGTTCGATAAAAATCTCCCGTGCAAACGGTACTTTCCGCAATCCCGACGAAGGATCTTCAGGGTTGTTTTCCGCGTCCACAAGTTCTGTTTCTCCCTCGGGATAATTATCGATTATTACTTTGAGCGGGTCGAGCACAGCCATAACTCTTGGCGCCGATTTGTTGAGCTCATCGCGGGCGAAGTATTCGAGAAGGGCGATATCAACAGTACTGTGGGTTTTTGATATGCCGACGCGCTCGACGAATGATCTGATAATGGAAGGCGTATAGCCGCGTCTCCGGAGTGCTGAAAGGGTGGGCATGCGGGGATCATCCCACCCGGACACATAACCACCCTCTACAAGCTTTCTAAGTTTTCTTTTTGAAAGTACCGTGTAGGTAAGGTTGAGCCTGGCAAACTCGATCTGTTGGGGATGGTGGATTCCAAGTTGAACGAGAAACCAATCGTATAACGGCCTATGATCTTCAAACGAGAGATCACAGAGTGAGTGGGTAATACCTTCGATCGAGTCTGACTGCCCGTGGGCCCAATCATAGGTGGGGTAGATATTCCACTCGTTGCCGGTTCTGTGATGGGTGGCGTGGATTATCCGGTACATTACAGGATCGCGCATATTGATATTGGGTGCCGCCATGTCGATCTTGGCTCTGAGCACACGCTCGCCGTCCTTGAATGCGCCTTCTTTCATCTTCTCAAAAAGCTCGAGATTCTCGGCCGCGGTTCTATCACGAAAGGGGCTGTTTTCCCCAGGTTCGGTAAGAGTTCCGCGGTGTTCGCGAATCTCTTCGGCACTCAGATCATCCACATATGCCTTTCCTCCTTTTATAAGCTCAACAGCGAAGTCAAAGAGTTGCCGGTAGTAATCAGACGCATAGTATTCGTCGGCCCCCCAGTCAAAACCCAGCCAATTGATATCCTTTTTTATAGCTTCTACAAACTCGGTTTCCTCCTTGAGAGGATTGGTGTCGTCAAACCGCAAATTGCATCTGCCTCCCATTTCTTCAGCAACGGAGAAACTCAACGCAAAGGCCTTTGCATGGCCGATATGCATAAACCCGTTTGGCTCCGGCGGAAACCTCGTAACTACCTTGCCGTCATTCTTTCCGGACTTTACGTCAACGTCTATTATGCTTCTGATAAAATCCTTGCTTTGAACATTGGACGTTTCGTCTTCATTAATATTCACCTATTAGCTCCTAAATGCCGGTATCTGGCGATGGCCGCCGGTTTTTGGGTAAAGACGCGCGAATCCTAACACAATATGGCAGGCCCCGCCAGTCGATGACGATGCTGCGGAGGCGGAGTTTACGCAAAGCTCGCAGAGCGCGGACCGCAGAGCGCGGACCGCATTTAACTCAAGCGTTCTTTTAGAGCTCTGCGTCCTTTGCGAGACTTCTTTATTCCTCGCCTCAGCCATCTACCTACTTTTGGAAATCGCTCCCGCTGAATTGTGTCAAGTCGACAGCATTTATGATACTATGGTACTTAAGGAAAAACGAGTTTGACGAAACACCTGATTATTCTTAATCCAAACGCCGCGAGCGGCACGGCCGCCAAACGAATAGATCAAATAAAGGATTTATTGCGAGATAGGGACGTACTGTTTGATATGGAGCTTACCAACGGGCCGCTGCAGGCCGTTTCAATAGCAAAAGATGGGTGCGCGGCCGGATACTCCTCAATCATCGCAGCCGGTGGCGACGGCACGGTAAATGAGGTTCTCAACGGGATTATGCTTTCCGGGGCCGTTGGCAATGATCTTCCGGCATTTGGCATCATAAGCATCGGTCGAGGCAATGATTTTGCCCACGTCGCTGGAGTCCCCCAGGATATCGCGATGGCTTGCGATGTTCTTGAACGTGGTACCCCGGTTCCCATGGACATTGGACGTATTATGGTCGATTCTAGTGCACGATCTGATGATTCGTCCAGTCAGACAACCATCCGATCCGGCGCGGCCGCAAATGAACTCCAGTTTCCCACCCATTTTCCAAACGGTAGGTATTTTATCAATGGCGTAGGAATCGGTTTTGACGCAATGGTAAATATTGAAGCCACGAAAATCACGTGGGCTCAAGGGTTCTTAAGCTATTTCATCGGTGCGATGAAAACCATGTTCTTCTACTATGATCCGGTTTCTCTCGATATTGAATATAACGGGAAACGCGAGACAAAACAGATGATTCAGATCTCGGTGATGAACGGCCGTAGGATGGGCGGTGCATTTTACATGACACCCGATGCGGTTGCCGATGACGGATTGTTTGATCTTTGCATTGGGCACGCTCCAAAACGCCGGGAGATGCTCGGGATCATCCTCAGGTTCATGAATGGCACTCAGGGCGTTAGCCCCCATGTGATGTTTGATAGGACTCAACATCTTTCAGTCAAGTCCGCGGACGGAAAATTGGTTGTGCAGGCGGATGGAGAAATCATGTGTACAGAAGGAAGGCAGGTGGAAATCGAGTGCTTACACCGTGCCATCCAAGTCATTCGAGCTGACACCGAATGATGAATGTTCCATATGGCCGCGGACAACTGATACGTATTTGGGTTGTTAGTTGGATAATTTACATCTTAGCTCTATTTATTATAGAGTACGAAAGTACTAAATATAATTTCTGATAAGAGCATAACAAATACTGTCGTCTTGCACTGACTTCGTTCGTGATGGGTATGGCGGTTTAGGAAGTGCCGAGGGTTTATATGTCTTCAATCAACATTAAGATCACATTGGCTATTGCCGTGGTCCTGGCGATAGTACTATTTGCCATAGCGGCTGCCCTCTTTTCAACCCAGACAGCCGGTGAGCGGAGATTTGCCCAGGTCCAGAACTATGCATTGACCGACCTGTTGATAAAATCCATCGAGTTTTCGATGGGCGGGGGCATATTTGACGTATCGCCGTTGGAATCTGATTTGAATGAAATGGATGGAGTTGTTGACTTCCGGGTAGTTTCCTCTGAAAAACTTAAGGGAGAAAGCGACGTGATATTAGACGATGAAGGATGTTGCGGCTACAATCCGAGATATGCCAGTGCGTTATATTACGC
>NZCE01000053.1 GCA_002688185.1 Spirochaetales bacterium
ATCCGGCACCGCTCAAGTCAATGATCAAGCATGCGCGTGGACCAGCCCCAAGACACCAGATGTAGCGTGTACCGGAGTCAAGTGCATACCCCCATATCTCAAAAGCTGCTCAGTTTCCCGAGTTCGATTCGCCGGTTCTTCATTCAAGGTCCCGTAGGTTTAAGTCGATTCCTTTCGCCGCCATCTGCGAGCTAATTCTCGGATATCTACGCATCGACATGCTCAAGGTGGGCGGCGGGATCATCGACACTCTTACGGAGGACTTGGGTGTTGAGAAGCAGAATGCGACCCAATTTGCCGACTTGGTCACGCGTCAGCGGTACCAGTCAGAGGGGGGAATTTTTGTAATCCTCAACCAGATCCTGTTCAGCATTGTTTCGCGTGATCGGGACAGGCCGTATAGCGCAATCCTCTTTCTGGACAACACACACATAGTAGATAAGGAGAGCAGGAACTTTTTTCGGTTCTATTTGAGAAACAGCAAGGTCTTGCCCTTTTTCATCCTTGCCGGGAGATCCGAAGATTCCGAGTGTAGAGCGATATTTCGAGATCTCAAACATATCCAGTTGGAACCCCTTGCCGGTGGTGACTCCAAAGAAATGCTGCTTTCTCTGCTGCCTGAATCACAGGAAGAGCCGTTGATATCGCGCATCTTGGAGCTTACTGCGGGAAATCCACTTTTTCTCGAGAAGTACGCCGAGTACGTGTGCGAGTGTGGACTTGATAGCGAATTGCCGCCGACAATTCAGAGCATTTTTCTCTCCAATCTGGATCGGTATGAGGCCGGGATGGGGGAGCTCCTCAAAAAGTTGTCGGTTTTTGCGGGAGCATTTTCCCTTGACGATGCAGTAGAGCTTCAGGCTATATCCGGTGGCGAGCCCGAGATGGTACCGGCGGTATTATCGTTCTTCGTTCGCCAGGGATATATTGTGCAACAGGGAAATGAGTTCTATTTCAGGCATGATCTGTTTAGGAGAACCCTATACAGCGCCCTGCTAAACCATAATAAGAGGATCCTGCATGGCTTTGTGGCCGATCGTCTTGCAGCTCAACCATCGCCAAAGCACCTTCAATTGCTCTATCACCTTTTAGAATCGGGCAGAATGAATGAGATTCGGGAAGAGATTTTTAAAGACGCGCGGCACATCTGCTCTTTAGATTATGTGAAATATGTCGACGCGATCCTCGAGAGCATTTCTCCCGATGATCCGGAATACCTGAAGTTTCTCTTTTTGAAATGCGCGATATATCAGAATACGGGGCAAGCCGATCTTGCCGACAGGATACTTGGTGATTTGGTCTCACTCTGTATCGAGCAAAAACATTCGGAGACCTTAGCTCGCGTGTATCATATTCTCAGCTCGAGATATCTCAGATCGAACAGCTATGATAAAGCACTCATCTGCGGCCGGCGGGCAATCCACTATTACCGAGAAGTGGCGACGGACCACACTTCGATGTCAAATGCACAGCTCCATTACGCCAACGCGGCACTTTATAGCAACAATCTTGAGCTCAATATGGAAATAATCGACTCCATCAGAACACGGCAGCACGTGTCGCCTTTTGATAATAAATCCGTGGCCCTTGTGGAACGCTACATCAATACCGGCGAGTATTCCAGAGCGGAAGCGCTCCTTCAAGACAAGCTTCAGAGAGCCAGCCCTCAAGCGGATGAAATGTGGTTTATCGGCTATCACAAGCTCTGTTCGCTATACCTGCGATCCCACAATTTCGAGAGGCTACGGCCGATCTGTCTCGAGTTGCTCAAGTATCAGTTTGCCACGGCGCAGGATACATCCGAGACATACTCCATGCTTGCCGTAAGCCAATGGTACACCGGTGGTGACGGAGAGGTAGACAATGCCCTCAGACAGGCGGAATATTTCGCCTATCAGATGCAGGATGACTGCAATCTTATTGAGACATACCGGTTGCTTGCCGTAGCACACTATCATACCCGAAGGTTGCAGAAGGCTGTCGATTATGCCGAGGAAGGTGCCAAGGTCGGGATGAAATACGCCGCTTACCACCATCAGTTCGGCCTTGTGACACTGCTTTCGGAAATTTATACTGTGATGGATGATCCGGACAATGCCCGTTTTTTCCTGAAAGAGTGCGATTTTATCGTCCATCTGGACCCACTTCTGGATTCCCAGGAAATAATCGTTTATTGGTATCTGAAATATCGCTATGAGGAGAAAATCGGATACCTCGAGAAGGCGCGGAGCTGTCTCGATGATGAGAAACGACGAATCTCTGATCCAAAGCTGGTGCAGCGGCTCTTGTCAACACGGATATTTGAACGGGTGATTGAGGAGCCGGTAACGCCCGCGGTAGGCCATTAGAGGAGACGACATGGAGATATCCGAGTTCTTGAAAAATGTGAGCCTTTTTTCCAATTTAAATGACAGAAACTTGCGTCGCCTTGGTCGCGCGTGCACCGCTCGATCATTTGCGGCCGGTGATCATGTGGTGCGGCAGGGAGATGAGGGACTTGGCCTCTTTATCATCACGTCAGGCAAGGTGAAAGTGGTAAAAACGACGAATGATGGCAGGGAGATCGAGATTGCCACGCATGTTCCCGGTGAGTTTATCGGAGAGTTTGCCGTTCTTGACGGCGCAAAGCGGACTGCCAACGTGATAGCGGTAGAGGATACAGAATGCCTGGTACTCGTCTCCTGGGATTTTACCTCGGTTATGAAAACCCATCCTGAAATAGCCCTCGATATTCTCCCGGTTGTCGTCAAGCGGTTTAGGGAGACGAACGAGAAACTCATCTCGCTGACCAACTAGTCGTAATCAATGGAACCAATTCCGGTTAGGGACGATCATTGCTTCTGCTGCGGAAAAGAGAACAAGCGCGGTCTTAAACTTGATTTTACCTATGATCGAAAGGGAGGCGCATCCTGCGCGCTTGATGTTCCGGAATGGTTTTCTGGGTGGCGGGAGATGACCCATGGGGGGCTTTTATCGATGCTTCTCGATGAGGCCATGGCCCATGCGTGTATCAGCATGAGCGGTCACGCCATCACCGCTGAGCTCACCGTCAGGTTTCACAAGCCTCTAATTACCGGAAGTCGAATCGTAGTTGAAGGGCATGTGGGCCGATCAAAATCCCGAATCTTGGAGACAAGAGGCACGGTGCACGCCGATGGCGAGTTGATTGCCAGCGGGTCGGCCCGGTTTTTGCTCGCTAAGCCGAAATCCTCATCCTAGAAAAATCTTGACAGGATCACCGGGCTCCCGTATAAATGTTTCTATTGGAGAGAAGCGTAAAGGAGCAGAATATGATCAATGCGGTTCTATCGCAACAGGACATGCCCAGACAGTGGTATAATCTCGCTGCAAATCTTCCATCCCCGCTGCAGCCGCCACTCGGACCCGACGGCAACCCGGTTTCACCGGATATGCTTACACCCATCTTTCCCATGGGTCTGATTGAACAAGAGGTAAGCCCCAAACCTTGGATTGATATCCCAGAAGAGATTTTGGAAATTTTAATGAGGTGGCGACCCACCCCGTTGCAGAGGGCTTTAGGGCTTGAGAAAGTTCTGGGAACCCCCGCTCGTATTTACTACAAAAATGAAAGTGTGTCTCCTCCGGGAAGCCATAAGCCAAATACCGCGGTAGCTCAGGCGTGGTACAACAAACAAGAGGGTACCAAACGGATAACAACGGAGACCGGCGCCGGTCAGTGGGGGAGCGCCCTCGCGTTTGCCTGTTCAATTATCGGCCTCGAGTGCAAGGTATATATGGTACGGATTAGTTTTGAACAGAAGCCGTACCGCAAAGTAATGATGAAAACCTGGGGCGCAGAATGTGTTGCCAGTCCCAGTACGGAAACTAAGGCCGGACGGGACATCCTTGAAAAGTTTCCTGATACTCCCGGCAGTCTAGGCATTGCCATCAGCGAGGCGGTAGAGGCGGCGGTCACAGATCAGTCGGGATCTACTAAATACTCTCTCGGGAGCGTGCTGAATCATGTATTGATGCACCAGACAATAATCGGACTCGAGGCCAAAAAGCAACTTGCACAATTTGGTGAAAAACTCCCAGACGTCGTGATCGGTTGCGCCGGCGGAGGAAGCAACTTTGCCGGCCTTGCCTTTCCGTTTATGAATGATAAAATCAACGGTGCGGAGATCAATATTATCCCCGTTGAACCCACGTCGTGTCCCACCCTCACCAAAGGTCTGTTTGTATACGATCTCGGTGACGCTTCAGGTATGACACCACTTTTGCCGATGCATTCGCTAGGCCACGGGTTTGTCCCGCCGCCGATTCATGCAGGCGGTTTGAGGTATCACGGTATGGCACCCCTCGTATCGCAGTCGGCCGTAGAGGGATTGTGCACCCCCAGGGCAATTCACCAGCTTGAATGTTATGAAGCGGCGGTAACGTTTGCCAGAAACGAAGGTATTATCGTTGCACCGGAGACAAGTCACGCCGTAGCTGCTGTCATCCAAGAAGCCCGGAGAGCAAAGGAAGAGGGGAAGGAAAAGGTCATCATCTTTAATCTAAGCGGTCACGGACTCATGGACTTGCGCGGTTTTGAAGCATATTTTGAAAATGAGCTTCAAGATTACGCGTTGCCCGAAGATGTAATTGAAGAGAATCTCAAAGAAACGGCGGATTTCCCAAAACCCACGGCGGCTAAGACCGGCAAGTGGTAAAAAGCCGAACGCCCGGCACCCAATCTGCCAATACGTGGTGGATTTGAGCGCCGGGCGGGTTGTGAGACGCCCTCAACTTTCGGCGAACCGTTCCGGTCGTTTGTCCCAGACGTCGAATTTCTCCTCAAACACCATGCCGATTCGGCAGATCGACGCCTCGCCACCAACGTCTCCCCAAATTGTCAGACCAAACGGCGTACCATCTTCTCTGAATCCCGCACGGATCGTGAGGGAAGGCTCTCCGGTGGCGTTTGAGATAACGAGCATATTGCTTCTGTTCTCGGGGCTGATAAGGGCATCTACACCCAAAAATGTTTTCTGCATTGACTCCATTACCAGCCGTCTAAACCGCTGCAATTGTACATATTCCACCGCCGGAATAAAACGGGCGGTCCGCAGGATGTTCGGCCACGCATCCTTATCCTGTCGCACCAGATCATCATCCCTGCCGCTCAAGGTCAGCTCCTCGAACGCGGCGGCAACATCCACGCTGATAAGATGGAAAAGGACTTGATACGGGAGCTCGGGCAGCGACAGTTCCACGAGCTCAATATCCGCCATCGCGCAGGCATCTTTTGCCGCTTTGAGCGTCCCTTCAAACGATTCTCCCTTTTCATCTTCAGAGAACCAATCCGGCTGGTATCCTACCCGCGTGCCTGCCGCCGGTCGTGAATCATCAAATTTAAACGGCAGGGATTGTGAGCCGGAATCCAACGAGTCGTGCGCCGATATTGCCGAAAGCACCAGAGCCGCGTCTTTGACGCACCGGCATATGGGACCGATTTTGTCGAACGACCAGGAAAGGGCCATGGCCCCTGCCCTCGGAACCCTTCCAAAGGTGGGTTTGAGCCCGGTTGTGCCGCAGACTAATGACGGACTTACAATAGAGCCCAGGGTTTCCGAGCCGATGCAGAATCCGGAGAGCCCCGCTGCGGTTGCCGCGGCCGACCCCGCGCTCGAGCCGCTGGAGCCTTGGTCCAAGTTCCAAGGATTTCTTGTTTTCCCGTCAAACCATACGTCACCAAGTGCGAGGGCGCCAAGGGTGAGCTTGCCTAACAGCACCGCCCCTGAGTTCTTTAGAAGCCTGACCACAGACGCATCAACCGTCGGGACGCGATCCTTGTATGGAGTTGCGCCCCATGTGGTGAGCACACCTGCGGTGTCCAGGAGGTCTTTCGCTCCCCAGGGAATGCCGTGGAGCGGGCCTCTCCAGTTCCCAGATTTGAGCTCGCGGTCGGCCCGTTCGGCCTGCTCAAAAGCCAGGTTTTCGGTAATGGTGACGACACACTCGAGCTCGGAGCCATGCGCCTTTAGCCGTTTTAGGTAAATCTCTGTAAGTCGGATGCTTGAAAGATCGCCCCGTCTCAGCCAGTGAGAGAGAGCGGAAATCGGCGCAAATGCGATGTCGGTTTCGCTTTCTGGCAAATCCGGGATGCCTTCATTTTTCCTGTGCTGGGTATTGCTGGGTGTTTCCGATCTTTTCAGGCCGTTCCCGGCCGCCGGCCGAAACACCGGGGCGGGCGAAAGCTCGTTAGATAGAGCAACGGTGCGGCGCTTTCTGTAACTCATTGGGATGTCTTGAATGCTCTGTGTGATCTGTTGGCGTTCAGGTGGTGTCAGCTCTAGAGCCAGAATCCTCTCCGCGGCAAAAAGGGCCGCTTCGCCGATATACGCATCATCCTGGTCTTTTTTTGCCGTGCTTACCCGTTGCGACGCCTCTTTTGTTGCTATCTTGGCCCGTAATAGTTCCGCACCGTCCGGTGACCGTTTCACGGCGAAAAGAAGCTCATCTTCCCCTGCGGAAGCGTAAGAGATGACCACAGCATCACCCAATTTCGCCTCAGCCAGAAAATTAATTTCGCATGAGGCAGGTATGTCTCCCTCTGCGGCTACCCGGTAAAACGCGTTTTCAAGCCATTCCACGTACCGTGCGTTGTTTGTGTGGTCTTGTCCATCGATATCACTGACTCTGACGATGTGCTGATCAAGAACCTCACCCGATTCAAAGGTGGGGAGCTTTTGTAGTGGCGATTCCACGGCGTGTCGATCGGATTCGATGGGCATACCCGAGAGAAGGTGGTCAGGTCTTGCGGGTTTTTTTGATTCAACATCGAGAAGTAGCCAACTGCTGGTTACCGCGGCAATGCTACGTCCTTCAGAATCGGCAACCAGGAAATCGCGAAAGGCAAAGACGCCTGTTGTACCCCTTGGCCACGTTTGCACAATAGCGACACCACCGGTCTCCGGAAGCGTGTCAATGTGAATGTGCAGCCGCGTTAAAGCCCACAATCTGTTGGTTTTGTCTAGATACTCCTTTCCAAAGCCGAGATGCTGGGCGTGGTTGGACGCACACTCCTGCATAAAGTTGCAGAGGGACGTAATGCTGAGACGCCCGTTTCGCCCTACCTCGTATGTTCGTATGATGTACTCCTCTTGCCAAATGCTACGTTTGTTCATGAATTTAGAGCTCCCCGATCTTTTTCTCATAAAAATCTGCTATAGCGGGATACGATGCCAGAGCTTTTTTGCCGTCCGGGTGCAATCCGTACAATCCCTTTGATATACGCTCATACCAGCCGTAGAAATTATTGCCCAGAATAGATTGAGTTTTTTTGCCGGTCCCCATGTCGCGGAGTTGCGACGGACTTAAAGTGCCGCGCGCCTCTAAACAGCAGGCAATGTGAATGGCATTTTCACGATAGGCAGTAACAACTTTTGTCCCGGTAGATCCCCCGACGTTATAATCGCCGTTTCGATCGCGTATTTCCCGTATAACCGTCCGTCTTTTTTTTTGCTGTCGCCGGGGCGAATAGAGGGAAGGGTGAAAATGTACCTCGATTCTCGGTCCGGACTTGAGGAAATGAATAAGGATTAGTCCGATCTCCAGCCGTTTTAATAAATGGCACATCCCCCGCCAGTTTCGATTTCTGCGGGTATCCGTCGGATGCGGCAACGCGATGTATACGGCATCGGCGATTCTCTGCCGCTCAACAGCTTGGATAAGTAGGGTAGCGTTAAAATGAGTTTTTAGCTCTATTACGACAAGCTCGTTTCCCTTTGTGGCGGTGATATCACATCCCTTTACCTCGGCATTTACCTGATACCCCTGCTCAATGAGGTACTCTTTAACCGGGAAGTAGAGATCGGTTTCTCTTAAGGGTTCCGCTCTCATGGGGGGATAACTCCGCGTTTTTTCCGCAATCGTTAGTCCAGGGAGATGTTTTTTGTGGTATAGTTGGGGCCGCAATCTCGCCCCACCCGAACAGTAAATGTATCATAATTGCATTTGGAGGTCAGGGGCCTCGGCCGGAGGTTGGCTGGATGACCGTAGCAAAGACAAAAAGGTTGGGCATTTTCATCGTTCCGCTTTTCTTAGCTTTGCTTGCAACCGGCTCGACCCCGATAACCTCCACAAATCTACTTTCGAGCCGCCGCACTGAGCCGGACACTGTCGTATCAACCCTTACAATGGTGTTTTCCGGTGACATCATGGCTCATGATGTAAATCTCAGCCGAAGACCGTATAAAAATATCTATGCCGGGATCCGAAAATACCTTGCCTATGCCGACCTGCGATTTGCGAATCTTGAGTTTGTAGTTGATCCTGCGTCACCGAATAGCGGATATCCAAGGTTTAACGCGCCTCCCAAATACGTAAGCGCGGCGCTGGATGCCGGTTTTAATGTCCTTTCTCTCGCCAATAACCATTCACATGACATAGGCGCCGCGTCAATGCTTCAAACTTTGCGTTCAGTGGCCTTGCTAGGAATTGGGCGTGACATCTATTACAATGGAATTCATTTCCAACCAGAAGAGCAGTTTACCCAGACAATAATCCGCCGCAACGGCTGCAAAATTGGATTTCTAGCCGTCACTTCATTTCTCAACAAGCTGGTAACAGACGAGCGGGTGAATGTCGTACCTTTTTATCGGAAGTGGGCGGAGGAGGCTCTGATAGACCGAGTTCAGGCATTGGCAAAAGAGGTTGATGTATTCGTGCTCTCCTATCATGGCGGAGTTGAGTACGCAAGGGAAATTCCTGCCTGGAAACGGCTGTTTTTCCGCAGGCTTGTGCAGGCGGGAGTTGACATCCTCTGGTCACACCATCCCCATGTGGTTCAGACGTGGGAAACTCTTGAGTTCGAGGGATCGCAAAAACTCATTCTCTATTCAACCGGCAATTTAATTTCCGGCCAAACATGGAATATAAATCCTGCAGATCCGTTTTCTGAGCGACTTGGTACCGGTGAGGGTGCGCTCTTTTATGTCGAGCTCATTCTGAGAGACGGCGGATGGCGAATCGTCAGAACTCACGCCGTGCCAATAGCAAACTATCAAGATCCCGATTATGGGATGGTAGTCGTGCCATTCAAGGATTTGCCATCCATGAAAATTTCAGATATCTGGAAGCAGTATTACCGTGACCGGTACGAGGAACTAAAAGGTAAATTGATCGACACTGGGTCCTGGGGATTTGATCTGTAGCCCGTCAGCCGGTACGGCACGCCTTATGTGTTTCTGTGCTCTTTTAGGGATAGATACCGGTTTGTTTTTGCATCATATATACAGAGGGAAGGCGAGGGCATCCCCATGGCTTTCTCCGCGGCTTGGCGAGCAACGCGGATAAGCTTTTCCTTGCCCCAGGTGCGTGCAAACTGCACAACGCCTGCGGCCACCTCAACACGGGGCGCACTGTAGTCATTGAATTTCACCATCAGACGCACCGCGAGACTTACTGCCTCTTCTTTGACTGATCCCGGCAGGATAATAAAGAACTTTGCAGTATCCGCGCGACCCGGAACATCTTTGTACTCACGGATAGAATAGTTGATTGTCGAGGCCGCTTGACGAAGCAGGTCTACCCCGGCGTCTTCACCGTTTTCATTGCAATATGCGTTAAAATTTCTGATCTCCAACGACATAAGAGTAAACGGAATCTTCTTTTGATGGAAAAGATCGATATCAGTACCAAGTTGATTTCGTATGCCCTGCATATTAAACATACTCGTTAACCTGTCTTTGACGGCTATCGGTTTTTGCACTGGAGGTTGATCGATTAAAGAAATCGCAGAATCTGCCTCTCGGTAAAAAGGAGTGGGATCCAACGCGGGGACCTTGTACATCGGCACGGCCGAGTCCGCGGATTCACGCCGGTAGATTTCCTCGCTCGGATATGGGTAAAAAGGACTCCGTTTGCTATTCAACAGAACGCTTAAAACCCGCAAGATCGAATATGAGAAGAGCAGCAGATTTTCATTTGTCGCTTCCTCGTGGTAGAGAAACATTACATCCTTGAATCTCTGTGACACCGGACTCTCGATCTCAAACTCAAAGGGAGCGGCGGGATTTTTCACCGTTTTTGGCCTGTTGATAGTTGGATCAGCCAGTTCAGCTGCCACCCGGGAGAGCACTTCACAAAGCTCGGCGACCAGAGTAAACAACTCCTGGGAGGAGTGACGCATCTCTTTTGGCTTTGGCGTTCCAACCGCGAGATGGGGCAATATGTAAAGTTTCTTTAACCAGATAAGATAATCGCGCTGTTTTACGCCAAAAACGGTGGATCTGAACCGGGGGTTACTCTCAATTTCTCTGCAATATTCATATAGATTGGCAAGATAGTGTTGCGCAACAAGCTCATCGATAAATTGCCGCCATTTGTCTATGGCAGAATTAATAACCTCCCCGAACTTATAATAACGGAAATCTTCAGACGGAATTTCACCAAACTCGATGGCCCGGAATCCGTAGAAAAGCTCTTGGAGGATTGATGCTAGTATTATGATTTGTTGCAGGCAGTCCTGCCGGGGTACAAGCTCAAAACCTCTGGGAAAGATAAATAATGTGGCAAAGTAGGGGTACATATCCGGAAAGCTTTCGAGATTTGCCCACCCGGCCTGTGGGAACATTCGTTCAAGAATCTCAAATCCTTTCTGCAGATCCGGCTGCTCAAATATATTTGGTTCCGGTTTTTGGCTGGTGGCTACAGGTTCCTCCGGCTCGCTAAAATATTCGTCAGCCACTATGTTTGGAACGGTAAGAATGTCGGTCCCATGAAAGCCCAGGTAATCGAGTATTTCAGTGCGATGGGTAAAATAGAACGAATGATACGGAGTAAAACGGTCGCACGCCAACTTCATGAGCAAAGGATAACATTGAAACTTTAGGTTTTTAAGAACCCGGTCCAGCTCACCGACGGCAGTGACATAGTACCGCTTTGTCCTTTCCACATCGGGATGATTCTTGGGGAGGGACATAATATTTAGATCATGGGCTCGTTTGAGTGCGGCTCGAATAAACTGCCCGCCGGTGAGATCCATAAGCCGGATAATCGGACCAAAAATTCGCCGAACCAAGCCGCTGCAATATCGAAATGAGAGCTGGCGAGGGGACTTTTGCAGATGCGACAACTCTTGATGAAGCCCTTCAATGTCCCAATCTTTTATTATCGAGAGGATCTGTACAAAAAACGCATTTCTGATTCTGTTTTCCCGATGACGCTGGTTAATTGTCAAAAGCCCGCGTACCGACCGCACGAGCCTGTCGATATGCCGGAAAAATAGAACGTCTCCGTGCGCGATAAATTGCGGGTTGATAAAATCTTGATCCTTGATGGCAAAAGAGAACAGGGACGTAAAAGCACCACGGTAAGTTTTTATCTTGTGATCCGACTTGGCGGCCAGGAAATTCATTCTGATCCGGTTGAAATAGCCAGCACCGTTTCCGGGGAGTATCGCTTTTACACGATTGCTTATTGCCGTTGGGTCATTCTTGATTATCTCAGCTTGTTGCCGGCGAAGAATTTTATCGGACTTGCGTCGATTCAGCTGCCTTAGCTTCTCATATTTTTTTTGTAAATGGGTTTCCGAGCGCTCGACGCCGATCTCGCCACCCAAGGTGGCCGACATTTGCTTTGCCTCTTCAAACGAGAGACCGCCCAAGTTATTCCTTGTCCGCTTTAGCTCACCGGGTTCGTAGCGCTCGGGAGGCCGTTTCGCCATCAATGGCACCTCTGCATACTGCTGTTAACGGCCAGCACTTGCACGACGGGTGTAGGTCACACTCGCACTTGCCGCGTTCCACCTCCCGATCTTTTGGAGGATAGGGGAATTGAACCCCTGACCTATAGATTGCGAACCTATCGCTCTACCATCTGAGCTAATCCCCCAATGGTCGAAACCAAGTATATCTCAGCGGCGTTAAAATGTCAGCTTGCATTTTGACGATGAAGTTTTTGAGATTTGCGTGCCTTTAGAGCTCGAGTACCATCCCCTCCCGAGCCATTTCGATTTCCATTTCGGTCTTGCCGCCAATGAGCTCCCGATAGTGCTCCAGCAATCCGTCGATTTGTTCATCGGTGCGAAGCGGATCGTGGTGAAACAGTACCAGCTTTTTCACCCCAGCTTTGTGTGCAGAGTTTATTGCAAACTCAAATGGCGTGTGCCCCCACCCCAACTTGGAATCGAGATACTCCTCGTTGGTATACTGGGTATCATGTACCAAGATGTCGGCATTCTGGTAAAATTGGAGGACCTTCTCATTTTCCTCCCTCGCTGCGATCTCCCCCTCTTCCGCTGCCATAGCGTCATATCGGGGATCTTCCGGATCCGACGGAAATACGTTTCTGAACGGTTCATTATCATAAGCCGTGCAAAAAACCTTTCCCTCCCGCTCAAATCGATATCCTAGACAGAGAATTGGGTGGTTTAGGTATTTTGTGGTGACTTGTATGCCGTCACCGAGGTCTATGGAACTTTCTTTGAGGGGGTGATAGGTAATGTCGGCGGCCAGCTCGCTGTGTTTTATGGGGAAGTATCGATAGGTGAGCTGATCGCCTATGATTCGATCAAGACCTTCATCCTCATAGGTGACCGGGCCGTAAACCTTGAGCTTGCTGCTCGGAATAAATATCGGTGTAAAAAAGGGAAAACCCATTATGTGATCCCAATGGGTGTGGGTAATGAATATTGAAGTATCTATTGGACCCTTTGGCAAATCGTTCTGCATCATGTGGTTTCCGAGAGCCCTAATTCCCGATCCGGCATCCATGATAATAAGCTTCTCTTCCTCTCCAAATCTGAGCTCGAGGCACGCGGTATTACCGCCGTATTCTACCGTATTAGGACCTGGACAGGGGATTGAGCCACGTACTCCCCAAAACCGTATTTTCATGAGAACACTCCTGATGCGGCTAGCTGGCGACCTGGAGGAATATGCGGGCCTTCTCGATCTCCGTGTTAACTCGGTGCGCAAGTTCATCCTCGATATAGCCGATATCGAAATTCAAATAGCCGGCAATAGACGGATCTAAAGATTGCGGATACCGATCCCCGGAGAATCCGATTTCTTCTACATTTGCAAAATAGTTTGCCATGGCCACCGTATAGATAATGTCTTTAAACTCACCATCGTAAGCCCCGGCAGCGTGATGATAGCTTATTGTATCGTAGATCTCTGCGCCCAAATTCCAGTTATCGACAATCATGCCGCCCACTTTACTATGGTCAACACCGATGATCCGGGTTTCAGCATCATGAAGGGCAATAGCTTCTGAGTCCATGAGGGCTATTACCTCCATATATTGCTTAGGCAGCCGATTATTGAGGGGGATTTTGCCAATATCATGAAGAAGCCCGGCAATAAAATACTCCTCATGGAACTTTCTATCTATTTTTCTCTGCCAGGCAATAAGCTTTGCGGTGACTCCCACACAGAGTGAATGTCTCCAGAATCCTTCCATGTTGAGGGCCTGTGAATCAGAAGTTGTACCGAGGGTGCCGAGTACCGCGGTGCTCAGCGATAAGTTTTTTACCGTGTTTACGCCCAACATGATAATTGCACGAACTAGGGACGTTATTTCCTGATTAAGACCGTAGTAGGCGGAATTAATCAGTCTCATAACTCTGCCCATGAGAACTGGATCAATGCTGATTATTTTATTGAGATCGGCCGGAGAAGCCTGCGGATCGTTACATACCTCCAGCACTTTGGCAATGCTGGTGGGAAGGCTGGGCATCCGTTCTATATACGAGTCGATGGCATATATATACCGCTGACTATCCATCAGGCTTTCTCCTTACGCTGTCTACAATATGAGAGATTTTTTGCGTGAGCGCAAGACCGATTCGCTCATTGGGAAGGCCCTTGGCGAGGCCCTGAAGGTAGGTGAATGTTTGAGCAATTGATGATGAGCTGAGATCTGCTTTTGTGGGTGTGGCCGTCTCACCGCTATATTTTTTTTGTATACCTTTACTGCCTTTGAGGCGGCTTCTGAGAGCCTCCATCCTCAAGAGAAGATCTTGATCGTCAAAAATCTTGCGCGCCTTATTTGGAAAGTGTTCCGCGAGCTCTTCGAGCCGACGTAGAAGGCCGGAAGGTTGATCGGCGCTCAGGGAGAGCGCTGGTGGCTCATCCGGTTCCTCTGCTGATGCCGGGTCAGGCTCCGGCGGAGTCTCAGAATCAGGCGGCGCAGTTTCCGCAGCAAGTTCGGGAACGGGTCCGGGCGGCGGCTCAAGCGGCGGCTCAAGCGGCGGCTCAAGCGGCGGCTCAAGCGGCGGCTCAAGCGGCGGCTCAAGCGGCGGCTCAAG